>CALXXJ010000007.1 GCA_944392665.1 uncultured Clostridia bacterium | reverse complement strand
ATTTTAACTTAATTTTTAAAAAAAGAAAAGACTGTTGACAAAATTTTTTATATACTTTGTCAACAGTCTGAAAAGTTATTTCATATAAGATGAAATAGCTTTATTTTTTTGTGTTATTGTTTTTTCATTTTTGGTTTTGAAATCAAAGAAGCTAAGTAACCAAAGAAAATGGCAGCGGCGATTCCGTCCGGCAGCGGCCTTGACACCACCTGTGAAAGCACCAATCAATCCTATATTTTTTACTTCTTCAATAGCTCCTTTTGCCAAATTATATCCAAATCCCGTTAATGGAACGGTTGCACCAGCTCCTGCAAAGTCTACTAAATATTGATAGATTCCTAATCCACCCAAAATAGCACCTAAGGTTACGAAAATAACTAAAATTCTAGCAGGTGTTAATTTCGTTTTATCAATTAAAATTTGGCCGATGACACAGATTAGACCACCAACAACAAAACATTTTAGAAGGGTAGACCATTCAAAAACAGAACCCCAATCTACTTCATTCATAAAATTTCATTCCTTTCATAAGTTAACAAATAATGATATAAATAAGCTAAATGATTGCTTATATTTCTTAATCATAAGATTTATAAATTTTCAATGCTAATTGCATGGGCAATACCAGGAATGGATTCTCCTTGTTGTGAACTAGTAGAGTTCATTAAAGCACCAGTGGCAATTAATAAAATTCTTTTCATCTTTCTTTCTTTTAATTGTTTAAAGAAATAACCAGAAAATACAGTTCCGCAACAGGCACAACCACTACCACCACTATGCGTATCCTGAGTTTCTTTATCAAAGATTAACACACCACAGTCATTATAATTATTCTTAATGTTATATCCATTGTTTTTTAATAAGTCAATGGCAATATCTTTTCCTACATAACCTAAGTCCCCACTAATAATCGCATCATAGTAATTAGGACTTCTTCCAGTATCTTGGAAATGGGTTGTTAATGTATCTGCAAAGCTTGGTGCCATAGCAGCCCCCATATTATTTCCATCTTTTATTCCCATATCGATAATCTTTCCAGGTGTAACATGTGTAATATATGGTCCATTTCCATTTTTTGAAACAATGGCACTACCAGAGCCAGTAACTGTCCATTGACTAGATTGAGGCCTTTGATTTCCTAATTCTAAAGGAAATCGAAATTGTTTTTCTGCACTACAAAAGTGACTAGAGGTAGCACATAACACATAATTTGCAAAACTTTCAGCACAAATAGCACCTAAGGTTAAAGATTCAACAAAAGTAGAACACGCACCAAATACGCCAAAGAAAGGAATTTGTAAATCTCTTAACCCAAAACTTGAAGAAATACATTGGTTAAGTAAATCTCCTGCAAACATACAATCAATGTCTTTTGCTGAAATACCGAGCTTTTCTAATAACCATATTTACAGTTTCTTTTATAATTTTACTTTCTGCTTTTTCCCATGTTTTCTCTCCCCAAAATTCATCATCTAATGTTTGGTCAAAATATTTAGCCAAAGGGCCTTCTGCTTCTTTGGGCCCAACAATAGAAGCACATTCTAAGATAGAAGGAGGAGTAGTAAACTTAATGGTTTGATTTCCTAATCTTTCCAAAATATTCAACTCCTTTCAAGATGAAACAAAAGGTTGCCAAAGGGGACGGGCTATTTTGGCAACTTTCATACTATAAATATTTAATAAACTTAAGTGTGTAAACAAGTTGCCAAAATAGCCCGTCCCCTTTGGCAACCTAACATATTATATTAAACTAAAGTAATGTTTTGTGTGTTAAAAATTAAGTAGATAATACCGACTAATATAGAGGTAGAAATACCAAATACTAAAACAGGTCCAGCGACGGTGAACATCTTTCCGCCAACTCCCATAACATATCCTTCTGATTTATACTCCATAGCTGGAGAAACAATAGAATTGGCAAATCCAGTAATTGGAATTAAAGAACCTGCACCTGCAAATTTTCCGATTTTATTGAAAATGTTTAAACCAGTGAGAAATGCTGATAAGCCAATTAACAAAATGGAAACAATTGTCCCAGAGATTTGTGTATCAAATCCTCTATCTTTGCAAATATTAAGTATAATCTGCCCAATTGTGCAAATCAGACCTCCAACCCAAAAAGCATTAAAACAATTTTTTAGTATAGGTGAGTTGGGAGATTTTTTGTCCACATAATCTTGATATGTTTTTTTTGTTTCTGTTGGATTTTCCATTATACATAATTCCTTTCTAAAAAATTAAGCATCTTTGTTATCTTTTCTATTTAAATCAATAGAAAATGAAATATCTAAGTCAACAAAATATTCAGAAATTTTGTCTCCACTAATACTTGCTCTTTGTTCTAAAATTCTAACATCAGAAAGATAATCAATTGTTTTTGAAGCTTCCGCAACAGCTTTTACAATAGCATCTTTCCATGATACAGTTGAATTACCAGTAATAATTAAATGTTTTTTGATTTCCATTATAAAACCTCCATTCGAACAATTTTTGTTTTAATAAATGTTATGGCTTTAGAGAAAAAACTGTTTTTACTCTAAAACTCTCCAAATCTTTTAAAAGTATGTTTTCCAAAAAAATAAAAAATATACAAAATTGGTAGAAAAAATATAAATTACAGTATATAATCTAAATAACTAAGAAGAATAGAGAAATAAGTAAAAAGAAAAGGAGAAAACACAAAAAAGAATGGATATAGTAAGAGAAATCGCATTAAAAACTTTATATAAAATTGATAAAGAAGAAGCATATTCTAATATTGCTTTAGATGAAAATATCAAGGAGAATAAAAACAAATTAGATGATAGAGATATTGGTTTTATTTCAGAAATTGTATATGGTGTTACTTCGTGGAAGTTAACGATAGATGAAATCATAAAAAAGTATTCAAAACTAAAACTAAAAAAAATTTCTCCATGGATTTTAAATATTTTAAGAATGGGAATTTATCAGATTGTTTTTTTAGATAAAGTTCCTAAATCAGCTGCAGTTAATGAAAGTGTTAATTTAGCAAAAAGATATGGACATAAAGGAAGCAGTAATTTTGTAAATGCTATTTTAAGAAAAGTAGAGAAAAAAGATTATGAAGCATTTTTTGAGATTGAAAATCCGATTGAAAGAATTTCAAAGACAACCTCGATGCCAGTTTGGATGATAGAAGAATTATTAAAAGAAAATGATATAGAAAAAGTAGAAGAAATTTGTAAGGCTTCTAATATAAAGCCAAAAGTGACAATTAGAATTAATCGTTTAAAAACGAATAAACCAGAACTAGAAAATTGTTTAAAAGAAAGAGATATAACATTTAAGGAAGGGGATTTAGAAGACTTTTTAATATTAGAAAAAACCAAGAATATAGAGCAACTAGACTTATTTAAACAAGGATATTTTACAGTTCAAGATGAGGGGGCTGGACTGATTGCTAAGGTTGTTGATCCAAAGCCAAATGAACTTGTATTAGATGCTTGTAGTAGTCCAGGAGGTAAAACGACTTATATGGCAGAATTAATGGAAGACAAAGGAGAAATTATTGCTTGGGATTTGCATCCTCATAGAGTACAATTAGTAGAAGAAAATGCAAAACGATTAAACATTCATATTATTAAAACAGAATGCCAAGATGCAATGGTGTATAAGGAAGAATATAAAGAAAAATTTGATAAAATTTTGTTAGATGTACCATGTTTAGGAATTGGTGTTTTAAAACGAAAACCAGATATCAAATGGAAAAGAAAGCCAGAAGATATTGAAGAAATTACGCAAATTCAACAAAAGATATTAGATACTTGTTCAAAATATTTGAAAGCCAAAGGGCAAATGGTTTATTCAACATGTAGTATTTTTACAGAAGAAAATGATAAAGTCATAGAAAAATTTTTAGAAAAAAATCAAAATTTTGAATATACAAAAATAAAAATGTCCAAAATAGAAAATATGGACAAAATTCAATTATATCAAAATGAAGAAACAGACGGATTTTTTATATGTAAATTACAGAAAAAATAGTATTGTTCTGTCTTACAGTATGTATTAAAAATAATAGACATATATGGATATAAAATATAGAAAGAATCAAATATTACAATTTGAATACACTTCAATTACAATTGCATTAAAATCGATTTAAAAGTATTGATTTTTAGATTGGGGATGATAAAATAAAATAGAATTAATATACATGCTTGCCAATAAATAGAAACTTACTAATTTCTTCATGTATCAAATTTTATGAAGTGCAAAAAATAAGAATAAACAAAAAATACAAAAAGGAGCAAGACATGGCAAGCTGTTTAGGAGTTTATGTAGAAAGCAATACAATTAAATATGCAAAAGTGTCAAAAGAACATGAAAAAATAAAAGTAGAATTTTTTGGCGTAAAGTTTTATGATAATTTAGAAAAAGCAATTAATCAAATAATAAAAGAAACATATAGTTATAAAACACCAATTAGTATTAATTTATCTGATGAAATTTATAACTATTTTGATATGTTTGCAATGTTAAGCAATAGAGATTTATCAAAGGCAATAAAAACAGAATTTGAAATGTATTGTAATGATCAGGGATATAATCCAAACGTTTTTGAAACAAGATTTGTCGTTTCAAAAAATCCAGAAGATAAAGACAAATTAAAAGTAATTCATATTGCTGCTAATAAAATAGAATTAACAAAGAAAAATCAAGTTTTAGAAAAATACAAATTAACAAAAATTATTCCTGTATCAATATCCATTACAAATTTGATAGAAACAAGACCAAAAGAAAATTATTTAATTGTGAATATGGAAGAAATGACAACAGTAACAACAATCCTAGATGAGAATGTATATAATATTCAAACATTTCAAGAAGGAAGCCAAGAGTTTTTAAGAAAAATAAATTTAAAAGAAAACTCTTTTTCAAAAGCATATGAAATATGTAAAAATACAACAATTTATACTGCAGAAGGAAAAAATCTTCAAGAAGAAGAGATTGGATATTTAGAAGATATTATGCCGACTTTATATACAATTGTTGGAAATGTAAGAAAAATTATTAATGAAAGGGAAGAAAGAATAAAAAAAGTATACTTAACAGGAACAGCAGCATTAATTAATAATATAGATCTATATTTTCAAGAATATTTAGGCGAAGTAGAATGTGAAATATTAAAGCCATATTTTATTAATACAAGACAAGAAATTAGTATACAAGATTATATAGAAGTAAATTCAGCAATATCGTTAGCCTTAACAGGAGTAGGACAAGGAATACAAGGAATTAACTTTAAAAAACAAACTTTGAAAGAAAGAATCCCAGATTGGTTAAAAATAGAAGTAAATTCAAATAAAGAAAAGAAAGGAAAATTAGCAACTTCTGGATGGTTTACCAATGATTTGGGAGAAAAACTAGATAAAACAGAAATTAGTTTACTAAGAACGGTAGTTGGGCTAATGATATTATTTGCTGTTTATAGTGGCTTTGCTATATTATTACAAAATCAAATGAAGGAAAAAAAACAACAAGCGCAAGGATCAATTGATAATACAAATACACAAATACAGTTGGCAGATGATGATAAAACAAAAATAGATTCTAGCAAAAATGATTACACAAAAATGATTCAAAACTTACAAGATTTAAATGATAGACTTATAGATGCAAATAAAACAAGGGATGCGATACCAAATTTATTAAATAGAATTATGTATATTATTCCTGAAAATGTTCAAATAACCTCAATACAAAATACAACAAGAACACATGTTGCGATTGAGGCACAATCCAATAAATATGAGCAGTTAGGAATGTTTAAGGCAAAATTGGATACAGAAATGTTTTTAACAGATGTAATTTCTACTTCAGGTAAACAAGAGAACAATGTCATCAAAGTAAAGATAGAAGGAGATTTACCATGAAAAAATTACTAATACTCATTTTAATCGCACTTGTATTGATATTAACGATTTATACCATTATGCATGGACTAGAAATAGGGGGATTTAGCATTTGGGGAATAAAAAAATTACAAGATGAAAATGCAACATTAGATGAAACTGTTAGTCAAGCTACAAGTCTTGCAACTTCTAATTTTCCTGGAAAAGTTGCTGAAGTAAATGCTAGTATGAAAGAATTAGAAGAACAAAAAACAATATATCAAGACATGGTAGCAATTAGTAGTTCAGGAGATATTGAAGCAGCAAGTCAATTATCAAAATATACATTAGATTTTTTATGGACAGGAATTGGTATACATGCAACAAGTGAAGGGGTTAATATAGATATATCTTTAACAACTGGAACAGGAGGACAAAATGTTTATGATTTAAACTTCACGGTTGATGGTACTTATATTGGTATATGTGAATTTATCAGAGATATAGAAGATGATTCAGGTTTGGCATTTAAGATAGAACAATTTTCAATGACAGTAGGGGAATCTACATCTATATTAAGAGCCACATTTGTATGCAAAAATATACCGATTGAAGGAATTTCTTCAATAGATACTAAAACGAATGATTCAATAAGTGAAAATACAGTTAATACCACAAATACAACAAATACTACTAATACAAACACCAATAATACGAATAGTACAAACAATATAAATAATACAACCAATAATACCAATACAGCAAATACGTCTAATCAGTAAAGGAGTGTATTATGGCTAAAATATTTATAAAAGAAATGATTATTATGTTATTAATTTGTTTAGCAAGTATACTAATACTTGGGGTTCTATTATATGAATATGTACCGAGTAATAAAATGATACCAGATGCAGTATCTTATACAACGCCAGAAAAAGTACAATTAGAACTGAACAAAGGCAAAGATGTAGAAAATGATGAAATTATTTTAACATATAGTGTTGACTCAACAGATTTGGATAATTATGAAAGAATCAATACTTATGTACCAGGAAAAGCAAATCCATTTGCATCTTATGAAACATCTATAAATTCAGGTGAAGATATAATACAAAATGGTACTTCAACAGAATCAGGTAATAATACAAACCCAGAGGGTTCAACAGAATCAAGTAATAACATAATTTCAGAAAATTCAACAGAAACCAATAATAATACTACTTCAGGTAGTTCAACATTCTATCCTGATACAGGGATAAAATAAAATTAGTTTTTAATGTTATGTTTTTTAAACATAAATTATATATATTTAACTTATGCCAAAAGAAAAGGAGGAACGCAAAAATGAGAAGGCAAAATGGTATTACTTTAATAGCTTTAGTTATTACGATTATTATTTTGTTAATTTTAGCAGCAGTTTCAATTGCTATGCTTGCAGGAGATAAGGGGCTTCTTACAAGATCAAGACAAGCTCAAACAGCAACAATTCAAAAAAGCAATGAAGAAATTGTTAAATTAGCAGTAGAAGATTTAATAACCGAATATCATGCAGGAGGTGCTATAGCAACAAATATTACCAATACAAATAATTCACCATCTACATTAGAAATAAATAAAGAAGAATTAAAATCAGCAATATATAGAACAACTTCAGATGCAAATGTAACTGATGTTACTGATACAACTTTAAATATTGCTGAGGATGATTTAGAAGAAGAAGTTTCAGTATTAAAAGTAGATTTTGCAGAAGGACAGGATATTTATGTTCTACCTTCAACAGGAAGAATTGTTACACAACAAGTATAAAAAAGTAATTTTGCCACATGTGTAAAATAAATATGCAATTATTATCCGAATATAAGAAGATTAACCTTTTTTGTATAGGAAAATTTTATATGTGGTCAAGACAATATTTGATTTTTCCTATGCAAAAAAACATCATATCACAAATCAATAAAGAGAAAATTTTTAATGCACAAATATAACAAAAATAGAAAGTAAAGAACGAATAGATAAAATAATTGAAGAAAAAGGAGAAAAAATGAATATACTACTATATATATTAATATTCATAATGGGGACTGTATTTGGCAGTTTCTTTACATTAGCTATATACAGAATACCTAAAAAACAAGATATTACACATACACATTCATATTGTCCTAATTGTAACCATAAATTAAAATTTTTAGATTTAATACCAATATTTAGTTATATCTTTTTATTAGGAAAATGCAGATATTGTAAACAAAAAATTAGACCTAAATATTTTATAATAGAAATTTTATCAGGATTTATATTTGTAATTATAGCATATTTAATGAATATCAATATCAATAGCCTAAATCCTATCTTACTTGCAGAAGGTGCATTTATGGCACTTTATTTGTGTTTTGTTTTTATCATGGCTGGAATTGATGTTGAAAATAGAAAAATAGAAAAATCAATATCTATGTATGGTATTTTACTATCTATTGCATATATAATATATCTATGTGTAGTAGAGAAAGATAGTATATATAGATATATTATATATCTAGCATTTTATATTATTATTTTAATTTTAGATACAGTTACACTAAAAAAATATGCTAAGAATAGTTATGTAAATGGAGTTATATTAACTGTTTTAACTATGGTTATTTTTACTGGTGAATATGTTGTTATTAATACCATTCTTATGACAGCTCTAGTAGTAGCTATTGAATTATTGATGCATAAGATAGAAAATATACGAAAAGGAGTAAGAAGAGAAAAAAATGATTATGGTAAAAAGATAGATTATGGATTTATTTTAGGTGTATCTAATATTTTAAATCTTATATTTGTATTAGCTTGGTATAAATTTTTTATATAATATAAGAAAGGAATATCAAATGAAAATAAAAAATCAAGAAGGATTTACCAGTATCGATTTAACAGTTTCTATTATATTAATCACGTTATTTGTTGCATTAATTGTTGCTATCATGTATACAATTAATGCAAATTTTATCTCTATAGAAAGAAGAACAGAGGCGACAAACTATGCAATTAATGAAATTGAAAGTTTGAAAGCACAAAATTTTGAAGATTTACAAGATACACCAACAGATGGAACAAATGACTTTGTAAATATGACAGACAAAGAAGGAGAAAGAAATACTGCAATCGGAAAGACAACGGGCTTTTCAAAGAAAATAACCATTATAGATTATTCTAATTTACCAGAAAATCAAGGTGATGACACGATAGTATCAGGATTAGTAAAAAAAGTAACAGTGGAAATAGCATATAAAGAAGGGGATGAAATAAAAACAGTAGAATTATCAACAGTTATAGCAAAAAATGATTCGTGAGTAATCCTTAAGGAGAGAAATGTATGCGAACAGAAAAAGGGCTTACACTAATATCTGTAACAATATATATTATTGTTATGCTTATTATTGTATCAGTTATTACAGTATTAACTTCATATTTTTATAAAAATGTAAATATTCAATCTATAAATCAAGATTTAAATCAACAATATACAAAATTTAATTCGTATTTCATTAAAGAAGTAAATAAAAAAGGAAATAAGATACTAGATATTCAATCACCAATAAAACTTGGAGATAAAGAATCAGATGATGCACAAAATAGCACAAATACACAGAATTACATTATTTTTTCTAGTGGAAACCAATATACATATATACCAAAAAATGAAGGGATATATATGAACAAAGTAAAAATTGCACAAAATATAACAGGTTGTGTATTTACTACTAATGAGGAGGAAAATGGAAAAATAACTGTAACAGTTATTATACAAGGAGAAAATTTTGAAAGAGAAACAACCTATACATTAGTAGAATAGACATAAAAGAGGTGTTTAAGGTTGAAAAATAATTACAATATTTAATTCTTTTCCAACCAGTTTAGAGCTTTAAGAAAGGAATGAAAGTCAAGATGGATTTGAAAAAAAGACAGCCGATTGGGGTGGAACTAGTAAAAAGAGGGATTATTGATGAAGAAGATATAGAAAGAGCATTAGAGTATCAAAGACAACATCCTAATGTAAAAATTGGTGATTGTTTATATGAATTAGATATATGTGATCCATATACATTAATTACAGCAATTGGAGAAATCTTAGGAGAAAGAGGCATTTTGTTAAGTAAAAGTTCTATAAAAATTGATATAGAAGAATATATTTCTTTAGATATTGCTAAAAAAAATAGTGCTGTTCCTTTTGAAATCGAAAATGGAAAAATCAAAGTATGTTTTCCTAATACAGTTAATAGAAAAAGTATAGAAACAATCCGTTTGTTATTGTTAAATAAAGGATTAATTATGGAAACATATATCACTTTTGAAAAAGATATTGAAAGAATTTTGAAATCTTTAGAAGGAAAAGCAAATGCAGATATTCATAAATCAGGAGTTACAGTTATCAATTTAGTAGATAGTATTATTAAAACTGGTATAGAAAAAAGAGCTAGTGATATCCATATAGAACCAATGGCAAATTCTATCCGTATTAGATATAGGATTGATGGTGAATTAGTTACAGAAGTTAATCTTGATAAAGAAAAACAGCAACAAATTATCGGAAGATTAAAAGCGATTTCTAATATGCATCAAGAAAAACAAGAATCGCAAGATGGAAGAATCCTACTTTATGAAGATTATAATATCCGTGTATCTTCACAACCGAATGTATATGGAGAAAAATTTGTATTAAGATTATTAAAGAAAAATGCAAATATCAAAAATATATTTGATTTAGGATATTATGGTGAAGAAGAAGAATTTGCGAAAAGTATTAATAAGAAGAATAGTATTACAATTATTGCAGCACCAACAGGAGAAGGTAAAACTACCACTTTATATAGTATTATTGATTATTTAAATAAACCAGAAATTAATATCACAACAATTGAAGACCCCGTTGAAATTCGTATTCCAGGATTAAATCAAATAGAAATTGACAATAGAACCTCTTTTGCTGGTTCACTTAGAACTGTATTAAGACAAGACCCAGATATTATTTTAGTGGGGGAAATTAGAGATAGGGAAACAGCCGAAATAGCAGTACAAGCTGGCCAAACAGGACATTATGTATTATCTACGATTCATACCATTGATAGTATAGAGGTTATCAATAGATTAAGAAAAATTGGTATATCAAATTATGATATAGCAAGTACTTTAGCGACCTCTATTTCGCAAAGATTAGTCAGAAGAATCTGTCCGAAATGTAAACGTGAAAGGCAGTTTACCAAAGAGGAAAAAAATCTTATAACCCATATTTTAGAAAAATATGGTGAAAAAGTAGATTTCGAAAATGTAAAAACTTATGATTCATTAGGATGTGATTATTGTAATGGTAGTGGTTTTTATGATAGAATTGGAATTTTTGAATTTTTAAATATTACAGATGAATTGAAAGAATTAATTGTGACAGGTGCATCCAATATGGAAATTAGAAAAAAAGCATTAAAGGAACATTATAGGCCATTAATAGTTGATGGGATTCGAAAAGTATTAAAAGGAGAAACCACATTAGAAGAATTAAATAAAAAGTTATTGTTTTTCTAAATTAATAGAAAAATAACTGGGAGGAATAAAAAATGAATATGAATAAAATCCTAGATATTGCAATGGAAAAAGATGCATCAGATGTTCACATGATATATGGAAATAAACCAATGCTTAGAATTGCAAGAGATTTAGTAGAGATAGAAGATATGGAAGAATTGAAAGAAGAAGATATGACAGAAGCATATGACTATTTAGTAAAAGGAAATGTAGATAAAGATGAGGTGTATAATTCAACTAAAAAATTGGATATATCTTATGAATATAAAGATATTCGTTTAAGAGTCAATATATCATCTTCAGATGAAATTCCTACATGTACTCTAAGACTTATTAAAAATGAATTGCCACCTTATGAATCTTTGGGAATTCCGGATGTTGTGAGAAGAATGACCTATCAACCACAAGGATTAATTTTAGTTACGGGAAAAACAAACTCTGGTAAAAGTACAACTCTAAATTCTTTGATAGACTATATTAATGAAAATCAAAACAAAAAAATACTAACATTAGAAAATCCAATTGAGTATAGACATCATTCTAAAAAATCGTTAATTGTTCAAAAGGAAGTTGGAAAAGGAAGAGATGTATTGACTTTTAGTGATGGTGTAAAAAATTCTCTAAGAGAAGATTGTGATATTTTAGTTATTGGAGAAATTAGAGATAGAACCACAATGGAAGCTGCAATAGAAATGGCAGAATCAGGACATTTAGTTATTGGAACTTTGCATACAAAATCTTGTGCAGAAACCATTGACAGAATGATAAATTTCTATGAGGTAAGAGATCAAGCAAGTGTAAAATATTTATTATCAGCTCTATTAAAATTAGTTGTTTCACAAAGATTATTAAAAGGAATAGATGGAAAATTGGTATTAGTTCCAGAAGTTATGGTAGTAGATAATATTGTTGCTGGAATTATTAGAAAAGAAAAATTAAGTGTATCTGAAATAGAAGATGCTATACAAAGTAATTTAGAAAAAGGAAGTATTGGATTAATCAATTCTTTAGCAGAACTTTTTGTAAATGATAAAATTACGTTAGAACAAGCAAAATCACAAATAGAAGAGAAAAATCAAGAAATCTTAAATAGAACCATTATGCAATTAAAAATTAAAAGAAATACTAAAAATGCATAAAAAGGAGGTACAACATGCCAACTTATGTATATAGAGCTATGACAAAATCTGGATTAATTGTTAGAAATAAAATAGAATCTCCAAGCAGACAGAATTTGTTAAAAAATTTAAAAGATAATGGTTTAATACCGATTGATGTTCAACAAATTCGATATGTAGGAAAAGAGAAAAAAAGAGCAAAGAAAAATATTACAAATATAGAAGAAATTATGAAAAATGTAAATACTGCCAATATAGCAAAAAATAAACCCAAACAATTAACAACAAAAGAAAAAATAAATTTATATTTTGCAAAAACAGAAAAAATTACAACAAGAGATATTATGATATTTACACAAAATTTCTATCTATTAAAAAAGGCAAATTTTAACAATATCCATGCATTAGATACAATTATTCAAAGTACAGAAAATGTATCATTTAGAGGAGTGTTAGAAGATATATTAGCCGGTATTGAAGCTGGTGAAAACATATATACCACAATGGAATATTATTCTAATATATTTCCATATATCTATATTAACATGATAAAAGTAGGAGAATTATCAGGTTCTTTAACAACTTCTCTAGAACAAGCAGTAAAATATCTAGATGAATCAGATGCTTTAACTAGAAAATTAAGATCTATCTTAGTACCCAATATTATTCAATTTGTATTACTATTAGTAATGCTTTTGGTAGGGACATTAGTAGCGATACCAACGATTCAAGGGATTTTTGACGAGTTAGGAACAGAAGAAGAATTGCCAGCAATTACCTTATGGTTTGCAGATGTTGTGGATACGATGATAGCATATTGGTATATACCAGTTATTATGATTGCAATCATTACAGGAGCTATTGTGTTTTATATTAACACACTAAAAGGAAAATATAACTTTCATTACTTTAAATACAAAATGCCAATTTTCGGGGAATTAATATTTGCATTAGATTTTTCAAGATTTTTAAGAGCAATGTTATTAAATCTAAAAAATGGAATGAGAATACAAGACTCTATAGAAGTTAGCAAAAATGTTGTAAAAAATTATGTGATGCTTTCTATGATAGAAACATCTATTAATAATATGTTAACAGGTAGTTCATGGATAGAACCATTTGAAGAATCGGGATTGGCAAACCCAATGATAACAGAAATGCTAAAAATTGGTATGCAAACAGACTTAGCAGAAATGATGGAAAAATTAGTAGAATATATGCAAATTGATATTGATAATATTATGGAAAAGATTATGAAAGTATTACCACAAGTTGTATATGCAATTGTTGGAGTGGTTCTAATTTTCTTTGTATTAGTTGTATTAGTTCCATGTATTCAAGTATATATGGGAAATTTCCTATTCTCAGCATATGGTGTTTAATGTCTTTTTGTCCTTTTGGGGACGTTTCTTTTTGGGACATTTTTATGTGAATTATTAAGCTTTTTAGAATTTGTAGAACTATTTCGGTCACATTCGAATAATTAAAAAATATTTATATATTGGTTTTTGGATTTGAGTAAGTAAACAAAAAAATATCTTATAATTTTTGTAACGATTTGGACTGTCCCTATTGTTGAAAAAAATGTTATATGATATAATCAAAACACAAGAGAAAAGATAGTGAATTGTTATGAAATTCAAGAAAGCGGTGAACCTAAAATGAAAATAGGGATTGATTTAGGTGGTAGTCATATTGCCATAGGTGTTGTAGATAATAAGGGGAAAATATTAGAGAAAGTAGAAAAAAGAATTACAAAAGCTGAAAAAAATACAATCAAAAAAGTAATAGAAGATTATATCATCGAAAAAACAGCAAATTTTTTGCAACAATATAAAATTACAGAAATAGGGATTGCTATACCAGGAACAGTGAAAAATGAAACAGTTGTAAAATCAGTTAATTTGGGATTAAAAAATTATGAGATTGTAAAAAATTTACAAGATAAGATACAGATACCAATCAAAATTCGAAATGATGCCAAATGTGCAGCATTGGCTGAAAATACATATGGTGCGTTAAAATCATATAATAGAAGCATATTTTTAACTTTAGGAACAGGAATTGGAGGAGCAGTTATTATTCATAATGAATTATTAGATACAGGAGAATTGCCTGGCTGTGAATTTGGGCATATGTTAATAGAAAAAAATGGAAATCTATGTAAATGTGGAAAAAGAGGATGTTGGGAAACCTATGCTTCTATGAAAGCATTTAAAGATAATTTAAGAGAAATTTTAGATTTAGATGAGAGAACTAGTGGAAAAGAACTATTAGATATGTTAAGAAAAATGGATAAAAATAATCCTAAATATATACAAACCAATAGATTGATAGAACAATATATAGACTATTTAAGTATAGGAATATCAAACTTGATAAATATTTTTGAACCAGAAGCAATTGGAATTGGTGGAAGTTTTGTATTCTATGAAGAGATTTTTTTAGACAAATTGAAAACAAAATTATTAAAGGATAATTTACTATTCAACGAAAGAAAAGAAATTATTGTTCAGACTGCTATATTAGATAATGATGCAGGGATGATTGGGGCAATATTATAAGACTAAAATGTTAGCAAGGTTAAATATATATTATTTTTTATACCTTGCTAGATTTTAGTATAAACAATAACAAAAATATAAGAAAGTGAAAGGAGAAAGTCTTATGAAAGAAGAAAAGAAAGCAACAAGACAAAGTTATGGAGAAATGTTAGAAAAATTAGGAGAGGAAAATAAAGATATTGTGGTATTAGATGCAGATTTATCAGCAGCAACAAAAACCAGTATTTTTGCAAAAAAATATCCTGACAGATTTTTTGATATGGGAATTGCAGAGGCTAACATGATGGGAGTAGCAGCAGGGATGGCTTCTTGCGGAAAAATACCATATGTGAGTACTTTTGCAGCTTTTGCAGCAGGACGTGCTTATGATCAAATACGTTCTAGTATTTGTTATCCAAATTTAAATGTAAAAATATGTGCAACTCATGCTGGAATTACTGTAGGAGAAGATGGGGCAACACATCAAATGCTAGAAGATTTAGCTTTAATGAGGGCTTTACCTAATATGACAGTTTTATGCCCATCTGATGATATGGAGACAAAATGTTTGATAGAGCAAATTTCAAAAACAAAAGGACCTGTATATGTAAGATTAGCAAGATTGGCAACACCAGGAATTTATGAAGAAAATCAAACATTTGAAATTGGAAAAGCAGTTCAAATAGGAGAAGGAACAGATGCAACTGTTTTTGCAACAGGAGTGGTTGTACCAGAGGCAATAAAAGCAAAAGAACTTCTTGAAGAAGAAGGAATTCATATTAGAGTTGTGGATATGCATACAATCAAGCCAATTGATAAAGAAATGATTGTAAAATCAGCAAAAGAAACGAAAAAATTAATATCTATTGAAGATCATAGCGTGATTGGCGGATTAGGAAGTGCCATTAGTGAAGTACTAACAGAAGAATACCCTTGTAAATTAGTAAGAATGGGAATCAAAGATGCTTTTGGAAAATCTGGAAATGCAGTAGAATTACTAAAATATTTTGGATTAACAAGTGACGCGATTATCGAACAAGTTAAGAAAATGTAAAAAAGGGAAAAATGAGTCCGTCCCAAAAATCCATCAAATGTAAATTTTGTGTGAATTTTCTGAAATAAAGAAAAACGGAGAAAAACAATAGAAAATGCAAAAAAAACAACATTTTCTATTGTTTTTTTATTTTAAAACTATTGCAAATTTTGTTCTTTATTGTTATGATTAGATAGAATAAATTATATAATAGAATATTATGCGAAAAAATAGATAAGGAGAGCAAAAGATGATTGAATTTAGGAATGTCACAAAGACATATGATACAGGTACAAAAGCAGTAAAAAACGCCAATTTTAGAATCGATAAAGGTGAATTTGCTTTTTTAGTTGGATCTTCAGGAAGTGGAAAATCAACATTAATTAAATTAATCTTAAAAGAAGAAGAACCAACT
Organism: uncultured Clostridia bacterium; assembly: GCA_944392665.1. Taxonomy (GTDB): domain Bacteria; phylum Bacillota; class Clostridia; order TANB77; family CAG-508; genus CAG-269. Next base: position 40,070 of record CALXXJ010000007.1, on the reverse strand, counting down.
TCAGGAAATATTATTATCAATGGAAAAGATACTACATTTTTAAAACCAAATAGAATTCCATATTTAAGAAGAAGTATGGGAGTTGTATTTCAAGATTTCAGACTATTACCAGACAAAACTGTATATGACAATGTTGCTTATGCAATGTATATTGTAAGAGCAACACCAAGACATATTAGAAGACAAGTTCCAATGGTACTTTCATTAGTTGGATTAAGTGGAAAAGCAAAAATGTATCCAAATGAATTATCAGGAGGAGAACAACAAAGAGTGGCTTTAGCTAGAGCATTGGTAAACAATCCATCTATGCTAATTGCAGACGAGCCAACAGGAAATTTGGACCCAGATACAGCATGGGATATCATGACATTGTTAAATGATATTAATATGAGGGGAACAACCGTTGTTGTAGCAACACATGCAAAAGATATTGTTGACAAGATGAAGAAAAGGGTTATTCATGTTAGAAAAGGTGAAATCATAAAAGATGATAAAAAAGGTGGGTATGAACTGTGAAATATAATATATTAGGATATTTAATTGGAGAAGGATTTGGTAACGTATTTAAAAATAAAAAATCAACAGGTGCGTCACTTATGATTATGTGTGCAACGATGATTATATTTGGTGTATTCTTAATATTAAGTGAAAATATTAATCATTTTGTGCAAGAGGTGGAAGAAGCACAAGGAATACAAGTATTTGCAACAGATGAAGCAACAGATGAACAAATCAAGCAATTGGGAGAAGAAATTAGTAAAGTAAATGGTGTCAATACGACAGAATATGTATCAAAAGAAGAAGCATTAAACCAAATGAAAGAAAGATTTGCAGAAAATGAAGATTTATTAGAAGGATATGATGGAGAAAATAACATTTTTACAGCTTCATATATTGTAACTTTAACAGACTTAACATTAAGTCAGCAAGTACAAGATGATATATCTAAATTAGCTAATGTAAAAAAGATTACAAGCTCTAATGAAACTGTATCAACATTAATAGATTTGGCAAATGGAATTAAAATTGTAACTGGTGTTATTTTAGCATTATTAATTATCATATCTATATTTATTATTGCAAATACGATAAAATTAACCGTACATGCGAGAAGAAAAGAAATTTCTATTATGAAATATGTAGGGGCAACAAATGGATTTATCAGATGGCCTTTTATTGTAGAAGGTATGATAATTGGAGTTATTGCAAGTGCTATTTCAATTGTTATTGTAGCAGTTGCATATAACTTTATAGCAGAACAAATGGTAAATTCACAGTTTATGAGAACAGTAGGTGTTAGCTTAGTAGGATTCTCAGATATGTTTAGCTCAATCATATTTACATATATGTTATTAGGAATTGGAATAGGAGCCGTAGGAAGTATTATTTCTATGAGAAAATATTTAAAAGTATAAAGGAGTAGAGCATGCGTAAATTTTTATGTATTGTTTTAGCTTTTATCATCATTTTTACATATATAACTGTGGTATATGCAGAAAATAATACAGCAACGAATACAACAACAAATACAACCAATAATATAGATAGTAATTTAACAGATTTACAAACACAACAGAAAGAACTACAAGATCAACTAAATGAATCTAATGAGCAACTACAAGAAGTACAAAGTCAATTATCAGAAAATTTACAACAAATTGAAAAATTAGATGAAAGAATTAGGACATCAGAAAATGAAATAGAAGAATTAGATGCACAAGTAAAATCATTACAAGAAGAAATAGCAAGTATTCAATCACAATTAGATGTAGCAGAGAAAAATTATGAAAAGCAGAAAGATATTATGGAAAAGAGATTAGTAGCTATTTATGAAGCTGGTGACACAAAATATCTAGATGTACTTTTAAACTCAAGTAATATTTCAGATTTTTTATCAAATTATTATTTGATTACAGAAATCGCATCAGTAGATAAAAGTTTGTTAGATGATGTAGAAACAGAAAAGAAAGAAATTGAATTAGCAAAACAAAAATTGCAAACAAACCAAGAATCATTGGCAGTGGCATTAAAAACACAGACGCAAACAGCAACTGTGTTGCAAAATACCAAAGCATTAAGACAAAATTATATATCTAGGTTATCAGATGAGGAAAAAGCAAAACAAGCACAAATTGATGAAATGACACAGCAATATGAAGATGTCAATAATCAAATATTAGAGATTGCAAAACAGGGCTTAGATACAGCGTATATAGGGGGAGTGCTTGCTTGGCCAGTACCAGGATATAACAAAATTACCTCATATTATGGAATGAGAGTACACCCAATTACAGGACAATATAAATTACATACAGGTGTAGATATTAGTGCACCAGTGGGAGTTAATTTTATAGCAGCAAATGATGGAATCGTAACAAAAGCTGGATATAATACAGCATATGGAAATATGGTAATTATAGACCATGGTGGAGGAATATCTACGTTATATGCACATGGTTCGGAGATTTTGGTAACAGTAGGACAAATTGTTAAGAAAGATGATCCTATTTTAAAAGTAGGTTCTACAGGATATTCAACAGGACCACATGCCCATTTTGAAGTTAGAATTAATGGAGTGGTAACAGATCCATTACCATATATTACAACTGGACTTGTTCCAGGAACAGAAACAGAAGAAAATTCACAAGAAGAAACGGACAAGACAGTACAATATTAAAAATGTTCATAAGTTCAATGTTATATATTTAATAATTTAAAACACTGAATCAAAAGCAATTTTTATATTAAAAACAAAAGTGAGAGGAAAAGGAGAAAAACAAAATGAAAAAAATAGCACTCAAAATTGTAGGAATAATAGTAATAACAATTATCTTATTGCAATTTAATGTTGTATTAGCGGCAACAAGCTCAGAGTTAAATGCAAGTAAAACTGAAACAGACAAAAAAATAGAGGAAGCAAAAGAGGAATTAGAAAATATTGATGCAGAAAAATCAGAGACATTACAACAAGTAGAAGACTTAATTATGCAAATTTCCTCTGCACAATCAGAAATTGATGAATTAAATACAAAAATATCAGATATGAATGCACAAATAGAAGATGCACAATCCAAATTAAATGAAAAACAAGAAGAATATGATGATAAGGAAGCATTATTAGAAAAAAGATTAGTAGCAGCTTATGAAGCAGGAGAAACTAAATTCCTAGATGTATTGTTATCTTCACAAAGCTTAACAGATTTGATTTCAAAGTATTATATGATATCTGAAATCACACAAAGTGATATGGATTTGATGGAGAAAATCAAGAAAGAGCAAGAAGAGATAGAAACAGCAAAACAAACTCTTGAAACAAGTAAACAAGAATTAGATAGTGTAAGAGCAGAAAAACAACAAAAAGCAACAGAATTACAAAATGCAAAAAGCCAAAAAGATACTTATGTAGCACAACTAAATGAACAAGAAAAAAATACACAAGCAGAATTAGAGCAATTTGAGCAAGATAAGAGAGCTATACAAGCACAATTAGAGAAAATTGCTAGACAAGAAGCAGCAAATGCTGGTAGTTCAAATGTTTCTAATATTACGAATAATCCAAGTGCCAGTGGATATATTAGACCAATTGTAGGATATAGTATTACAACTGGTTGGATGGGATATAGTGGACATACAGGAGTAGACTTTAGTGGAGCAGGTATTTCTGGAAAACCAGTATTAGCTGCAAAAGCAGGAACGGTTGTTACATCAACAGCATTAAAATATCCAAATGGTAACTATAAAAGTTATGGAGAATATATTGTTATCAACCATCATGATGGAACAATGACCTTATACGCACATGGCGCACCAGGTTCAAGATTAGTAAGTCCAGGACAATCTGTTCGTCAAGGACAACAAATTATGAGTGTCGGAACAACAGGAAATTCAACAGGATATCATTTGCATTTTGAAGTAAGAATAAATGGTAGACCAGTTAATCCAACACCATATTTACCTTAATAAGGAGGAACTTATGAAAAAAGTATTTTGTAAAATGTTAGGGGGATTAATCATTGCCATACTGGTTTTACAATTTAATGTAATAGTATATGCTAATGAAATAACGGATTTACAAAATCAGCAAGCTTCTAATGAGGAAAAATTAAAAGATGCAGAAAATCAAAAAGAGCAAGTAACTCAAGAAAAAAGTGATGTGCAACAACAAGTAGATGAATTAAATAGCCAAATTGCAGATTATGAAAGTCAAATAGGTGATTTAGAATATAAAATTAATGATTTGAATACACAAATTACAGATGCAGAAAATAAAATAAATGAACAACAAGAAAATTATGATAAACAGCAAGAATTGTTAGAAAAAAGATTAGTAGCTACATATGAAGCAGGAGAAACTTCATTTTTAGATGTGTTACTTTCTTCAAAAAGCTTGACTGATTTGATTTCAAACTATTATATGGTTTCCCAAATAGCAGAAGCTGATATGAACTTGATGGAAAGTATTGAAAATGAGAAAAAAGAGATAGAAGCAGCAAAACAAACTCTTGAAACAAGTAAACAAGAATTAAATAATTCTAAAACTGAAAAAGAAACTATGTCAGCACAGTTACAAACAGCCAAAAATGAAAAAAGTAAATATGTATCTCAATTATCACAAGAAGAACAAGATTTACAAGAAGAAATAGATCAATTAACACAAGATAACCAGAAAATCTTAAATGATATTCGAGTAGCACAAGAAAAATATAAGAAACAATTAGAAGAATTGGCAAACAAAAATAATAGCAGTGGAGGTTCATCTTCAAGTGGTTCTAGTTCTTCAGGAGGAAGTTCAAGTAGTGGCACATCAAATCCAGGAGGATTTATTAGACCAGTTAATGGAGGAACAGTTACCTGTAATGGACGTTATTCAAGTGGTAAATTCCATGGCGCTATTGATTATGGTGTAAATGTAGGAACACCAGTTTATGCAGCAGCAGATGGAGTTGTTTTAACAACCAATAATTTGACAACAAGTTATGGAACTTATGTTGTCATTCAACATGCTAATGGATTGCAAACATGGTATGCACATGGTACACCTGGTTCAATTTGTGTATCACCAGGACAATCTGTATCGCAAGGACAAATGATTATGAAGAGTGGAAATTCAGGAAATTCATCAGGAGCTCATTTACATTTTGAAGTAAGAAGAGCACCATATACATATAGTTACAGTGCTAAAAACTATGGAGATGATTGTAGAGTAGATCCAAACTTATATTTTTAAATATTAATCTAATATAGAAAAATGTTTGTAGAGAATCCAAAATTTCAATATGCATAGATATAATAAAAGAGGGATTAAGGAAAGGTCTCCTTTATCCCTTTTTAATTTTTATTGCATAGAAAAAGGGAATGGTTTGGAATTCGCGATTGGATTGTGAAATATAATAACTAGTAGGGTACAATATTTTTGTGAAAGGAAGGAAATCAATGGAAGAAAAGAAGAGATATAAAGTATATAGAACCATCATGCTTATTATTTTGGTAGCATTTATAACCTTTATACTAACATCAATAGGATTTTATCAATATTTTGTAAAAGGAAACAGTTTAAGTAAATATTTAACATTAATGACATCAGATGAAAGTCAAGATATTTCACAAACGTTAGATACTTATCGAGCAGTTATCGATAAATATTACTTAGGAGATGTGGATGAAGAGAGTTTAAAAGAAGGCGCTATACAGGGATATATAGAAGGATTAGGAGACCCATATACAGAATATATTTCTAAAGAAGATATGGAAGATTACATGGAAGATACTATGGGAAATTTTGTTGGAATTGGGATTTATATGATACAAGACACAGAAACAAATCAAATTATGATATTGTCACCAATAAAAGGTAGTCCAGCAGAAAAGGCAGGAATTCGACCAGGAGATTATATCATATCTGTTGATGGAGAACAATGCACAGCAGAAGATATGACAGTTATTGCAACCAAGATAAAAGGAGAAGAAGGATCAACTGTTAAATTGCAAATCTTAAGAGGAGAAGAAACATTAGATTTTGAAATTACAAGAGAAAATGTTATTGTGAATCCAGTAGAAGGAGAAGTATTAGAAAACAACATAGGATATATTGAATTTTCATCATTTGATGAAAACACAGCAGAAGAATTTAAAACAAAATTTGAAGAATTACAAGCTCAAGGAATTACTTCATTAATTATTGATTTAAGAAATAATGGTGGAGGAATTGTTGACGAAGCTTTACAAATAGCAGGATATATTGCAGACAAAGATTCTGTTTTATTATATGAAGTAGATAAGGACAATAATGAAACAGTAGAAAAAAATGAAAGTGACCCATTTATCAATATGCCAGTAATTATACTAACAAATGAAAATACAGCAAGTTCATCTGAAATATTAGCAGGGGCATTAAAGGATTTAGGAAAAGCTAAAATAGTAGGAAAAACAACATATGGAAAAGGTGTCATTCAACAAATTTTAACACTTCCAGATGGTAGTGGATTAAAAATAACAACAGAAAAATATTTGACTCCAAATAGAACTGAAATCAATGAAGTGGGAATTGAACCAGATGAAACAGTAGAATTACCTGAAAGTGTAGAAAATATATTAAATGTAGAAAGAAGTCAAGACACACAATTACAAAAAGCGATAGAAATGTTGACAGAATAGAAAATTAAATATATAAATATAGTAAGTAAAAAATAATGAATAAAAGGGAATGTTAGAAAAAATTCAAATTTTTTAACGCTAATCAAACCTTTGTGAAGGGAATGAGTCAAAAAATGAATTTACCAAATAAACTAACCATATTTAGAATAATCTTAGTACCAATCATGGTAATCATACCATTTTTTGGAATAGAAGGAAATTTGTGGGGAATACCAATTACCTATTTAATAATAGATTTTATATTTATCTTGGCCTCATTAACTGATAAATTAGATGGATATATTGCAAGAAGTAGAAATCAAATAACAGCATTTGGAAAGTTTTTAGATCCTCTAGCTGATAAAATATTGGTATTAGCAGCAATGCTAATGTTAGTAGAAATGGATAAATTACCAGCTTGGATTCCAATCATTGTATTGGCAAGAGAATTTTTAGTATCTGGATATAGACTAATCGCAGTAGAAAAAGGTGGAGAAGTAATTGCAGCTTCAAAATGGGGAAAATTAAAAACGGTTACTCAAATGATAGCCATTATTTTAGCATTTTTAGATTTACATGCATTTGGAACATGTTTTACAGGATCTCTACAAGGTGCTGATTTTGTGTTAAATGTAGTTGTAACGATTATGATGATTATACAAACCATTGCAACCATTTTTTCTGGAGTAGACTACATGAGAGGAATTAAAAAATATATGAAAGATTAAAATATATTTGATGGAAGTAATATAAAAATTGGTATATAGGTATATAAAACGAAGTTAAATAATAAATATAGTATGGAAATAGAAAAAAATGAAATTTGTATTGACAAATTTCATTTTCTGCCGTAAGATAAGGAAAGTGAGTGTAACCGAAATCAAAGATTTCGACACTCAGATGTGCAAGTATGTAAATACAATAAGAAAGTACAAAATAGTACGCAATTCAAGGAGGAATCACTATGGAAGAAAAGGAAGTAATATTGACACAAGAGGGGTATAATAATTTAGAAAAGGAGTTAAATTTTTTAAAAACTGAAAAAAGAGCTGATATAGCAGACAGAATAAAAGTAGCCTTAGGTTTTGGAGATTTATCAGAAAATTCAGAATATGATGAAGCAAAAAATGCACAAGCAGAAAATGAAGTAAAAATAGCTGAATTAGAAAATAAATTAAGACATGCAAAAATTATAGATGAAAAAGATATAGATACAGAAACAGTTCAAATTGGTAATAAGGTAAAAGTATTAGATGTTGAATTTGATGAAAAAATTGAATATACAATTGTTGGCTCAACAGAAGTAAATTTAGCTGAAAATAAAATATCAAATGAATCACCTTTAGGAGAAGCACTATTAGGGGCTAAGAAAAATCAAACAGTTGAAGTAAATGCGCCAGCTGGTGTTATGAAATATAAAATATTATCAATAAAAAAATAAATAAAAAGGGAAATTGGGGACGACTCATTTTCCCTTTTGTCCATTTGGGACGTTTCTGTTTGGACATTTTAAATAATTAAAAACAAAGTAGTTACAATGATAAAATCATGTAACTACTTTTATATATAAAAAATAATATAATTAAATTTATTGAAATAAAGTATTTCTTAAAAAATGTCCAAACAGAAACGTCCCCAAATGGACATTAACATTTTAAACTAGCATCTAAAGCAAGTTTTATCATCTTATCTAAGCCTTGTTCTCTTTCTTCAGAGGTAGCAGCTTTGGTTTCAAATCTTGAATCAACAACAGTCATTAAACAAGTAGCTTTTTTATTTAAGATTTTTGCGTTATAACATAAAGCAAAAGCTTCCATTTCAGCACTTAAAGGATAAAAGTTTTGTTTATGAACTCTATCCATAAATTTATCAAAATCTTCTTGTGTCATATATGGGTCAAAACTATCATTACATATTGTATCACCTTCAATAAGTTTTACATGATTCTCAGTAGCGGTTTCCTTTATGATTTCATTTAATTCTTTACTAGTTTCAATAAGATGACAATCGTCATTATTGAAACCTAAAGCATAAGTGCTTTCTGTAAAAACAGATTTTGATAACACAATATCAAATAAATTTAAATCAGGGACATAAGCTCCACAAGATCCTATTCGAATGATATTTTCAACATCATAAAATTTAAATAATTCAAAAGAATAAATTCCCATACTAGGCATTCCCATACCAGAAGCCATAACAGTTATTTCTTTCCCTTTATACTCACCTGTATAGGCATAAATATTTCTTACTTGATTAACCAATTTGTAATTATCTAAAAATTTTTCAGCAATATGTTTTGCTCTAAGTGGGTCTCCAGGCATGATAACTGTTTTTGCAATATCACCTAAATTTGCTTCATTATGTGGTGTAGACATATTGAACTCCTCCTTAAAATAAAAAATCAATAAATAATAATCGTATCATTAAAATGCAAAATAAGTATATCAATAAAAGGAAGAAAAGGCAATAGTAAAACTCCCCCAAAGGAAAGCAAGAATCAGGTCTTGTTTTCCTCATGAGGGAGTTTTGTACCTCCATTTTCTTCCGGTGGAGGCTATAGGTTATTCCTCGGGATTTTTTTGAAGAAGATCACGCAGTACAAGGGATAACCCAAGAAATGCAACTGCAAGGACAAGGGTTTTAAGTCCCATTGCCAATGCTAATGAAACATTTCCCAGCTTTAAGTATACTAATGTCACATAGGCACACATGAGTGCACCCATTAAGGAGGCAATTATGCCGATGATAGCCATTGTTTTTTTCATTTTTAACATGTTGTATAATCCTTTCTTCTCAGTTATGGTACTGAGAAAACCACGACTAATTGATTGGTTACAGTGGTTATTCCCCCTTTCTTACTCAATTCCTTGATTAATATCTATGCTGAAATCGTCAATACAGACGATGAGTTTTCTGCATCAGGCAACTTGCCCAACATATATTAATTATAGCATATTTACATAATTTTGTAAAACTTAATTGTACTACATTTTTACATAAAATTTCAAATTAAATGTGTCTAAGATAGCATAAAATTCCAGAAATTTACAAGAAATACTTGCAAAAATATAGTTGATTATGTTAGAATACAGACATAGTTAATCTATATTTTTTATTTTTCAAAGTTTTAAGTTCTTATATTTTAATTTTTTATATTTATTTATATTTATTTATATTTATATTTTAAAATTTTAATCATTTCATTTAATTTTAAGTCAAATTTTATTCAAAATTAAAATGTAGTTCATTATGATTATATTTTTAGTTCAAAAATTTTATTCGATTGGAGGTGAGTAGTATGATTAATACGTTAGACGAATTGTGGACAAAAATTCAAGTAGAATTTAATAATAGATTTAATGAATCAGAGGAAAAAACAGATAAGAAATTTAAAGACATGGAAACAAAAATAGACCAAAGATTCAAAGATATGGAAGAGAATATAGACCAAAGATTCAAAGAATCAGAAGAAAAAACAGATAAAAAATTCAAAGACATGGAAATAAAAATAGACCAAAGATTCAAAGAATCAGAAGAGAAAACAGATAAAAAATTCAAAGACATGGAAACAAAGATGGACCAAAGATTCAAAGAATCAGAAGAAAAAACAGATAAAAAATTCAAAGATTTAGAAGATAAGATGAATCAAAACTTTAAGAGAGTTGAAGATAAATTAGACGTTGTAACAAATACAAATATGGCTCAAATATTGACAACATTAAATGAAACAAGAGCAGAATTAACAGAAGCAAAAGAAGAAATAACAGAAAAACTAGATGAATATATTGTAAAAAATGAATTTGAACATAAAACATTTGATTGCAGATTAGCAGACTTAGAAATAAAATATAAATATGGAAAGAAACTATAAATGTAAAAATCTTTAATATTAAGAACGAATACATAATATGATATCAGTAAAAACAATATAGATATAACGAAAAGAGGTACATACAAAATCCTTCTAATTTGGATAAAATGATGTACTCTCTTTTTTTAATACGACAAAATAGATCAACAACACCGATAAAAATGGATAAACAAAATTAGAATTGACTTTTACAGATAAACATAATATAATTTTGTAAGAAAAAAAGAAATAACTTTTTAGGCAGGCAAAAAGACATAACCAGATGAATTTTAAATTTATTCATAAAATTTGAAGAAGGGAAGGAAAATATGATAGATTTTAAGCAAATAATTGCAAAAGCGATTGCAGAAGTGGTTAACATAGATGAAAAGGAATTAGAAAGCTATATTGAAATACCAAAAGATGCAAACAATGGAGATTATGCATTTCCATGTTTTCGATTAGCAAAAGAATTAAAAAAAGCACCTCCAATGATTGCGAATGATATTAAGGAAAAGATGCAAATAGATGAAACAATCTTAGAAAAAGTAGAAGTAGTAGGAGGGTATTTGAACTTTTATATTTGTCAAGAGCAAATAGTCGAAGAAGTATTAAAAGAAATTAATGATAAAGAAGAATATGGAAAATCAGAAATTGGGAAAGGTAAAAATATTGTTATCGATTATTCAGCACCTAATATCGCAAAACCATTTCACATAGGACACTTACGTTCTACAGTAATTGGTGGTGCTTTATATAATATTTATCAATATCTTGGCTATCATGCAATTGGTGTAAATCATTTAGGAGACTATGGAACACAATTTGGAAAATTAATTGAAGGATATAAATTGTGGGGAAAAGAATATAATATTGAAGAGGATCCGATTAATGAACTAACAAAAATATATATTCGAATTAATCAAGTATGTAAAGAAGATGAAACTGTTTTAGAACAATGTAGAATGAATTTTAAATTGCTAGAAGATGGAGATCCATATTGCACAGAAATCTGGGAAAAGTTTAGAAGCTTAAGCTTAAAAGAATTTCAAAAAGTTTATGATTTATTAGGAAGTCATTTCGATTCATGGAATGGAGAAGCCTTTTATTCAGATAAAATGCCAGAAGTTATTGAAATATTAGAAAAGACAGGAAAATTGGTAGAATCACAAGGAGCTAAAATTATCGATTTAGAAGACAAAGGAATTAACACACCATGTATCATACAAAAATCAAATGGTTCAACAACCTATGCTACTAGAGATTTAGCAGCGATTCTATATAGAGCAAGAACCTATGATTTTGATAAAGCGCTATATGTTGTATCTTATGAACAAACATTACATTTTAAACAAGTATTTGAAGTTGCAAAATTATTAGGAATAGATAAAAAATATACAAAAGGATTAAAACATGTACCATTTGGAATGGTATCTTTACCAACAGGAAAAATGTCAACAAGAGAAGGTAATATTGTAAAACTAGAAGAATTATTAAATGAATCTATTGCAAGAGCAAAAGAAATTATAGAAGAAAAAAATCCAGAATTAGAAGATAAGGATGAAGTGGCTAAAAAAGTGGGAGTAGGAGCTGTTATTTTTAATGATTTATCTAATAGCAGAATTAAAGACGAAGTATTTGATTGGAATCAAATATTAAACTTCCAAGGAGAAACAGGCCCATATGTGCAATATACTTATGTACGTACAAAAAGTGTTTTGGAAAAAGCAGGATATATGCCAACAATAGAAGAAATCAAATTTGATAAATTATTAGATGAAGCATCAAAAAATATTATTAAATTAATATACAATTTTGAAAATATATTAATACAAGTAACAGAAAAAGAAGAACCATCAATTTTATCAAGATATCTAATTGATTTAGCCAAAGCCTTTAGCAATTTCTATAATGATAACAAAATATTAGTAGAAGATAAAGAAGTGCAAAATGCTAGAATTTACTTAACATATGCGGTTGGAAAAGTATTAAAAACAGGTAGCAAATTATTAGGAATAGAAATGCCAAATAAGATGTAAAAAAAGGAAGAAAATGTTCAACAATAAAAGAAAAATAAGATTAATACATCAAAAAATACCAAAAATTAACAAAAAATCACTTGCAAAATATAGATAAACATGTTAGAATACAAACATAGTTTATCTATATTTTTTATAGAAAAATTTTTATTTCAAGATTTTAATTCTTATGTAGTTTCAATCAAATTGAATTTGTTCATAAATTTCAAGGATATTAACAAAAACATTATGAAGTAAATTAAAATTTTTTAGTCGAAGGGAGGCATGTAGTATGATTAATGATTTGGACCAGTTATGGGATAAAATGCAAGTAGAATTCAATAAAATAAATCAGCAATTTGAGCAAATTGATAAAAGGTTTGAACAAATTGATAAAAGGTTTGAGCAAATTGATAAAAGATTCGAGCAAATTGATAAAAGATTCGAACAAATCGATAAAAGGTTTGAGCAAATTGATGAAAGATTCGAACAAATCGATAAAAGGTTTGAGCAAATTGATGAAAGATTCAAGCAAATCGATGAAAGATTTGAAGAATATAATCAAGAAATCTTAGATATAAAGAATAATGTAAAAAGTGAATTTGCAAAAGTACATAAAGTTATGGAAGAAGGCTTCAAGAAAATGGATGAAAGATTTGCAAGAATAGAAGATAAACTAGATATTATGACAAATACAAATTTAGCTCAAATATTAAACAAATTAACTGAAACGAAAACAGAAGTAACAGAAACAAGAGAAAAATTAACTAGTAAGTTAGACAAACATATTGAAAAAAATGAATTTGAACACAAAAAATTTGATTATAAGCTAGCAGACATGGAATTAAAATACAAATATAACAATTAATATTACAATAGTAAACAAACTATATAAAAATATAGGTAAGTAAAAAGAGAAGCATGAACATCCTCCGATTAGGATAAAAAAATGTATTCTCTTTTTTATTGTATAGAAAATAAGTATAATAGAAGAGGCAAAAAGAAATGAGCAAAAAACTTGTAAAAAAATGTATATAATAGTATAATAGGAAAAGAATTTTTTAGAATGAATCAAAAGAAAGAGAAAAAAGGAAAAATGAAAATAAAACTATTTAGAGTAATATTACTAATATTATTAATAGGTACAATGTTTACTATCTTTAAATTTTCTAGTCAAAATGGAACACAATCAAAAGGTGTCAGCACAAAAGTATCAGAATTTGTACTACAATTTAGCAATAAATATCAACAAGCAGAAAGTAAAGAAAAAACAAAAATTTTACTCAGGACCAATGCAGTTATGAGAAAAGTAGCTCACTTTTTAATATATACGTTATTAGGACTTTTATTAATGGGAATAATGAGTAAAACAAGATTGAAAGATAAATGGAGAATTTTAATAACCATATTTTTAGGTTTACTTTATGCAATATCAGATGAAATTCATCAGATTTATTCACCAGGAAGAACACCGAAAATAGCAGATGTCTATATAGATTTATTAGGAATATTCTTAGGTATATTATTAGTAATACTTATAAGAAAAATATATAACAACTGTATTACAAAAAGATTACAAAATGTGACAAAAAATGTCACATAAAACCTATTGAAAAGAAAAAATCACTATAGTATAATAAAAATGTCAAAAAAGGAAAAAATTAGTCAGAAAAGTTATAAAATATAGGGGGAAAATAAAAAGATGGATGTTAGAAATGATATTTTATCATATGATGAAATAGAAACATCTGCATTAATACCTAAGAAATTCGATAGAAGTAAAATAATTCTTAAAATAGAAGGAATACTAAAAAGAATGTTAGACATTTTCGGAGGTATATGTGGTGTAGTTATGTTGATTCCATTAACAATTGGTGTATGGATAGCAAACAAATTGTCTAAAGATAAGGGACCAATATTTTACACACAAGAAAGAATAGGACAAAATGGAAAGATATTTAAAATGTATAAATATCGCTCTATGGTAGTAGGTGCTGATGAAAAATTAAAAGAATATTTGGAAAACAATGTAGGAGCAAGAGAAGAATATAAAAAGTTTAAAAAATTAAAAAATGATCCAAGAGTTACCAAAATAGGAAAATTTATACGAAAGACAAGCTTAGATGAGTTTCCTCAATTTATCAATGTACTAAAAGGAGAAATGAGTTTAGTAGGCCCACGTCCTTATTTGCCAAGAGAAAAGGAAGAAATTAATGGCTTTTTTAAATACATAACAGCATGCAAACCAGGAATTACAGGTTTATGGCAAACGAGAGGAAGAAGCAATACAACGTTTACCGATAGATTGACCATGGATATGGAATATTATTATAATCATGAACTAAAGATGGACATTAAATTGATATATAAAACAGTAAGGAATGTAGTAAAAAAAGAAGGAGCTATTTGATGACGAAAAAAATTGTACATATTGCACAGTCGGCAGGTGGTGTTGCAGAATATCTGTATATGTTTTTAAAAAATTTTAAGGATGATAACTATGAAAATATATTAATTGTTTCGGAAGATTATAAAAATCAAATAGAAAGATTTAGACCATATGTAAGTAATATATAT
This sequence comes from uncultured Clostridia bacterium, assembly GCA_944392665.1. Classification (GTDB taxonomy): domain Bacteria; phylum Bacillota; class Clostridia; order TANB77; family CAG-508; genus CAG-269. The sequence goes on along the minus strand of CALXXJ010000007.1, from coordinate 24,989 downwards.
ATTGTGCCAATGATAAGAGAAGTGAAAGTAAAGAATGATGTGAAATCTATAATTAAAGTACGAAAAATATTAAAGCAAATAAAGCCAGACATAGTATATATGCACAGCAGTAAAGCTGGAGCGATTGGTAGAATTGCTCTAGCTTTTAATTTTAAAGCTAAAATTTTATACAATGCACATGGTTGGTATTTTAATGCACAGATAAGTGATAAAAAAAAGAAAATATTTGCCTTGATTGAAAAGATATTGGCAATAAAAACAGATAAGATTATTAACATATCAAAAAGTGAATATGAATCAGCATTAAAATATAAAATAGCACCTAAAAGGAAAATGTGCATTATAGAAAATGGTATTGACTTTACAAAGTTTGAAAATAATGATACATATAGAGAAGAAACACGAAAAAAGTATAATATTAAAGACAATGAAATTGTGATTGGAGTTGTTGGAAGATTGTCAGAGCAAAAAGATCCAATGACAATGATAAAAGCATTTGAATTAGTGCATAAAGAAAATAAGAATACTAAGTTAATGTATGTGGGGGCAGGAGAGTTAGAAGAGAATATAAAAAAATATGCAAAAGAAAAAAATATACTAGACAAAGTGATCATTACAGGTTGGGTAAACAATGTGGAAAAATATATTCCAGCATTTGATATAGCAGTTCTTCCTTCAAAATGGGAAGGTTTTGGATTAGTTCTTATAGAATACATGGCATGTGATAAACCAATTATTGCAACAAATGTTGGAGGGATAAGAGACATAATCAAAGAAAATGAAAATGGTTTGTTAATAGAATGTGGAGAATACAAAAGCCTTAGTGAAAAAATAAAAATTGTAATGAAAAAGAATAGTTTAGTTACAGATATAGTAAATACGAATAAAAAATATAAAGAAAAATATAATATAGATTCATTAATACAAAAGCATATGAAAATATTTTTGTAGATTGAAAGGTATAAATAATGAAAAAGATAAAAGTATGCCATGTTGTTTGTGGACTAAAAGCAGGTGGAGTAGAATCAATGATTTATAATTATTGTAGTCATTTGGACAATAGAAATTATGACTGGTATTTATTATATCAACATAAACCTGCTGAAAAGAATTTAAAAGAATTTGGTAAAATTGGTTTTAAGATGTCTAGAATTTCATCTAAATCTAAACATCCAATAAAAAATTATAAAGAAACTAAAAAATATTTAAAAGTAAATAAAATAGATGTTGTTCATTGTCATATGACATTAATGAATTTTATACCACTATTAGCGGCTAAAAGATTAGGGATAAAGACTAGAATATGTCATTCTCATAATGCTGATGTGAGAAAGAGAAATTTCATAATTAAAATTATTCAAAAAATTATAAAAAATCTTAATATAAGATTATCAACAGATTTAGTTGCTTGTGGTAAAGACGCAGGAAATTATATGTATGGAAACAAAAAATATACTATTATAAATAATGCGATGGATTTAGAAAAATACATGTTTAATAAACAAAAAAGAAACGAAATGCGAAAAAAATATGATATAGGAGAAGAAAAAATAGTAATAGGACATATTGGTAGATTCACAAAACAAAAAAATCATGAATTTATTATTTATTTATTCCAAAAACTTTTACATAAAAATAAAAATTTCATATTATTCTTAGTAGGCAATGGTGAAGAACAAGATAAAATAAAAAATATAGTGCGAGAAAAGCACTTAGAAGATAAAGTGATTTTTGCAGGAATTATTGATAACACATTTGAAATATATAATCTTTTTGATATTTTTATATTGCCAAGTTTATATGAAGGAATGCCAGTAGTATCTATTGAAGCACAATTGTCTGGATTATATTGCATATTTTCATCTAACATTGATGAAGAAGCATTAATAAATACAGGCAAAGTTAAAATGCTAGATTTGGATTTAGAAATTTGGAAGGAAAATATTTTAGAGATTATAAATGATAAAAACTTATCAGATAGAGAAGTAGTAAAAAAACAATTTATAGATAAAGGCTTAGATATAGTAAATGAAACCCAGAAGTTGGAAAAAATATACAGAGGAGAAATTGAATGAATATTGGATTAAAAAAAGCATATATTTCGAAAAGTATTATATTGATTGTTTTTGTTGTAGTTATAATAAATATTTTTCAATTAGAAATAAATAAAAATGGTATTGATATTTTAGTTTTACTTACATTTATTCTAATATGTATAATTTCTATATACAATATTTTCAAAGATAAGACACCATATTCTCTAAATAAAGCATTTTGGTATTATAATTTAATTTTTAATTTTGTTGCACCATTAATTCAATATTTAACAGATTATCATGAATGGGGATATAGATTAAATAATAATGATTATTTAAATACAAACATGTTAATTATATTTTCATTAATAGTATATGTATTCTTTTATAGAAGAGCGAATAAAGAAAGGATAGAAAAGCAAGAAGAATTACATTTTGAGATTTCAAAATTTATAAAAGTATTTTTAATTATTTTATCTATAATGTGTTTAGTTATAGCAATAAGGAATGTTGGTTTTTCAAATCTATTTTCTAGAAGTGAAAATAATTATTCAATTTCGGAAGATGGAATGTTTAATACAATATTTACGCATATTATAAAATGTATACCTGTTTATGCATTTATATTGATATATTTAAATAATAAAAAATTAAACATAATAAATATTCTTCTTATCTTAATAATAATCGTCTTGAATTTTCCTACAAGCACAACTAGATTTTGGATGGGAGCAATTTATATAGGAATATTTTTATTAATATTTAATAAAAACATAAAGAACAATAGAAGATTTGATTTATTAATAATATTTGCATTCACAATTGTATTTTCTATAATGTATAGCTTTAAATTTCATAATATTGATTATTTTATAAAAAATGGAATAGAAGTAAAAGATTTAACCGAATCATATAATTCTGTTGATTATGACGCGTATTCCATTATAGCAAGAGGACTTAAATATGTAGAGAATAACGATTATGTGTATGGAAAACAAATTATAGGGACAATATTTTTTATGATTCCAAGAAGTATTTGGAATAGTAAACCAAATCCAACGGGAGAGCTTATAGCTAGTGCACAAGGACAAGATTATACAAATATATCATGTCCATATATTATAGAGGGATATATAAATTTTGGAATGTTAGGTGTTATAATTTTTCAGATAGTATTAGCAATGATATTTCGTAGACTTGATAAAGAATACTGGAATAATAGCAAATGTAATAAATATATAAAGATTATTTATCCTTTTTTAATGGGATTTGTATTTTATTTACAAAGAGGAGCCCTACATCCAGTTGTAATTTATCTATTTTGCTTTTGCATTCCTCTTATAGTCATGTATTTTATAGATAAACTTAAAAAAATAAATAATGATAGACCAATAGAAAAGAGAGATTAACAATATGGAAAATAAGTTTTCAATAATTGTACCAGTATATAATGCGGAAAAATATATATTAGAATGTTTGGAAAGCATAGCAAATCAAGAAAATGCAAACTTTGAGGTTATTTTAATAAACGATGGTTCAACAGACAATAGTAAAATAATATGTGAAAAATTTTGCCAGAAAGATAAAAGATTTAAATTAATAAATCAAGATAATTTAGGAGTTTCGAAAACAAGAAATAGGGCCTTACAATTAGTTACAGGTAAATATATAATTTTTGTGGATGCGGATGATATATTGAAAAAAAATGCATTAAAAGAGATATTTGAACATGCAACTAATAAACAATTAGTTTGCTATGGATATACAAAAATGTATAAAAATAAAAATGAAAATGTTTTATTAATTGATTCAACAGATGATTTTAATAAAATTGAAAGAGAAATAGTATTAGAAAATTCAATAGGTGGATATTTATGGAATAAAATGTTTTTAACTAGCATAATAAAGAAAAATAATATACAATTTAAAGAAGACATTAATTACTGTGAGGACCTATTATTTGTTGCGGAATATTTGAGTAGTATTAGTAAAGTAATATATATAAATAAAAGTTTATATTATTACAGAATGAGAAAAAATAGTTTAACTTATAATTTTTTCAACAGTAATGAAGGAAGTATTTTGAAAGCATATAGCTTATTAATAGAGTGGTATAAAGATAAAAAAGAATTTTATTGGAATTTACAGTTAAAATATTTAGTTTTTTATAATAAATTAAAAAATGTTATTAAAAATAAAAATGATATAGATATTAATATTATAAATAACGAAAAGAATATATTAAAAAATAATAAATTAAATATAAAGACAAGAATTAAGTATAAGATTATAAAGGAATTTAACTTTATATATTTGATATTAAAAAGAATAAAAGATAAAAATGAGAAAATGTTTGAATAAAGTAAAAATATAAAATAATGAATATTTTGAATGGAGAAAAAAAATGCAAGAATTAATTAGTATTATTGTTCCAATATACAAAGTAGAGAAATATTTAAATAAGTGTATAGAATCCATATTAAATCAGACATATTCAAATTTAGAGATTATATTAATAGATGATGGATCACCAGATAAGAGTGGAGATATTTGTGACTTTTATAAAAATAAAGATTCAAGAATAAAAGTGATTCATAAGAAAAATGAAGGAGTATCAAGTGCTAGAAATATAGGATTGGATATTAGCAAAGGAAAATACATAATGTTTGTAGATGGTGATGACTATATAGATAAAAATATGGTAATGGGATTGTACCGTCTAATCAAAGAACAATCAGCTGATATAGCTATAGGAGGAGTCAATGATGTTGATGAGAATAATAATCAAGTTAATATGTCAAAAAAAGTGACAACGTTCACAATTAATCAGCTAGAGGCAATTAGAGAATTGTTAGATGAAAAGTATTTTAATTCTGTTTGTTGGGGAAAGTTATATAAAGCTAACTTATGGGAAAATAAAAGATTTAGTGAAGATAGTAAGATAGCAGAAGATTTAGAAATATTATATATAGTTTTTGAAAGCGTACAAAAAGTAGTAGTAAATACTGAAAAATGTTATTATTATTATACGGTCAGACAAACTAGTGTAACGCATCAAGAGTATAATGAAGAGTGGAAAAAAGCAATAGAGATATGTAGGAATATAAAAGAAAAAACAGAAAAAAAGTATCCTAAGATTGTTGATAGTGCTATAAAAAAATATTTAAATATAAATATACAATGTATACAATTAATTGTTAAAAAATCCACTAACAAATCTGAAATGAAAAAATTAAAGAAAAATATAAAACCTTATTTTTTGAAATATTTAAAAAATAATGGAATAAGAAAAAAAAGCAAATTAAAGCTAATAATAGTATTTGTATATCCGCAAATATTGAAATTTATATAATTAGGATGGGAATGAATGAAAATGAAAAAAAATAAGAAAGTAGATATAATAACGTTTCAATGTGCACATAATTATGGTGCTATATTGCAAGTATATGCATTACAACAAACAATAGAAAAAATGCATAAAAAAGTTGAAATAATAAATTATAAAAATAAAATTATAGAACGACAATATAAAGTAATTAATGTGGATAGAAAAAATTTAAAAAACTTTTTAAAGTCAATTGTGAGTGATATACTATTTTTTCAAAAAAGATATAAGAGATATCAAAATTTTGAAAAATTTGTAAAAGAAAGACTAAATTTAACAAAAATATATAAAAGCGAAGAAGCATTAAAAAATGAACCACCAATAGCAGATGTATATATAACAGGCAGCGATCAAGTATGGAATAGTAATATTACATATGGACTACAAGATGCATATACTTTAAATTTTGGTAAAAAAAATATAAAGAGAATATCATATGCAGCAAGTATTGGTAATAGTAAAATAAGTGATAACGAAAAAGAAATATATAAAGAAAAAATCTCTATAATAAACAATATATCTGTAAGAGAGGAAAGTGGAAAGAAAGCATTAGAACAAATTATATATAGTCCTATTGAAGTTGTTTTGGATCCAACTCTTTTATTGACCAAAAAACAATGGGAGAATGAAATAAAAACATTAACTGGAAATAAAGAAAAATATATATTAGCATATGTAGTAGAAAAAGATGAACAATATATAAAAATAGTAAATGATTTATCTGAAAAAACAGGATTAAAAATAATACATTTTGGTAAGACAAATCCTGGTTATAAGAATGTATTAAAGTCAGCATATACAGAGGGACCTTTAGAATTTATAAATTATATAAAAAATGCAGAATATGTAGTAGCAACATCTTTTCATGCAACTGTTTTTTCTGTGATTTTTCATAAGAAATTCTTTATTATTCCACACAAAAAAACTGGTTCAAGAGTAACCAATTTATTAGATAAATTAGGAATAGAAAATAGAACTTTTAATACTTTAGAAGAATTTAAAAATATAGATTATAACTTCGGAACGAATTGGGATAATGTAGAAGAAAGATTAGGAAAAGAAAGAAAAAAATCCTTGGATTGGTTAGAAAAATCAATAAATGAGGGAAAGGATAGCAATGAATAGAGAAAAAACACTATTAAAAAATACAGCAATAATAACTATTGGAAAAATATGTACTCAATTAATAACATTTTTTCTTCTACCACTATATACATCTATTTTGTCGACAGAAGAATATGGTACAGTTGATTTATTGAATACATTAGTTTCCCTATTGCTGCCAATTGTTACTTTTCAAGTTGAGCAAGCGGTATTTAGAAAATTAATAGATAATAGAGAAAAAGAAAGATATAAAATAAATATAATATCTACAGCAATATTTTCTGTATTTATCCAATGTATAATATATTTGTGTATATTTTTAGTAATAGCACCATTTGTGGATAATGAATATAAATATTTTTTAGCAACGAATGTTGTAGCATATATATTTGCTTCATTAATGCAACAAATTGCTAGAGGACTTGGAAATAACGTTAAATATGCAATTGGAAGTTTTTTATCAGCGTTGAGTACAATTATTTTTAATATAGTATTTTTAATAGTTTTTAAATTTGGTGCAAATGGAATGTTAATGGCTAATATGTTAGGACAAGTTATATGTGCTATATATTTCGTTATATCACTTAAATTATATAAATATATAAGTATAAAAGCGTATAAGAAAAAATTATTGAAAAAGTTGTGGTCATATTCTATACCTTTAGTGCCTAATGCAATATCATGGTGGGTGTTTAACTCTTCAAATAGAGTAATAATTTCAGCAATATTAGGAGTGGCTAAAAATGGTATTTTCTCAGCTGCTAGTAAGTTTTCTAGTGTCTATATAACAATTTATAATATTTTTAATTTAAGTTGGACTGAAATGGTGGCTTTACATATTAATGATAGTGACATTAAAGAATTTTTAAATAAAACAATAAATGAAATGCTTAGATTTTTTACAGCTTTAGCTATTGGAATTATTGCCTGTATGCCAATTGTATATCCAATAATGATAGATAGTAGCTATTGGGAAGGATATAATCAAGTTCCAATAATGATAATAGGTTCTATCTTTAATGTAATAGTTGGATTGATAAGTGCTATATATGTAGCTAAAAAAAATACAAAGGCTATTGCTAGTACTTCAATTATATCTGCAATTATCAATATAGTCGTAAATTTGGCTTTAATTAATTTTATGGATTTATATTCAGCAACAATTGCATCAGTAGTTGCATATTCAACAATGTCGATATATAGATTATATGATATAAAAAAGAAATATTTTGAAATAAAGATAGATAAAAAGTTTATATTTACTACAATTATAGTTCTAATTCTTGTTTTATTAATATATTATTCAAATCACACAATTTTGTATTTAATAGGAATAATTATAGCTGTAATATATGCATTTATAATAAATAGAAAAAATTTAAAAGGTATTTTTAATATGATATTGAAAAAAAGTAAATTGGAGTAATATGAAATGGAAAATTATTTTGATACAATGAATAAAGAATTATGTAATGGTTGTGGGACATGTGCATTAATATGTCCTGTGAATGCAATAACAATGATAGAGGATAAAGAAGGATTTTTATATCCAGAAATAGATAAAAACAAATGTATAAAATGTAATAAATGTAAATTATACTGTAGTAATGTAAACGAGAAAATAGAAGATAATGAAAAGGCATATAGTGCAATTAATAAATCGGAAGATGAATTAAAATTCAGTTCATCAGGTGGAATGTTTTATATTTTAGCAAAATATACAATAGAAAAAAGAGGTGTTGTATGTGGTGTTACATATGATGATAATTTAAAAGTGATTCATGATTTTTCCGATAATATAGAAGAATGTAAAAAGTTTTGTGGTTCTAAATATGTAAGAAGTGATTTAAATAATTCATATAAAAAAGTAAAAGCATATTTGGAAAAAGATTTATATGTCTTATTTACAGGGACGGCTTGTCAGATAAGTGGATTAAAAAAATATTTAGGAAAAGAAACAAAAAAATTAATTACTTGTGATATTTTATGTCATGCGAATCCATCTCCTAAAGTTTTTGAAATGTATATAAAAAATTTACAAAAGATAAAAAATAAAAGAATAAAAACTATATGGTTTAGAAGCAAAGAAACTGGCTGGAAAAATCAAATACCAGTGATAGAGTATGAAGATGGAGAAAAAGAAGAAGAAAATTCGTATTTTTATGCTTTTGTATCAGAAATGATAAATAGACCATCTTGTTATGCTTGTAAATTTGCAACGAAAAGAAGAATTTCTGATTTTACAATAGGAGACTTTTGGGGAATTGAAAAAGTAGATTCGAATATAAATATAGAAAATGGAGTTTCTTTACTAACAGTAAATTCGAATAAAGGAATGAAAATTTTTAAGGAATTAAAAAATAGCATAACACATAAGGAAGTCAATTACGATTTGGCAGCATCTTTTAATCATTACCAGAATGTAAAAGTACATAAGAACAGAAAGAAATTTTTTGAAAAAATAGTAGAAGGAACAATTAATGAAGAAAATATCATACAATATTTAAAAAGATATACCAGAACACCTGTATATCGACGAGTATTAAGAAAAACAAAAAGAATTATAAAGAACATAATCAACAAGTAAACATATTCTTAAGATATTTCATAAATTTTACTGACATTATTTGTCATAAAAATGTAATATAAAACTATTGAAATAAAAAAATGTAAATGATATAATGGCAATGAAAAAAATGAAGGAGGAATTAAGGATGAAAAAAACAATAGCAGGAATCATGTTGTGCATTATGTTAGTAACAATGTTAGCTACAACAGTTAGTGCTGTTTCAGTAGACGAAATGATTGAAAAAGTATATGAAATGGGAGTTCCATATGGACTAACATCAGCAGATAAAGTAAAAATAGAAAGATATTTTGCTGATTACCCAGTTTCAGAAGCTGAAGCTGATCAATTAGTTGCAAAAGCAGAACAAGCAGTTGCAATTATGGAAGAAGCAGGAGTTACAAATGTAAAAGAATTATCAACAGAACAAAAAAACCAATTAAAAACAATCGCTAATGAAGCAGCAAGTATTGCTGGAGTATCTTTAGTATTCACATCAGGAACAGTTGAAATATACAGAGATGGAAAACTAATTGAAACAGTTACTTCAAACAACGGAACATTAGCATATACAGGAAATACAATGAATATCGTTTTAGTTGTTTCTTCAGTAGCAATTATTGCCCTAGGTTTAGCAGTTGTTGCAAGAAAGAGATTAGCAAATGCATAATCTAGCAGTCGAGACGATAAAAGCAACTATTAAGTATTTAATAGTTGCTTTATTCATTATCATTGTTATTGTCGGAGCAATCTATTTACTTTTCGGGCAAGAAGTAAATGAAACTTTTTCAATAATTAGTAAAGTAGCAATTGATATAGAAAATAAAAAAGTAGAACAAACCCAAATGAGTGAAGATAATACACTTGAAAACTATCCAGAGTATGGTACACAATATGCCACTATCAAAATTCCAAGAATTAATGCAGATTTACCAGTATATTTTGGAGACACGTTAGAAGTGCTAAAAAATGGTGTAGGGCATTCTAGTGGAAGCTATTTTCCAGGTGAAGGTGGAAGTATTATATATATGGGACACAACTCTAAGAATATGTTTAGAAGATTTTCAGAATTACAATTAGGTGATGAAATGACAGTAACAACTTCTTATGGTGAATATACATATAAGATATATGATATGCAATTAATTAAAGAAACAGATGTTGATAAGCTTCCAATTCAAAAAGAAAAAGAAATCTTAATGGTGTATACATGTTACCCATTTAATAATATAGGATATGCAACACAAAGGTATGTGGTTTATGCAGAATTAGAAGAGTAGAAAGGGGAAAATAATGAAAGTTATTGGAAATATCATAAAATTTATACTAGCCATTATACTAGCAATTTGTATCATTGTATGTATTGGTGTAAATGTAGCTTCTTCTACTATTTTAAGTAAAGATTTTGTTTTACAAAAATTAGATGAAACAAATTATTATGCAAATATATATACAGCTGTTGAAAGCGATTTTGAAAATTATATATACCAGTCTGGACTAGATGAAGAAGTATTAGAAAATATTGTAACACCAGAAAAAATAGAAAATGACACAAAAGTCATAATTAATAATATTTATGATGGGACAGATGAACAAATTGATATAACAGAAATAGAAAATAATTTGAGAACCAACATAGAACAATCATTAAATGGAAATTTATCTGCAACTCAAAAGAAAATGGTTGATGAATTTATTAATAAAATTACAGAACAATATCAAGACACAATGACAAGTACAAGTTATGAAGACAATATTCATAATCTTCTAACTAAAGGAATGACAATTATTAAGTTAGTCAATGTAGCAAGTATCATTGGAATAGTGGTGTTTGCAATTTTAATATTAGTGATATCTTTTAGAAGAATATGGTCAGGATTTATGTTTATTGTATCTAGTGCAATTGCTTCAGGTGTATTTTATATTTTTGCAAATATATTAATCAATGCAAAAGTAAGAATTGAAAACATTACCATATTAAATGATGCGATTTCTATTACATTAAGAGAGGTATTAACATCTATATTAAATCAATTGACAACTACAGGTATTATAATAACAATTGTAGGTATGATTATTTTAATTGTGTTTGCAATGATGGATAGTTATCATAAAAGAAAAAAAGAAATTGAAGATGAATCAGAAGAAGAATCATAAAAGGAGAGAGTATGGAAGAATTAGATTTAAAAGAACTATTTGAAATATTTTGGCATAAAAAAGCACAAATTATATTATTAATATTAATTTTTATGGTAAGTGGTCTAATCTATTCAGTAGGTTTTGTAACACCAATGTATACATCTTCAACTACTTTGGTATTAGTAGGAACAGAAAGTGCGAATGACACAGAAACACAACAAACAGAATCTATTACGACGACAGATATTACCATAAATTCTAAATTAGTTTCAACTTATAGAGAATTGGTAAAAAGTAAAAGCATTTTAGGACAGGTAATTTCTAATTTGGGTATTCAAATAGATGAAGAAGAATTAAGAAAACATATAGAGGTTACTGCAGTAGAAGATACAGAATTGATAGAAATTAGCGTATCTGATGAAAATCCTACATATGCTGCCAAAATCGCAAATGAAATAGCAAATGTATTTAGAGAGAAAATTGCAGGAGAAATTTATAAAATTAACAATGTATATATTGTTGATCAAGCTGAAGTAGCTAGTGAGCCTTCAAATGTTAATCATTTAAAAAGTGTTGTTATCTTTGCCTTCATCGGTGCAGTTGTTGCTGTTATGTATGTTTTAATAGCAAATATGTTAGATACAACTATTAAAACACAAGAAGATATTGAAAAAATGATTAAAATACCAGTATTAGCGTCTATTCCTATGTATGATATGGAAATGGAAAAGTTAAAGAAAAAAGGAAGAGGAGGTAGAAGATAATGAAGAAAGAATTAATTGCATATAGAGATCCCAAATCTCCTGTTTCAGAAGTTTTTAGAACATTAAGAACGAATATTCAATTTATGAATACGAATAACAAACTAAAAACATTATTAATAACATCTACATTACCAAACGAAGGAAAAAGTTGGGTAACGGCTAATTTGGCAATTACTTTTGCGCAAGCAGGGAAACGTGTTATATTGATAGATGCAGATATGAGAAAAGGAAGACAATATCATATTTTTGAAGTTTCTCCAAGACCAGGACTTTCAAATTATCTATCAGGTTTTGATACAAATACAGGAGAAGAAATATCAGAAGATTTAGCTAATTATATTCAAGAGACAGAAATACCAAATTTATATGTTATATCTGCTGGTAATATACCACCAAATCCATCAGAATTATTAATATCAACTAAAATGATAAATTTAATAGATAGATTAAAAGAATTATGTGATTTAATTATTATTGATGGAACACCTTGTGAATTAGTAACAGATTCTATTATTCTTTCAAGAATTGTAGATTCAACTGTTATTGTAACTGAACATAAACAGACGAAAAAAGACGATTTACAAAAAATTGTTACTAATATTCAAAATGTCGGTGGAAAGATTGCGGGAATTGTATTAAATAAAATACCAGTATCAGCTAAAAAATATGAACAATCATATTACTATGGATCAACAGCAATGACAGCACAAAAAACAAGAGGTACAAGATTTTCACAAACTAACAAGTCAAAGAATGTGCAAAATAAAATGGAAGATATGAAAAGAAGAGTGAGACCAGAGAATCCGCAGATAGCTAAAGTTCAACAAGAAGAAATGCAGAAAGAAAATCAGGATGAACAACCAAAATCATTAGAAAATAAGATAAAAATAGAAGATTCTGAAAACATTTCCCTTGAAAAGACAACAGATATATTGAATCAAATTAATGCATATTTAGATGAAGAAAAAAAGAATTTAAGCAATTAATTATAGAAATAATTTGATATCCCTCTAGAAAATAACTGGAGGGATTTTTATATTTAAGAAATTAATTAATTTTTTATTTTAGATTGTCAAAAGATAAATTAATTATGACAAAAATCAGCAAAATGTAACAAAATTTCAAATAAATATTGAAAAATTTTAAAGATAAATGTATACTAATAGAGTGACAAAAAAGAAATAAACAAAAAAGGAGCAAAAGAAAAATGATAGACTTTCATTCACATATATTACCAAATATTGATGATGGTTCAAGAAGTATAGAAGAAACATTTAATTTAATAAAAGAAGCAGAAAAAGCAGGATTTGAAGCAGTTATATCTACATCACATTATATGGAAAACTATTATGAGACAGATGTACCAGAAAGAGAAGTATGGGTAAAAGCCATATTAGAAAATTTAAAAACAAAAAATATTAATACCAATTTATATTTAGGAAATGAAATATATTTTACAGATAATATTATAGAATTATTGGAAAAAAGAAAAGCATCAACAATTAATGATACGAGTTATGTGTTATTCGAGTTACCATTAAATGTAGAACCAATGAATTTATATGATGTTGTGTATGATATGTTACAATATAAATTGGTTCCAATATTAGCACATCCAGAAAGATATAGTTTTGTTCAAAAAGAACCTGACTTGATTTATGACCTAATTGAAAAAGGTGTGTTAATGCAAGCAAATTATGGAAGTATCATAGGACAATATGGTGAAAAGGCTCAAATGATTGTCAGAAGATTTTTTGAAAATAATATGATACATTTTTTGGGTTCTGATGTGCATAGACAAAATACAATTTATCCAAAAATCCCGCAAATTTTAGATGAAATTGCAGATATTGTTGGAGAAGAAAAATTAGAGGAATTAACAACCACAAATCCTAAATTAGTATTAAGTAATAAAAAGATTGAAATAGATGAACCATTTGATTTTAAATTGACATTAAAAGAAAAAATTATTATGAATTTTAAGAAATAAAATCCTAAATAATAGCATGATAGAAAAATTGGAATAATATAAAGAGAAATGAAATGATATCAAATAAAATAGATTACGAAAGATATCACGATATATTCATAAAATGATTAAATAGGAAGATAAGATTAAAATGAATTTTAATTTTACGGAAAGGAAGTTAAAACATGAGAAAATATTTTGGAACAGATGGCATTAGAAGAATTGCCAACACAGAATTAACACCTGAATTGGTGTATAAGGTTGCAAAAGCAGGAGCATATGTATTATCAAAACATGCAGACCATACACCAACAATTTTAATTGGTAGAGATACACGTATCTCAGGAACATTAATTGAAAGTGCTATGACAGCAGGTTTTTTAAGCTATGGAGCAAAAGTTAAGCTATTAGGAGTGATTCCAACACCAGCAGTTGCCTATTTAACAAGAAAATTAAAAGCAGATGCAAGTGTTGTGATATCTGCATCACATAATACATTTGAATTTAATGGCATTAAGTTCTTTAGTAATAAAGGAATGAAAATACCAGATACATTAGAAGAAGAAATAGAAGAAGTTATGGAATCAGGAAAATTAGAAGAATTAACAGCAAAAAATGAAAAAATTGGTGTTGCTGAATATTGCTTTGATTTAATGAATGAATACATATATTTCTTTAGAAAACATTTTGATGATACAATTGAAAAACACCTAAGAGATGATTTTGTTGTAGGAATTGATACAGCAAATGGAGCAACTTCAGTTGTTGCAGAAAAAGTATTTAAAGATTTAGGAATTAATTATAGAATTATCAATAATACGCCAGATGGAATTAATATTAATGAAAATTGTGGTTCTACACATTTAGATAATCTAAAGAAATTTGTTGTAGAAAACAAATTAAGCTTAGGAATTGCGTATGATGGTGATGGAGATAGATGTTTAGCAATTGATGAAAAAGGAAATGAAATTGATGGAGATAAACTATTAGCCATTATTTCTTCAAGCCTAAGAAAAAAAGGAAAACTAAACAAAGATACAATTGTTGCAACAATTATGAGCAATTTAGGATTAAATAAATATGCTGAAAACAATGGATTACAATTGATACAAACAAAAGTAGGAGATAGATATGTATTAGAAGAAATGTTAAAAGAAGGATATAACCTAGGAGGAGAACAATCAGGTCATGTAATTTTATTAGATTATAATCCTACAGGAGATGGTATATTAACTTCTTTAATGTTAATTCAAACCATATTAGAAGAAAATAAAACAGCATCAGAATTAGCAAGTATTATTAAACTATATCCACAAGTATTAATCAATGCAAAAGTAAATGCAGACAAAAAATATGATTATGAAAAAGATGCAGACATCAAAAAAGCAATTGAAAATGTAGAAAAAGAATTTGCTGGAAATGGAAGAGTGGTTATTAGACCATCAGGAACAGAACCATTAGTTAGGGTAATGATTGAGGGAGAAGACCAAAAGTATATTACCCAAAGAGCAAAAGAAATTGTAGATTTAATTGAGAAAAAGTTAAAATAAAATTAACTTTAAGATTAAATTTAGAAATGTATCAATAAGAAAATTAATAGGAAATGATTTTTATATAACAAAAAAGATATATTGTGAGTTAAGCAATATATCTTTTTTTGTCATGATATATTAAATTTATGCCATCATCATATTTTCTAAGATTTGAATTGCATTACTTGCAGCACCTTTTCTTAAGTTATCTGCAACAACCCATAAATTAAGTCCATATTTTACACTATCATCTCTACGAATTCTTCCCACAAAAACTTCATCATAGCCATCAGCTTTTGTTGCAATTGGATAGTAATTTTTCTCTATGTCATCTACAACAATGACACCAGGATAGTTTTGTAATAATTGTTTTACATCATATAAGTCAAAATCTTTTTCAAATTCGACATTGATGGATTCACTATGACAGTTTAAAACAGGAACACGAACGGTTGTAGCAGTTATAGGTAAATCAGGTCTATTTAAGATTTTTCTGGTTTCATTTATCATTTTATGTTCTTCTTTGGTATATCCATCATCCATAAACACATCAATTTGTGGTAAGCAGTTATTGAATATAGGGTAAGGAAACTTTTTAGGAGCAAATCCATTTATTCCATTTTCCAAATCTTCAATTCCTTCTCTTCCAGCACCTGAAACAGCTTGATAAGTTGAATATACAATTCGTTTTATATGGTATGTATCATCTAAAGGCTTTAAAGGAACAACTGCCTGGATTGTAGAACAATTTGGATTAGCAATAATTCCCTTATTTTTAAATGCTTCTTTCATATTAACTTCTGGAACAACCAAAGGAACTTCTTTATCCATTCTATACACACTACTATTATCAATACAGATACAATGATGTTCTACAGCTATTGGTATAAATTTCTTAGAAACAGTTCCTCCTGCACAAAAGATAGCATAATCAAATGGTTTATTGAAAGAATTTTCTGTTAGTTCTTGAAGAATATAGTTATTTCCTAAAAATTCAATTTTCTTTCCAGCAGATTTTTTAGAAGAGAATAAAGTAAATTCAACATTTGAAAAACTTTTTTCCTCCAATACTTTCAAAGCGGTTCTTCCTACAACGCCACTAGCGCCAACGATTGCTACTTTAAATTTATTTTTCATATAAATTCCTCCTGTAAAAGTATATGTGCAATTTGCAATAAAAAGAATATAATTATATACATTTTTAATAACTATACTTTTACAAAAGAATTGTACCATAAAAATGAGATAAGTGCAATAAATGGCATATTACTGTCTAGGTCTATATACGCATATAAAAAGAAATTTACTGAACAATTAAATTTGTAAATGAATACAATATACTAAACATAATACGGAGGTGCTATATGTAAATGAAAGAAAAAACAGTAAACGAATTAGAATTGGGAGAAATAGGAGTTGTTAGTAAAATTATAGGAGAAGAAAACATTAAAAGAAGATTGTTAGATTTAGGATTAATAGAAGGAACGGATATAAAACCAGTTTTAGTAAGTCCATCAGGAGATCCAAGAGCTTTTGAATTTCGAGGAAGCTTAATTGCTATTCGTGAAGAAGATGCAGAAAATATAAAATTAAAATAAGAAAGATAATAGTAACAAAAAAAGAAAAATCTATATACAATACAATAACAAAAGAAAATAAAAGGAGGATTTTATGAGTGAAAAAGAAAAGATAGCTATGGAGCAAAAGGAAACAAAAAGAAAAAGTACTTATACAATTGCATTAGCAGGAAATCCCAATGTTGGAAAATCAACGATATTTAATAATCTAACAGGAATGAATCAACATACTGGTAATTGGACAGGTAAAACGGTTGCAAATGCAACAGGATATTTTGAATATAGAGGAGAACAGTATAAAATTGTTGATATTCCTGGTACATATTCTATTATGTCTCATTCTGAAGAAGAAGAAATTGCCAGAAATTACATTTGTTTTGGGAATCCAGATGCAACAATTGTTGTAGTAGACGCTACTTCTTTAGAAAGAAATTTAAATCTTGTGTTACAAATAACAGAAATTACCAATAATTTAATTGTGTGTGTTAATTTATTAGATGAAGCCAAAAAGAAGAAAATAAAAATCAATTTAGAACTGTTATCAAACATACTAAAGGTACCAGTTGTAGGTGTTACAGCAAGAAATAAAAAGACATTAAATAATTTATTGAAAGTTATTAGAAATGTTTGTGAAAGAAAGGAACAAATAAACCCAATATACCAAATACATTATGATGAAAAGATAGAAAAAGCAATTGAAGAAGTAAGAGAAATAATCAGCAAACAATATAAAATAGAAGAAAAACTAGCAAGATGGATGAGCATAAAAGTTTTAGATGGAGAAGAGCATATTTTAAAAGAAATAGAAAAACAATTACATATACAATTAATGAATAATAGGGAAATAGATAAAGTAAAAAAAGAAGTTTTAGAAAACTTAAAAGAGAAAGAAATCCGTCAAGAAGAGTTTAAAGAAAAAATTGTGTCAACGATTGTAAAAGATGCGGAAGAAATAGGAAAAAAGGTATGCAAATTTGAAAATAAAGATTATGCGAATCGAGATAGAAAAATCGATAAGATACTGACATCTAAAAAATATGGAATTCCGATTATGATTTTGTTTTTATTACTTATATTTTGGATTACAATTGTAGGAGCCAATTATCCATCTCAATTTTTATTTAGTCTATTTGGAAATATACAAGAAAAACTGATAGAATTTGCTACATATATACATTGTCCGGGATGGTTATCTAATATGTTAATTTTAGGTGTCTATCAGACTTTGACATGGGTTATATCTGTTATGCTACCACCAATGGCTATCTTTTTTCCTTTGTTTACCATATTAGAAGATTTAGGGTACTTGCCAAGAATTGCATTTAACATGGATGGCTTTTTTAAAAAGGCTTGTTGCAGTGGAAAACAGATGATTACGATGTGTATGGGATTTGGTTGTAATAGTTGTGGGGTAACAGGATGTAGAATTATCGATTCTCCAAGAGAAAGATTGATTGCTATATTAACCAATAATTTGGTTCCATGTAATGGGAGATTTCCATTTTTAATTACCATTGCGACGATATTTATTGCAGGGACGATAGGGGGAATAGGAGCATCTATTGTATCTACAATAGCTGTCATGTTTGTGATTATTCTAGGAATTATGATGACTTTGGTAATATCTAAAATCTTATCTAAAACCATCTTAAAAGGAATGCCGTCTTCTTTTGTGCTAGAATTGCCACCATATCGAAAGCCACAATTTTTAAAAGTATTGGTTAGGTCTATTTTTGATAGAACTATTTTTATATTAGGAAGAGCAGTTGCAGTTGCAGCGCCTGCTGGTCTTGTCATATGGCTATTTGCCAATATTGGTATACAAGGACAAAGTTTATTAACCATTATTGCAAACTTTTTAGATCCATTAGCAAATCTTATGGGATTAGATGGATATATTTTAACTGCTTTTATATTGGGAATACCTGCCAATGAAATTGTACTTCCGATTATTCTTATGTGTTATATGCAAGGTACTTCATTAGTTAATATGGAAGATACTTTTGCAATAGGGGAAATCTTAAGACAAAATGGTTGGACGATATTAACAGCGATTAATGTCATGTTATTTACTGTATTTCATTTTCCTTGTGCGACAACCTTACTTACGATAAAAAAAGAAACAGGAAGTTGGAAGTGGACTGCAATTAGTTTCTTTATTCCAACAGTTTGTGGAATTGTTCTTTGCATGTTAACGACTTTGGTTTATCATGTTTTTATGATTTAAGACTAATTAGCAGTTTTTGGTCATAGAACAGAGCGTGAATATTCATACGATTTTAATTTATGGAATTCTATTAATTTTACAATTTCAAAGTGTTAAACTTAATAAAAAAATCAAACAAACACCCCACCTCAAGCAGAGATGGGGGTTGCCTTTAAACTATTTGACTGCATTCTGAGAGTACGTCATGTAGTACTCATGAAGCTGGTTACAGGTTTCCGGAAGGTAATAAGTTCCATTTTTCAGTTTTTTGTCGAATCCCATAATTGCGGACTCTAAGAAATAGGGATCTCTACTTCCTGAAATGTATTGTCTCCAACATTCTGAATCTGCGGAAAGATAGTCAGCAGACTTCATAATACCGTGAAAAGAAGAATTGGCTTCTTCTTCGAACATGACTGAACGAAGTTTAGCTGCTAAAAATTCCGGCACTCTGCTGTACAAGTTTTTATTGAGTACCATAGATTCGTACTTTTCTGTGGCAGCACGGAATCCGGAAATCCGATCTTTTATCGGAGAGGGAACATCACTTGTCCACACCTCTGCAAGGTCGTGGAAGATGCCCATAAAAAACATCTTGGTGGAGATCTTTTCGTTCCATTCAAAATGTTCTAAACCGATAAAATAGGCAAGAACTCCTGTGTCAAAGAGATGTCCCAACACAGAACAATTAATGGTGTAAGGCTGTACGGCCCATCTGTTCTGGTTTCTTAGTTTGGATATTTTTAACAGCAACTTGAAGATTTCTCCAGTAGGGTCAGAGAAATCAGATACACCGGAAATATGAGAGAAGTTTCTCAAAGAATTTTCAATTTCGGAGTATTTATCTCGATATTCCCCGTTGTTTTTCATTAATGGGGAGTTTTCTTCAAGTTCTATCAAAGTTGCAATTTTGGTCGCAGCACGATAGATCTCCATCTCTGTAGTTCCAATTCCCTCAGAAATAAAGTCAGAAAACTCATCATTTGTGAGTTCCTGAATAATTTCTTTTGTTGCCATGTTAAAGCAATCCCTGTTAATGTTACCCAGATTACATATCTCATCAATGAGATGTTCAGGGGTATCAAAGTATACATATACCTTTTGGAATGCCCTATATATGGCAATCTTTGGAAATCTTTCCCAGTTCACAATGTTTCCTTGCTTTTCATATTCTGAGGCAAGCATAAAAGCTGTGATGCAATTCAGAGCCTGTTTAGCCAACTCATTATACTTGTCGTCAGTGGTTATTGATGTCCAGCGACGTAAGATGTTAAGCCGCTTAAATACCTCATTAACAGCCTGCAAGTTTTCAAGATCTAGAATTTTGTTGTACATAATGTTTCCTCCTTATTAATTAATGATTGTCCTCTTGCATAAGCTTGATGTCACGCAAGGAAGACTTCTACAACAATGTTTTCACTCTTTATTATACCACAGATTTATGTACACTTCAAGAAAGCACAAAATTAACCAATACTAAATAGACCAAAGGAAGGAAATTTTCCTTCCTTTTTACAGTTACCATTTCTTTTTCAAATTGATTAACTCTGAAATATATCCCATTAGACAATAAGGAGCTAAGATAAAAGCATATACTAAGATATATACAAGAAATGCTAAAAAACTTCTTTTTTCTAATTTACAATCAATTTCTTTTAACATATTTTTTCTCTTGATTTCGATTAATAAGCATAGCAATAGTCCAAAAGGAATCACTAATAAAGAAATCCAGCCAAGTAATAAAGGATTTCCAAACGCTAAGAAAATTAAGCTAAGTGGTACAAAAATCAGAAGTGCTAAATCGATAAAAGGGAAAAAGACATTAAAACATGCTAAAAATTTGGATTTTGCAGACATCTTTTTGGATGTCAATAATTTATTCTTTTTAAAAGCTTCTATCATACCTCTAGCCCATCTTTTTCTTTGTTTACCTAATTCTTTATATTTTTCTGGAACAACTGTAGATGCAATGGCATTTTTTGCAAAATTGGTTTCATAACCTTTACTTAACAATTGCCAAGTGAGGACAATATCTTCTCCTACACAATGTTGCCATCCACCAATTTCTTTTAGCATTTTTGTTTTATAAGCACTAAAAGCACCTTGTGCAACTAATGTAGAATTGTAATTTCCTTGCATTAGTTTTACACCAAAGATACCTAGTGTATAATCCCATTCTTGTAATTTTGTAATAAAGTTCTTTTTTGCATTTTTAACAAATAGGCAGCTAGCTGTTGCAGCTGTTTTTTTATTAGAATTTATTAGCTTGTGCATAATATTTCTAATTGCTAAAGGATGCAAAACGGTATCACTATCAATTGTGATGGTATAATCCGTACATACAGTTTGTAATCCTTTGTTAAGTGCATTTGCTTTTCCTTGGTGTTTGGTTTCTATTAATGTCATATTAGAATCTAAATCCATTGATTTTAACAATTCTAATGTGCCATCAGTTGAACCATCATCAATAATTTTTACATAAATATTTCCACAGTATTTTTGCTTTTTAATAGAGTTAAGTGTTTCTTCTATTGATTTTTTTGCATTATATACTGGTATCAAAATCGTAACATCTTCTTCTTTTTTGACAGGGGATTTCTTATCTTTTTTATGAAGTAATAAACTAACAAAGTTAAATACATAATGAAATCCCGGGATAATTGCTATAAAAGTTACTAAATAAATCGCCAAGAAATAGCCTAAATAGCATGAAATATCATATATCCAATTGATGTTGATACATATTGAACAGATAAGACATATTAGTGCAATTATAATAGATATGAAAAACATTTTTATCACCTCATAATATCTTATGAAACTGTCGAAAAATCGTGATAAGTGTCAAAAAATGTCTATCATAAATATAATAGAAAGAGATTAGATATTTTTTTCGGTTGAGGTGGAATACATCTATTCCACGGCACATTCGTCAATACATTTAAAAGATAATGTATTCCACCCCAACTGAAAACATCAAACTTTAAATTAATATCTTAGGAAAGGAATGTAGAGAACAATGAGTACGAAGAAAAAGTTAATAATTATGTGTATGATAATTCTTGTGATTGTAGTCAGTATTGGAATGATTATTAGACAAAAAAGAGATACGAAAAGAGCAGAGGTTAAAGTTCCTATATTGCTATATCATAATTTTGTAACAACTGTTCCAGAAAGTGATCCAGATAATTTTAATTATATAAACACACCAGAAAGTTTTGAAGAAAATATAAAAATATTTTTAGAAAATAGATATACAATTATATCTATGAAAGAATTGGCAGATGCCAATAATGGAAAAACAGAACTTCCCGATAAAACGATGGTGATAACATTTGATGATGGATATTATAGTAATTATGAATATATCTATCCGATTTTGAAACAGTATCAAGTGAAGGCATCTATATTTATTGTAACAGATAAAATTGGTCAAGAAATTGATGGTATAAAATATTTGAGTTGGTAAGAATGCTTAGAAATGCAAAATAGCGGTCTTGTAGAAATAGGCAGTCACAGTAAAAAACATGTTTTTTATGATAAGCGTTCTGTACGAGAACTTCGTGATGATGTAAAAGAATCTTATGAGCAAATAGAGAAAAATTTAGGAAAACAAGACTTAAAAATATTTGCATATCCATATGGTGCATATACAAATGAGACAGTAAGGACATTAAAAAATAATGGAATTGATTTTCAAATCTATGATATTGGAATGAATGATTTTAAAGATTTTGATAAAAATGCCATTAAGAGAATCAATATTCCTTGTGAGATGACAGGAAAGGAAATCATAGAAGAGATAGAAGCGTATTAGGAAAATATTTATAATATATAATAAATCAAAAAAATCCAATTCGAAAATAAAAGTTGGATTTTTTAAATATATCAAATATAAAGAATCGGGGCTGTCTGCTGTGACGCAGACAACCCCTTGAAGGAAGAATTCCTTAATCAAATCAACCTAGCACATTCTCATCATGAGAACTACGACTAGGAACTATAGAAGTTGGAATATGTGAAGATTCATAAGAAGATTTAGGCGTAATAGAAACTTTTTGAGCATCTCTAAATCTTTCTACCAAGAGTTCTTTAGATAATTGCGTAAAAAGTGTTGTTGCTGGTTTAATAAATTTCTTTTTGGTATGTTCATCAGGATTATGACTTCCACCTGTAGAAGGGATGAATACCATTGTTTTCTCTGTAGCTGGTACATAACCTGTATCTTGACCAGGATATGAAGGCATTTCGATTGATTGAAATCCTTTTTGTTCACAAATTTGGACAAGTTTTTGATTTAGCAATTTACTTGTAACAACAGGAGTACCTTTTGATATAACTGTTGGCGTGATTTTTGTTTTGGTTTTTTCTTCTACTTGTTGTCTAATATTTTCGAAATCTTCTAATACGGATTCTGGTGTGTTCTCTCCTTGAAGACGAAAATCGATTAAGCCATTTGCTTGATTAGGGATTTGATTAAAACTTCCATTGTGTCCAGGAGTATTAATTTCAACTTGACTAGCTCTACCAAGACCTTGTTTTTCATAACGTTTTCCAAGTTTTCGAACTTTTTTACCAATAAAAGCAGTAGCATCCACCGCATTTTTTCTTTTTTTCATAGGCGTAGAACCTGTATGGTTGGCTTGTCCTTCTACATCATATTTGATTCTTACAGCCGAACCAATAGAATTGATAATACCAATTGTATCTTGTTTATTTTTTTTATAAATCTTTTTTAAACTGTCATATTGTTCAATATGTGCTTCTAAGGAATAATCAACTGTGTCAAATATTTTATCAACTTCTTGAATATCATCAACATATCTTTTTAAATAGGAATTTGCAAAATTAATTGCTTCTTGTAAAGTAATAGTTTTTCCTTGCTTTAAGGCATTTTGATCCACAATGGAAGAAAAATCTTCTTCTGTAATCGTACCGTTTAAGTATTTACTTCCTAAACAAGCATTGCCAAAACGACTGGATTCCTCACAAGCATAGATAGGAACTTTAATAATGCCAGTACAGTTTTTGCTTTTTATCAAATTTTCAGCTGTTTGTAGCCCTACTATAACACCAACGGGTCCGTCAAATTGTCCTCCATCGTAAACAGAATCTGTATGGGAACCAATGGCAATTGTTTTTTGTGGATTATTTCCAACAGAAATCGTACCACAAATATTTCCGGCTTTATCAAGAGTTATTCGCATACCTAATGCTTTCATTTTTTCAATTATTTTTATTTTATATTTCATATCATCTTCTGTATAGGCTAATCGATTGATTGGTTCTTTTGAATCAAAATTAAAAAAATCTTCTAATTTAATAATACGTTTTTGTTCCATAATTTCTTTCCTCTTCATAAAAATTATAAAAAGTATATCACATTATGTTATCCTTTTCAATATGATGATTAAGATAATTCATATAAGTTTTCATAAAACAAAGGATTAATTTCATAAATTAACATTACCCCCTTTTAAAAATAAAGAAAATGGTATACAATAGTAAAAAAGTTAGAATTAGGAGAGGAATATGAATAAAAAATGGCAAATATATGAAGTAGATGAAGAAAAAGTAGAAGAATTATCTAATAAATATCATTTAAACAAGCTATTAGCAACTATACTTGCCAATAGAAATATTGTAAACGAAGAAGACATTAGATTATTTTTAAATCCAACAAGAAATGATTTTCATGATCCATATTTAAT
>CALXXJ010000006.1 GCA_944392665.1 uncultured Clostridia bacterium | reverse complement strand
AGCTGTTTTGATTGATGTAATTTCTACTTTTGTATATGGTTGTCTATGTCCTTGTTTTCTTCTATAATTCTTTTTAGCTTTCATTTTGAAAACAATGATTTTTTTACCTTTACCATGAGAAACTACTTTTCCTTCTACTTTTACACCTTTCACATAAGGATTTCCAACTTGTACTTTTCCTTCTTCTGAAACTAGTATAACTTTATCAAAAGTAACTTTTTTACCTTCTTCTGCATCTAGTTTTTCGAAAAATACAACATCTCCTTCTGCTACTTTGTATTGTTTTCCACAGCTTTCAATTATTGCGTACATCTAAAATGCACCTCCCTTATTTGTATACTCGCTAATCCTTAAAAAAAGGTAACTAACGCTATTTGTTAGTATTTATGTACCTTGACTAAGCGGATTACAGTTACCTATTTTACCATAAAATACTATTGGTGTCAACTATTTTCAAATTATTTTTTACTATCTATCCTTTCTACTATCTCTTTTGTAAATTCTTCTACTGATTTTGCACCAATATCGCCTTCTTCTCTTGAACGGATAGATACTGTATTTCCTTCCACTTCTTTTTCACCAACAATCAACATATATGGAATCTTTTGCAATTGTGCTTCACGAATTTTATATCCTGTTTTTTCATTTCTATCATCTACTTCTACACGAATACCTTTTGATTGTAATACTTCTTTTACTTTATAAGCATATTCATGTTGATTATCTGTAATTGGTAAGATTTTTACTTGTACTGGTGCTACCCATACAGGTAGATTTCCTTTTGTTTCTTCTAATAAGAAAGAAATAAATCTATCTGAAGATCCTAAAATTGCTCTATGGATAACAACTGGTCTATGAGCTTTTCCATCTTCTCCTATATACTCTAATTCAAATCTTTCTGGCAAAGCAAAGTCTAATTGACAAGTTGGAATTGTCACATCATGATTTAAAGCTGTTCTTATTTGAATATCAATTTTAGGTCCATAGAAAGCAGCTTCTCCTTCTGCCTCATAAAAGTCAATTTTTAATTCTTTTAAGATTTCTCTTAATTGACTTTCAGCTGTTTCCCACATTTCATCATTATCAATATATTTTTCCTTATTTGCTTTATCTCGTAATGATAATCTATATTTAAAGCTTGACGCAGGGAATCCAAAATCTTTTTGATATACTTCTTTTATTAAATTTAAAACTCTTCCTACTTCTTCTTTTATTTGGTCTGGTCTAACAAATAAATGGGCATCATTTTGGCACATTTGACGAACTCTTTCTAGTCCACAAACACTACCACTTGATTCATAACGAAAATCATGTGCTAATTCTCCTATACGAATTGGTAAATCCCTATATGAGTGCATTTGATGTTTATATATTAACATATGATGTGGACAGTT
This sequence comes from uncultured Clostridia bacterium, assembly GCA_944392665.1. Classification (GTDB taxonomy): domain Bacteria; phylum Bacillota; class Clostridia; order TANB77; family CAG-508; genus CAG-269. The sequence goes on along the minus strand of CALXXJ010000006.1, from coordinate 59,922 downwards.
CATTGGTCTTAATACCATTTCTTCATTATCCATTTTCATAACAGGGAACATATCTTCTTTATAATGATCCCAATGTCCACTGGTTTTATATAAGTCCACATTTGCAAGTGATGGTGTATATACATGTGCATATCCTAATGCAATTTCTTTATCTTGAATATATCTTTCTAGAATTCTTCTTATGGTTGCCCCATTTGGTAGATACATTGGAAGTCCTGAACCAACTAATTTATGTGTCATAAAGATGTCTAAATCTTTTCCAATTTTTCTATGATCACGTTGTTTTGCTTCCTCTAAGAAATCTAGATATTCTTGTAATTGACTATTCTTTGGGAAAGAAATTGCATAAATTCTTTGAAGCATTTTATTCTTTTCACTTCCTCTCCAGTAAGCACCTGAAGATGATAGAATTTTTACTGCTTTTACTTTTCCTGTTTTTAGTAAATGTGGTCCTGCACATAAATCTGTAAAATCACCTTGTTTATAGAAACTAATTTCTTCTCCTTCTGGTAATTCTTCTATTAATTCTACTTTATATGGTTGGTCTTTCATTAATTCTAAAGCTTCTTTTTTTGGCAATGAAAATCTTTCAATTTCTAAATCTTCTTTAATGATTTTTTTCATTTCTTCTTCAATTTTTGCTTTATCTTCATCTGTAAATGGTGTTTCTACATCAAAATCATAATAGAATCCATTATCAATACTTGGACCAATGGCAAATTTTACATCCAGAAATAATCTTTTTACAGCTTGTGCCATAATATGTGATGTTGTATGCCAATATGCTTTTTTTCCTTCTAAATCATCTTCTTGAAATGTATGAATCACTAAATTGCAATCTTCTTGTAATTCATATCTTAAGTCTTTTACCTCTCCATCTACTTCTCCACAAGTTGCATTTCTTGCTAATCCTTCACTAATTTTTTTTGCAACATCTAAAATGCTAGTTCCTCTCTCCACCTCAATTACTGAATTGTCTTTTAATGTAACTTTTAACATAATAAAACCTCCTTTATAATTTATCTATTATTATTTATCTTCCTCCTGGCTCTATACCTATTCCCATCAAGCTCTTTATTCCCTGCTGATAAATAGGATTTATTTGCCTTGCAATCACTTCTTGTTTCTCATCTTCTGTTAAACCTCTTATGTCCTTTTCTTCTATTTTCTTTCCCTTTGTTTGATCTAAGTCTTCTATCTGTCGACTTAGTCTTATGTCATAATAACTCACCATTCCCCTTTCTTTTGTTCCTCTTGAATTTTGAGTTATTTTAAGGATATGTGGATTATCTTTTAATCTTTCTTTGAAAAAATATATGGTTCTTGAACTTTCTTTGTCTCTTTTTAACATTTCAATTTGTCTTTCTGTTTCAATTCCGTTTCTGTCATATACATATCTGATACTTTTAAACAATCTATCTATACCATATCTACGATGATCAAATATGCTTACTTTTTCTATCGTCCCCTCTTTTAAATAATTATATTGAATATCTTTTTCCGTTTCATGATTTCCTCTATCATCCTCTTGTAATAATGGCAATGAGATTATTATATTTCCCTTTTCTGTTACCCTAAAGTGGTTATCATCATTTACTAGCATTTCAATACGAGGAAGTATACAGTTTGTATATTCTATATCATTTACAAATGGTGTTTGAGGTGAATACCAATGTATACAATATTTTTCAAGTTGATTTACCACATCCTCTATTGTTCTTGGATTTCTTAATAAGGTTGAATCACAAAATTCTCTTTCCAATTTCCATAATATTTCATCTTCTGCTGTTCTTCTTCCAAAATTATTATACATAACAAAACACTCCTATGGATTTTTTATCCACAGGAGTGCATTATATATACACGGTTCCATCCTATTTTTCACTTAATTAAAAGATGATAACGTATCTTACACGTTTGGTTTATTCACCAAAAACTTGAAGAGGTAGTTTTTCAAATATGTTTTTCTAGATTGGCTTTCAGCTAATAGCCAATCCTCTCTTTAGATAACCTTTATTTTACTTTTTCTCTTACTTGTCTTTATCTTATGTTATTTATTTTATTACTTTTTTCAAAAAAAGTCAATAGAAATATTTACTTTTGTTTTTTTCTATTGTATAATGGGTACTGTTCAAATAATAAAATTATTTGCTTCTATAGCTCAGTTGGTAGAGTGCAGCCTTGGTAAGGCTGAGGTCACGGGTTCAATTCCCGTTAGAAGCCCCAGAAAAGGGAAATTGGGGACGGACTCATTTTTCCCTTTTTTTCAATATTATAAATAATTAAAAATATAGAATATAAAACCATTACACAATTTTGTATAAGCTAAATTTTCATAGAAATTCTACAAGAAAAACATGAGCCTCTCTCATTGTTGCTGTAAATTTTAAGCAAAATGAGCAGTCCTCATGTTTTTCTTTAGAATTTCTAATTTCAAATTTAGATACGCAAAATCGTTTCATTTTTTTATATTCTATATTTTTTATTCTAATTAAATTCGAAAAAAGGAAAAATGAGTCCGTCCCCAATTTCCCTTAAATTTCATTTAACATATTTTTAATTGCTTTTTTTCGAATTCTTTGTATTGCATTATCCACTGATTTTACAGGTGAATCTAATTTTTTAGCAATTGTTACATAACTATATCCTTTTACATATCCATCTAAAACTTGTTTTTCAAATGTACTTAAAGATTTTTCTATTGAACTTTCAATCTGTTCATAATATTCTTTTTTCATTACTGTTTCTAATGGATCTTCTACCATTTTGTTGTCTAATGTGTTAATTAATTCTATTCCATTTTCTTCTTCATTATCATATGCAGAAGCATTTAATGATAAATAGGAATTTAATGGCATATGTTTTTGTCTTGTTGAAGATTTAATCGCTGTTATTAATTGCCTTTCGATACACATATTTGCAAATGATTTAAAACTATTGTTTTTATCTTTTTTAAACATTTTGATTGCTTTAAACAATCCTATTAAGCCTTCTTGAACAATATCATCTCTTTCAGCTCCAACCATAAAGTATTTACTAACTTTTATATTCACTAATTCTTTATACTTATTCATTAAATATGATATAGCTTGTTTATCACCCTTTTGTACTTCTAATACAATTTGTTCATCTGTCATTCCGTCAAATTTATCTAGAGAAAAAAATACATTTTCCTTTTGCATTCGTCAAAATCCCTCCAAAGTGTCACTTTATTAGTATTATACCATTGAAATTACTGTTGTCAAGGCTATTTTAAGTTATTTTATGAAATTATATAATAGAAAAGACACATCAAATTGAACATGTTTTGTTCTATTTTGTTGTGTCCCCAATTTTTATTTCTAAAGACCTAGTTCTTCTTTTAACATTGGCCATACATCTTGTGTTTCCATTCCATATTGCCAAGAAGCAACTCCTGCTAAGTCATTTTCATTTACTAATGAAACTTTTGCTTTTAATGATTCTACATCTTCTATCCACATTTTTCTTGTGTATTCTCCATCTTGATATTCTACATAGTATTGTTTCAATTCATCATCCCATGTTTTTTGAACATCATCTGGTAAAACGTCTTCAATATCTTCCATATTAACTGTTGGATTTCTTACAATATCTCCATTAGCATCTTCTATCCATAGTCTTGTATAGAATGGCATTCCTAATATTAGTTTGTCTGAGTCTATTTCTTCTGTTTGTAAGAATTTTACTAAATTTAATTCTATCCAATTATATCCTGCATTTGTTCCTGCTGTTGTACTAGATATACCATTTTGGTCATATGCCATAAATACAATATAATCTGCCACATCTCCAATGACATTTCTGTCAAAACACATTGACCAAGTTTCACCACCATCTGGTGCTGTTACGTCTACTGAAACCACTTTTCCCAAGTCATCTAATCTTGGTGTTAATTCTATAATAAATCTTGAATATAAATCAATATCTTCTTGTTTCATATTTTCAAAATCTATATTAATTCCATCTAAATCATATTCAACACATGCATCAACAATTTGTTCTATTAATTCTTTTCTATTTTCATAGCTATTCATGATTTCTGATGTGATTTCTAAGCTTTCATTAGCTGCTGGTGCGTTAGATACCATTGGCCATACTTTATAACCATTACCATGTGCCCAATCCACATATGCTTCTCCACTTTCTCCTACGTTCTCTCTGAAATCTCCATCTTCATCTATATAGAAGAAAGCTGGTGATACAACATTTACACCATCTATGGTTGTTCCTGTTCTATCAGGTGCACTTCCAACTTCTGAATAGTAATCCCATGTCATATTGATTTTTCCTTCGATTTGTTTTTCCTCTGGCATATCTTCTCTAACTGCATATTCATTTGCTAATTTGTTCGTTTTTACATATCCAATTTTTCCATTTTCTGTTCTTATTCTAGAATATCCTTCATCAGAAGAAATTACAATAACCTCTTCCCCTTCTTCTACTCTATCCACTGTTCTTGCTATAAAATTCGTTGAAGATTTTACTGCTAAATTAGAATTTACACTTGCTTTTCTTTGTTCTCTATCTAATGAATCCATAGTAATTACTTTGGTTTCCTCTATATTCCCAATTTCTATATCATACACTTCTGTCATTTCTGAAATTGGTATATAAATAACGCCATCTCTCTCAATGGCATGTGCAGATATCCTCTTATCTGCTCCATTTACATTAATCACATTTTCATCTAAACTAACTTCTGCTATTTTTTTATTATATGTTGTAATTATTCGGTTATTTTCTTCTTCTAAATAAATATGTTTATCAAAGAAATTGGCAATATCATCTTCTGATAAATAAATAACGCCATCCTCTTGTATGATATCATTTCGTAAATCTGATGTTACATTTTTATTGTTAATAATTAAATTTGTTGTTGTGTTATTATCCAATATAATATAGTTATTTACTACCATTGCAATAATAAATAATACAATAATTGCTAATATAGTAATTCCTACGCCAATAATAATTTTTTTCTTTTTTTCTACCTCTCCATATAATATTTTCTTTGGTTCTTTTTCTAATTCTCTTCTTCCTCTTCCCATTCTTCTCTCCTTTGTACTTTTTATTTTTTCTTATACTACTATAACATAAAAAAAATATTTATCAAATATAATTTTACATTTTTTTCATTTTTCTTAATTCTGTTTTTTGTTCTTCTGTTATTCGATAAGATTCTATCGCTTTTTGCAAAGCTTTATTATATGTAAATTTATCTACTTTAGCCTGTTTTAAATATTCTATTGTTTTGTCATAAAATTTAATTAAACAAATAGAAATCGCCCATGCTACTGCCATTTGAACATAATATTTATCACTCTTTATATGATCAAATATAGCGAAATTTTTTTCTAAATACTTTTCTGCTATATAATAATCTAGTATCATCACCACACCAAATCGAATTTCGAACTCTTTTTCTGATATCACATACTTTTGTAAAAATTCCCACATTTTGTCTAGATTCTTTTTAGTTATTTTTAATCCTGCACAAAAAGTGTCACAAACTGCCCAATTATCAATTTTAGGCACAAATTCTTCTATATCTTTTAGTATATTTTCTATATCTTTATCTTTTTCTAAGCCAATTAGCATTCCTTGTAACATGATTTCTTCATAATACTCATCATCTATATCATTTAATAATTCTCGAATATCATATTCTTTTGATAATTTTTTTGCATACTCTCTAAGAACTGGCACTCTTATTCCTAATATATTTTCTGTACCAGGACATAATCCTTTATGAAATTCTTTATATTTTTCGTCTGCTAATTGCTTTAATTCTTTTTTTATTTTTTGCTTCATACATAACTCCTTTTTTTGTCGCATTAGATTCGGGTCCATTGGGACCAGGTCCGTTTGGGACATTTTGTTCTATTATGTCATACATTAAATAAGATTTCAATAAACTGATAACAGTTTCGTCATAAATATATTTTAACAATTCAATTTATATATTGCATATTTTCTATTTTATTTGTATACTAAATTTATATAATATTGAAAGGAGTTTTTATATGGAAGAAAACGAAGTTCAAAATATGCCTACCGAAAATAAACTTTTTGAAAAAACATTTTTCTGGATGTTCTTAGGCCTATTAGGTTCAGCCTTAATTGCTTGGTATACATATTCTTCAGGATTATTCTACACAATTCTACTAGAAGATTCTTTCACAGGATTACTGATTATAGAATTAATTGCTGTTTTACTATTTAGTCTTCTATTTAGAAAGTTACCACCAATCGTTGTTGGTATCCTGTATTTTGTATATGCCGCATTAAATGGTGTCACATTATCTGTCATTTTTGCTGTTTTTGAATTAAACTCAATCATTACCTTATTTATTGCTTCTGCTTTGATTTTTGGTGTTTTAAGTTTAATTGGATATAAAACAAACAAAGATTTAAGTAGTTGGCGTACTTATTTAAACGTCTTTTTGATTATTGGTTTAATTCTTAGCTTAGTAAACTTATTTTTCTTTGACAGTTCTTTATTTGATTTAATATTAGACTGGTTCATCTTGGCAGTATTCTTTGGAGTTACTGTTTATGATATTAATAAAATTAAAGCTTTACAATTAGAACCGAATATTAACCAAGAAAAAATATATATTTATTGTGCAATGCAATTATATCTTGATTTTATCAATATCTTCTTAAGAATTCTTTCTATTTTTGGAAAGAGAAGAAACTAATATTCTAAATATGGCAAATATGCCATATTTAAATTAGCTAAATATTAAAAGGCATCTTTCGATGCCTTTTATTCATTTATTTTCTTTTATTCATCTTCAAAACGTCCAAAAGAAAACATTCCTAAATGCAATACCTTAAAAAATGTCCCAAACAGAAACGTCCCCAAAAGGACATTATTCCTCTACCTCTTCAAATTGAGAATTATATAAATCAGCATAAAATCCATTTTTTGCAAGTAATTCTTCATGTGTACCTTGTTCTACAATATCTCCATGATTCATAACTAAAATTAAATCTGCATTTTTTATGGTTGATAATCTATGAGCAATAATAAAGCTTGTTCTTCCCTTCATTAGATTATCCATCGCTGATTGTATTTGTATTTCTGTTCTTGTATCAATTGAACTTGTTGCCTCATCTAATATTAATATCTTAGGATCTGCTAATATAACTCTGGCAATTGTAAGTAATTGCTTTTGACCAGCTGATATGTTAGTTGATTCTTCATTAATTAATGAATTATATCCATTTGGTAATGTTTTGATAAAATGATGAACATGTGCTGCTTTTGCTGCTTCTACAACTTCTGTATCTGTTGCATCTTCTTTACTATATTTGATATTTTCTTTTACTGTTCCACCAAATAACCATGTATCTTGTAGAACCATACCAAACATTTTACGAAGTTCTCCTCTGTCAAAGTCTTTTACATTATGTCCATCAACATCAATTTCTCCATCTGTTACATCATAAAATCTCATTAACAGTTTTACCATTGTGGTTTTTCCCGCTCCGGTTGGTCCAACAATTGCTATTTTTTGTCCTTCATGTACTTTGGCATTGAAGTCTTTTATAATGGTTCTTTCTGGATCATATCCAAATTTAACATGTTTAAATTCTACATTTCCCTTTAATTTAGAAGTATCAATATTTCCTTTAGCAGTTATCTCTTCTTCTGGTTCTTCTAAGAATTCAAAGATTCTTTCTGCTGCTGCCATCATGGCTTGTAACATGTTAGAAATCTGTGCCAATTGATTAATTGGTTGGGTAAATTGTTTATTATATTGTATAAAACTTTGTATATTTCCAACTGTAATCGTTCCTTGAATTGCTAAATATCCACCAGCTACAGCCACTGCTACATATCCAATATTAGCTATAAAATTCATTACTGGATGCATTAAACCTGAAAGAAATTGTGCTTTCCATCCAGAATGATATAATTCATCATTCGCTTTTTCAAAGTCTTTTGTTACTTTTTCTTCAGCATTAAATACTTTTACAATATTTAATCCACCATATATTTCTTCTACTTGACCATTTACATGTCCTAAATAATCTTGTTGTCTATTAAAGTATTTTTGAGATTTCTTTACAATAAAAGTTACTAATATTCCTGCTATTGGCAAAATAACTAATGAAATTAATGTCATTTGCCAACTAATTGAAAACATCATAATTAAAATACCAATAATTGTACATACTGCTGTAATAATATGTGTAATACTTTGATTTAAGTTCATACCTAATGTATCTATATCATTTGTAATAACTGATAAAACTTCTCCATTTGTCTTTTTATCAAAATATTTCATTGGTAATTTATTAATTTTTGCAGCTATATCATTTCTTATTTTATAAGTAATTTTTTGTGCTACATTTGTCATTAAAAAACCTTGCACAAATGAAAATATAGCACTTGTTACATATAACCCTAGTAAAGTTAATGCAATTGTTCCGACTTTTCCAAAATCAATTCCTGTTCCACCACTTAATTTACTGATTAAACCATTAAAAATCTCTGTAGTTGCATTTCCTAAAATTTTAGGCCCCACAATGGTAAATATCGTACTACCAATTGCAAATATCATAACAATGATAAGTGGTACTTTATATTTAGCTAAATAAGAACGAATTAATTTTTTGGTTGTTTTCTTAAAATCTTTTGCTCTTTCTGTTGTTTGAGTTCCTCTTCCCATTGGTCCTGGCATATTACTTACCTCCTTTCTCGCCTAATTCTTCTTCAGACAATTGTGATAAGGCAATTTGCCTATAAGTTTCATTATTTTTCATCAATTCTTCATGTGTACCCATTCCGACCATTTTTCCTTCTTCTAATACAATAATTTGGTCTGCATTTAAAATGGTACTAATTCTTTGTGCTACGATAATCACTGTTTTATTTTTTGTTTTTGTTGATAAAGCTTCTCTTAATGTACTATCTGTCTTAAAATCTAACGCTGAAAAACTATCATCAAACACAAAGATTTCTGGATCTTTTGCAATTGCTCTTGCAATAGATAGTCTTTGTTTTTGTCCTCCTGATACATTTCCTCCACCTTGTGCAATTGGATCTTGATATTTGTTTTCTTTTTCATTAATAAATTCTGTTGCTTGTGCAATCTCTGCTGCCTCTATCATTCTTTCATCTGACATATTCTCATCTGAATATTTAATGTTAGATTCAATTGTTCCTGAGAATAGCACTCCTTTTTGTGGCACAAATCCGATAATATCTCTTAAATCTTTTTGTGGCACATCTTTTACATTCACACCATCAATGCATAATTCTCCACCTGTCACATCATAAAATCTTGGTATCAAGTTTACAACTGTTGACTTACCACTTCCTGTACTACCAATAATGGCTGTTGTTTTTCCTGGTTCTGCTGTAAAGTTAATATCTTCCAATATTTCCGTATCTGCATCTGGATATCTGAAAGAAACATTTTTAAATTCTACTAATCCTTTTTTATTTGGATCAAATGTCTTAGTTTCTTTTTTATCTTTAATGCTTGGTTCAGCCTCTAGAACTTCATTAATTCTTCTTGCAGAAACTGATGCTCTTGGAAGCATAATAGAAATCATAGAAATCATTAAGAATGCCATAACAATTTGCATTGTATATTGGATAAATGCCATCATGTCTCCAACCTGCATAACACCTTGGTCAACATTATGTCCTCCAACCCAAACAATTAATATCATAATAGAATTCATGATAAACATTAATAAAGGCATCATCATAGACATTGCTTTATTTACAAATAGGTTTGCCTTCATTAAATCTTTATTGGCAACCTCAAATCTTGCTTCTTCTTTTTTCTCTTTATGAAAAGCCCTTATAACAGGTAATCCTGTAAGGATTTCTCTTGAAACTTCATTTAATTTGTCTATTAAATCTTGTAATTTTCTAAATTTAGGCATTGCAATAGCAAATAATGTTCCTACAATAATTAATATAGCAACAATTGCAATTCCAATAATCCATGCCATTGAACTATCTGTACTGGTAAGCACTCTTATAAATCCACCTATACCGATAATTGGTGCATAAACAACAACTCTAAATAATAAAGTAATTAATTGTTGTATTTGTTGTACGTCATTGGTACTACGAGTAATTAGAGATGCTGTTGAGAATTCGTTTAATTCTGCATTTGAAAAACTAGTTACCTTTTTGAATACTTTTTCTCTTAAAGTTTTTCCTAATTTTGCTGCCACTCTTGAAGATAGCAACATTATAGTTACAGCACATACCATCGTAATTGAAGCAATTCCTAACATTTGTAAGCCAGTTTGCAAGATATAATCATTTTGTATTTTTTCTGTATCAGCTCCTACATTTATATACACTTGTTTTACAGAAGAAATAGCAGCTTGTTCTTTAATAGAATCATTCATTTCTTCAATTCTTTTTGTGAATTCTGCTAAAGTTTGTGTTCTTTGCTCTTCTGGCATTTGTTCAATGATTTCCATTAATGACATATTTTGAATATATTCTCTTTGAGCTTCAGGAACATTTTGTAACAATTGTTCTTTTATTTGATTTGCTGTTTCTTCACTTGTTACTGTTGTCATTTCCATTAACGGATCTACAATGATTCCTGTTAAATCTTCTTCTTGTTCTTCATTAATATCTTTTAAAATATAAATCGTATCTGTTTGAGCCTGATAGTCATTACCAAAATATTTTTTTATCATTTTTTCTTCATGTTGTTCTTGTGTTTCATATTTCTCTCCGTTAGATGCTGAAACCATTGTATAATTGTTTAATATTTCATCATCTTTATCTGTAAACACAAGAAGTGCATCCATATCTTCTTTAGATATAATTTCTGGTACAGCACTTGTAATTCCACCTGCTTGTATACCAACATTTACAATCTTTGAAGTATAATCTGGTAATGCTAAATCTGTAGTAGCCTGTACGCAAAGCAATATAACTATGACAATGACAGCCCCTAGAGACTTTTTTAAGTTTTTTAATACTTTTAGCATATCTTTCTCCTTCTTTCCTTTATTTAGATTTTAGGTTATATCTATAAACCGTTTTTAGCCAAATTAAATGACACTGTACTATTCATTATATGTGACACAGTGTCATTAGTCAATATGTATATTGTGAATTTTTTGTAAATTTCTGATTATAACTTTATGAAAAAGTATTTATCTTCCTTACATTTTTCTAAATACACCTGCAACTTTTCCTAATATCTCACAATCTGGTACGATAATGGGATCCATTGTAGAATTTTCTGGTTGTAAACGAATATGGTCTTCTTCTTTATAAAAAGTTTTTACAGTTGCTTCATCTCCTATTAAAGCTACAACAATTTCTCCATTATTAGCTGTATTTTGTTTCTTTACAAGAATATAGTCTCCATCTAAAATTCCTGCTTCTATCATACTTTCTCCTCTAACTGTTAGCATAAAGCTTTCTGAATTCCCAACAAAATCAATTGGAATTGGAAACGTATCAGTAACATTTTCTACTGCTAATATTGGTTCTCCTGCAGTTATTTTTCCTATAATAGGAACTTCAACCAATTCTTTTTGTGTATAGAAATCTTTACTTGATGTTACTTTAGCTTCTCCTGAAGCACCTTTTAATAATCTTAAAGTTCTTCCTTTTTTATCTTTTTTCTTGATATATCCTTTTTCCTCTAGTTTTGCTAAATATCCATGAACTGTTGCTGTTGAATTTAATCCAACTGCTTTTCCGATTTCTCTTACTGATGGTGGATATCCTTGTGTCATAATCTGCTTTTCGATAAAATGTAAAATTGATTTTTCTCTTCTATTTAATTCTGGTTTCTTTTTTGGCATTTTCTTCACTCCATTCTCTTATTTTGTCTCATCATATCATACAAACAAAAAAATGTCAAACATAAGTTTTGATTTTTTTAAAATTTTTCGAACATATTTTTACTATAAATTCCCTTTTCCCAAATCTAGCATAAACTTTTCTTTTATTTCCAATGGTAATAAAACTAGATTAGATATATTTTCTCGTTTCACAATTTCTGGAATATATTCACCAGAATCCTTATATTCTGGGTTATTTGAAAATTCTTCTCCCTCTCCTGTTCCAAATTCTCCATTTATATATTCACATAAAAAGAAATATTCTTTCATATTTAATTTATTATTTTCAAGTTCATATAAATTTCTAACTACCTTTACATCAATCCCAAACTCTTCTTTAATTTCTCTTATCACTCCCTCCTCTAATGTTTCTCCTTCTTCTAAATGCCCTCCTGGGAAAGTGTAGTATTCCTCATAATCCTTGTTCCTTTTTACATTTTTCCTATGCATAAATACAAATCCATTATCCATAGGCACAATTCCTGCCACTCTTATCGTTAATTTATTGTTTTTTTCTACCATATAAAAAACCTCCTACATAATATACTGATATTATACAAAATGTATTTCTTTTTTTCAAATATCCGATTTCTTGTCTCTAATTCTCATTTTATTTTTATCTATATGATTTTTTCTATTCATGAAAAAACTTATTTTAAGTTTCTGTTCAGACTAGTATACAAGGGGGAAGTATTTATAAATTATTTCATTACGAATGTGATTGGAAAATATTTAGAAATTCTTAAAGCATTTTTTGGAAAATGTTCACGTCGAACGTAGTGAGGACTAAGTGAAAGGGTGCCATAAAATGATTTTAGAATTTCTTAATATTTGTATTGAACCGAGTAATAAATAATTTATAAATACTTCCCCCTTGTATACTAGTCTGAACAGAAACTATTATAAAATAAATTTAAAAAATTATATTATTCCCTTGCATTTATTTTTCATTTAGTATAATATATAAAAGTAATAAAAGAGATTTACATAGGAGGATATAGAATGCCAAGGAAAAAACAAGAAACAAATGAGAAAACAAACGCAGTTATAACAACGAAAAAAGCAACTACAACAAAAAAAGAACCAGCTAAAAAAGAAACAAAATCTGTTGCCAAAAAAACATCTGCAAAAAAAGAGGTTGTTGCAAAAACAGATACAAAAAAATCTTCTACTACAAAGAGCGTAGCAAAAAAGACTTCTGCTACCTCTAAAACTGTTGCCACTAAAAAAGCAACTACTACTAAAAAGAAATCAGCTACAAAATCATCAACTAAAAAGTCTACATTAAAAAAAGCAACTACATCAAAAAGAAAAAGTACGGCAACTAAAAAAACAAAAGTAGATATAGTAGAATATTATGATTTACCTTATCGATATAATCAAACCGTTGTAAAATTATTGGCGCAAACTCCTACCAATTTATTTATCTATTGGGATATCTCTGATGAAGATAGAGAAAATTATAAAGCACAATACGGAGAAGACTTTTTTGAAACAACCAAACCAGTTTTAATTGTTCACAATACAACGATGAATTATAGTTTTGAAGTTGATATAAATGATTTTGCTAATAGTTGGTATCTTCATGTAAATGATGCTAAATGTGATTATAGAATAGAATTAGGTAGACGTCCAATCAAAGAAAATCCAAAAATTCAAACAGATTATATTTATATCTCTACTTCAAATAATATTGAATCACCAAATGACCATATCTTATTTAATAAAGAACAAAAAATGGTATACTTTAGAAATGTAAAAACTGGTGTCCAAATTGAAAAACCAATTTCAGCAAATATTTCCTTTATTAGAAATATGGGAAAAATATATAATATATATGATATTTATAAAGCAATTTATCAAAATGAAAATATTGAAGAAATTTATGATTTATCTAATCCATCTTCTGGTAATCCATCATCAGGAAGTCTTTCTTCAAAATTCAAATAATCTTGAGGCACTTTTGAATGCAACCTTAAGTGCCTCATTCATTTTTAAGAAATAAATATTAGTAACAATAAAAAGGAGAATTTAAATGCAAGAGAAAAAAGGATATGTTAGTTTCGTTCTTCATGCACATCTTCCATTTATCCATCATCCTGAAAGTGATGACTATTTAGAAGAATCTTGGTTATATGAAGCAATATCTGAAACCTATATACCATTATTAACAAATTTTCAAAAACTAGTAGATGAAGGTGTCAAATTTAGAATCACAATGTCTATGACTCCTCCTCTACTTTCTATGTTAGATAACAAATTATTACAAAGAAAATATATTCGTTATTTAAAACAACTAATTGAATTATCTGAAAAAGAAATAAAAAGAACTGCTGGTGATGAGAAATTAAACCAATTAGCGCATTATTATTATGATAGATATTCAAATGATTTACATCTATTTAAAGATGTTTATAAATGCAATTTAATTCAAGGCTTTAAACATTTTCAAGATATTGGCGTATTAGAAATTATTACTTGTGGTGCGACACATGGATATTTTCCAATACTATATGTTAATGAAAAAACAGTAAAAGCACAAATTGCCGTTGGTGTGCAAACATATGAAAGATATTTTGGAAGAAAGCCTCGTGGTATTTGGCTTCCTGAATGTGGTTATGTTCCAGAAGCTGATAAATATTTAAAAGAATTTGGAATTGATTATATTATCACTGAAACACACGGAATTTTATATGCAGACCCTACACCATTATATGGCACCTTTGCTCCTATTGTTTCCCCTGAAGGTGTTGTCGCTTTTGGTAGAGACATTGAATCTTCAAGACAAGTATGGAGTTCTATTAATGGTTATCCTGGTGATTTCAATTATAGAGAATTTTATCGTGATATCGGTTATGACGCAGATTATGACTATATCAAGCCATATATTGCTCATAATGGTGTTAGAGTTCATACAGGTATTAAATATTATAGGATTACAGGAAAAACAGAATTTAAAGACTATTATAATGTTCAATGGGCAAAAGATTCAGCTGAAAAACAGGCTGGTCACTTCTTCGATTCTAGAAACGCTCAAATTGGAAATCTTGCCCAATATACAGAAAATCCACCTATTATCTTATGTCCTTATGATGCTGAATTATATGGTCATTGGTGGTATGAAGGACCTTATTGGTTATATATTTTATTTAAAAAAATCTATTATGATGATTGTAATTTTGAATTAATTACACCATCTGAATATATTGATAAATATCCAAATATGCAAGTTGCTTCTCCTTGTCGTTCGAGTTGGGGAGCTAACGGATATAGTGAAGTATGGTTAAATCAAACAAATGATTATGTGCATAGACATCTTCATGTTGCTGGTGATAGAATGTGTGAATTAGCATATTTATATCCAAATGAAAAAGGCTTGAAGAAAAAAGCATTAAACCAATGTGCTAGAGAATTATTATTAGCACAAAGTAGTGATTGGCTATTTATTATCACAAATGGTACAATGGTAGATTATGCCAAAAAAAGAATTAAAGATCATATTGGTCGATTTACAAAACTATATTATCAAATAAAAGAAGACAATATTGATGAAGATTTCTTAAAAGATATTTCTAAAAAAGACTGTGTCTTTCCAGACATTGATTATATGATTTATTATTAAAAGGGATTTTGGGGACGGACTCATTGTTCCCTTTTTTTAATTGAAGATTATAAAAAATATAGAATATAAAAAATGCAACAATTTTGCGTATCTAAATTTGAATTTAGAAATTATAAAGAAAAAAGTGAGGAATGCTCATTTTGCTTATGATTTATAGCAACAATGAGAGAGGCTCACTTTTTTCTTTTAGAATTTCTATGAAAATTTAGCTTATACAGAATTGTGTAATGACTTTATATTCTATATTTTTTAGATTTCTCGGCCTTTAAAAAAGGGAAAAATGAGTCCGTCCCCAAAATCCCTTTTCACTTAATTTTTTTCTTATCATATAATAATGTATAAGTTTTTTTAGTTTGGTAGATACTAGTATAATGAGAAAGGGGTATTTTTGTATATGAAATCTTTATGTATAAAAACAAATAATTCTAAAATACTAAGTTATCTACTAAATGAATTAAAATATTCTGAAATAGAACATATATGCTTTTCTGAAAACAAATTTAAAAATTACAAAAATATTATTATACATTATCTTTCCAACAATGATTACCCGTACTTTTTTTCTAAAATTAGTAGTCTTTTATCTTTTATGATAATTGATGAATTTGAAGATATGCTCATAAAAAGAATCATCGATAAAAATTATTTTTATTTTGATTCCCTTGAAAGAAATAAAATCTTAAAAAATTGCTATGATATTTTATCTGATGAATATTATGAATGGTTTGATAAAAAATTTGACGCTCTCTATAATTCTCTATATTCTTTTATTTCTGATAATAAAGTTTTGATATTAGATGGTTTCATAAATTTTAGGTTACAAAACTATACTTCTATTTTAGATGACATCGTATCTGAAAGTGTGAATAACTATATTATTGAAAAAGAATATATGGAATTTATTTCTCTACTAAAATTGTATATTAATTCACAAAAAAATAATTCTAATATTATACATTTGATTTATAGTACTTCTGAATCTATTTTATTAGATGAAAACAAAAATTTAATTTTAAATTCAGAAGACATCTTTAATGCAAAATATTTAAGTGATATATCTTTTTCTTCTAATGACTATACTCTAAATTCACTTTTAAATTTACTACCCAAAAAAATCTACATTCATTTGATTGATAATCAAATTGACGAATTTATTAATACCTTACAACTGATTTTTGAAAATCGTGTATCTATCTGCTTGAATTGTGAAATTTGTAACCTGTATCGATATCATAAAAAAACAACTATTAAGAAATAGGAGTAAATCGTAAAGCCATATATAAATAAAAAGTAAAATGCACCTAAAATATTAAATATCAATTTAATATTTATAGGTGCATCTCCTCTATAGTATTTTAGATACTATCCATTTAAGATTGAATTTAAATAATTCACAGCTTCTTGTAATCCTGGTAATAATGCATTAATTAAACTCTCATCAGGTTGTACTTTCCATTTTCCATCTTGTTTTATTAATTGTATTGTTGTTGTTACTGTTCTTGTTGTAATTTCTTCATTTTTTAGTTGTTCCTTTAATTTGTTATTTTGTTCTTCTTGTGTAAAAGACTCCCCACTAAATGCAATTCTTAAAGCTTCTTGTGTATAATTAGATATGATTTGATTAAAATCCTTATTAGTAATTTCTACTTCAACACTTGCTGTATTTTCTTCTTTTGAAATGTTTGAAATTTTCCATGCTAATTTATTAAAAAGTAAACTTTGTGCTTCTTCGTCCATTTCTGTGTTTTGTAGCATTTCTGATTCATTTACAATTTCATCGTAATTTACATATTTATTGACACTTTCGAAATCTGCATTTTTTAAACTATTTAACATTCCTTCTACAGTTTTTTCTGGTGTTGCTGGTAATAATAGTAAAGCAGTTACTATAGCTAGTACAACTAATAATAATATAATTCCACTAACCCAATATCCAACTTTTTTACTTCCTTTTTCTTTGCTTTCCTTTTTCTCTTTATTTTGTTTCTTTTCTTTTTTATTTTCTATATGATTCATTTCTGTTTCTTTTTTTAAATCTTTTCCTGATACTTTGCTAAATTTTGGTTGTTCTACTTTTTCCTTTTTTGTTTCTTTTACTTCTTCTACTTTTTTTGTCTTATCTACTTTTTCTTCTTTATCCATAGAATCCCTCTTTTCTTATTTCCTATCTATAAAGATTATATCTTAAGAAAAAGTTTTTTTCAACCATTTTTCTACAATTTCTACAAAATCACTCTTCTTTACACTATTATTCAGACTTAGTAACTTGTTTACACTATACTGCTTGGTTAATTCCTGTAGCCACAATTTTACTCATATTTTCAATCAATCCATCAATTTCCTTAGGTGTTACAATTAAATTATAATCTTGTGGAACCAATGCTTCTTTTATTTCTTCATAATTATCTTCTTCTTTTAATTGATTTAAGTAATCATTTGATTTAGCCTCATCTTGTAATTTTGTGATAAATAAATCTAATGAATCATTTACTAAAACCGCTGTTTCGACAACTGTTGGAATTCCTATCGCAACTACTGGAATTCCTAATGTATTTTGACTAATTTCTTTTCTTGTATTTCCAACTCCTGCACCTGGTACAATTCCTGTATCTGATATTTGTACTGTACTACTAATTCTCTCTATACTTCTGGATGCTAAAGCATCAATCACTATCAATAATTTTGGATGTGTATTTTCTACAATTCCTTTTAAAATTTCTACTGTTTCAATCCCTGTTGTTCCTAGCACTCCTGGAGAAATAGCACTTACATTTCTAGCACCTTCTTTTACATATTGTGGTAAATATTTAATCATATGTCTTGTAACCTCTATATCATTAATGACTTTTGGACCTAGTGCATCTGGAGTTACATAAATATTTCCAAGTCCAACCACTAATATTTCTCCATTTTTGTCAACATGACTATCTACAATTTTTCTTAATTCATCTGCTACTGTATTTGCTGATTTTTGGATTTCCTCTTCTCCTGCAATTTTTAAATTTTTAATATCAATCGTCACATATACACCTTTCGGTTTTCCAATCGCCTTCTCCCCTTCTTCATTGGTTATTTTTACTCTATCTACTTTTATATTGTCATCTATTTGTTGTTCCTCACTCTCTATCCCATTAATTTCATTTTCTAATTTATTAGCTGTTCTATATATCTCTCTTCTCTCTGCCGCCAAATCTGTTCTAAAATTAAACATAAAATTCTCCTTTCCATTGAAAATGTCCATCTGGGACGTTTCCTTTTGGACATTTTTACTTTTTATTGCATTTTTAGTATCTGTAAAATGTTTTATTTTTATTCGTATTTTAGAATTATGTTTTTTTATGAAGCAAAAAAATTAATTTTCTATACAACGAAAAAGTTGGAGATAGAAAACTTCTATCTCCAACTTCCATTTTTTCTCAAACTATTTATCATTTTTATAAATCAAGATTTGTCCACCATTCATATATATCATTATATATTGTGTTTCTACATTTTTCATGTAATATATCATGACGTAAATTTTGATATAATTTTATATCCACATTTTCTATACCAGCTTTTCTGAATATATCAAATGTTTTAATAACACCTTTACCAAAATCACCTACTGGATCTTTATCTCCTGATAATAGTAAAATTGGCATCCTTTTATTCATTTTTTCTATATTTTTCAAATTTGATGTATATTGCATTCCAGATAATAATTCTCTAAACAATCCTGCTGAATAACTTTCGCCTCTCAATGGATCTTTTAGATATTCATCTAATGCTTCTTCATTAGAACATAACCAATCACATTCTGTTCTATTAGGTTTAAATAGTTTGTTATAGTTTTCAAATGTTAAACTTTTTATAACTGGACTGGTATTTTCTTCTCCCACCTTTTTTGCTTCTTTATTTGCCATCATTTTCGCAATCGCAATTTTAAAATCAGGAATATATCCTGTTCCCATAATAATAGCACCATCTAAAGATTCTTTTGCATAGTCGATTAAATAAGTTCTTACCAAAAAAGAGCCTAATGAGAATCCAAGCAAAACATATGGTATATCTGGATATTTTTCCTTTGTCATTTTTTTACAAGTTTCTATATCTTTTACAACAAAATTCCAACTATTCTTTGGACCAAAATACATTGGTTTGGCATTTGGTGCAATAGACGTTCCATGTCCTATATGATCATTTCCTACAACCACAAACCCTTTTGGGGTAAAAAATTCTGCAAAGTGTTCATATCTTAAAATATGTTCTGTTACACCATGAGCGATTTGAATTACTCCAATAATTTCTTTTTCTGGTTTCCATTCTACTGCATGAATTTGTGTTTTTTCATCTGCTGATAGATAATAAAATTCATTTTTAATCATTCGTATTCCTCCTATCTCTAATTTATTCTAATTTTCTAAATATTTCTTCAAAAACTTTCCTGTATAGCTTTTTTCATTTAAACAAACTTGTTCAGGTGTTCCAACAGCTACTACTTCTCCACCATTATCTCCACCTTCTGGACCTAAATCAATAATATGATCACAAGTTTTGATTAAATCTAAATTATGCTCAATAACAATAATCGTATTTCCTGTGTCTACTAATCTTTGTAAAATATCTACCAATTTGTGAACATCTGCAATATGAAGCCCTGTTGTTGGTTCATCTAAAATATATAAGGTTTTACCAGTAGCTTTTTTAGATAATTCTGTTGCTAATTTTACTCTTTGTGCTTCTCCTCCTGATAGCGTTGTTGATGGTTGTCCTAATTTTATATAGCTTAGTCCTACATCATATAAGGTTTGAATTTTTTGTTTAATTCTTGGTATTTTATCAAAAAATTGTAAAGCTTCTTCAACAGTCATATCTAACACATCTGCAATTGTTTTTCCTTTATATTTTACCTCTAAAGTTTCTCTATTATATCTCTTTCCTTTACATACTTCACAAGGTACATAAATATCTGGTAAGAAATGCATCTCTATTTTATGCACACCATCACCATTACAACTTTCACATCTTCCACCTGGTACATTAAAGCTAAATCTTCCTTTTTGATATCCTCTCAATTTTGCTTCTTCTGTCTCGGCAAAAATATCTCTGATTAAATCAAATACGCCTGTATATGTAGCAGGATTTGAACGTGGTGTTCTTCCAATTGGTGATTGGTCTATATTGATAATTTTATCAATCTGGTTGATTCCTTTAATTCCTTTACATTTTCCTGGCTTTTCATTAGATCCATTTAACTCTTTTGCAATCGTTTTATATAACACTTCATTTACCAATGTAGACTTTCCTGAACCTGATACACCTGTGACACAAGTAAATACGCCTAATGGAAATTTAACGCTAATATTTTTTAAATTATTTTCTGTTGCACCTTGTACTTCAATCACTTTTGATTTTGTATGTTTTCTTCTTTTTTTAGGCACTGGAATTTTTAATCTTCCACTTAAATATTTTCCTGTAATAGAATTTTCTACTTGTTTGATTTCTTCAGCAGTTCCTTGTGCCATAACTTGTCCTCCATGGGTTCCAGCCCCTGGTCCAATATCTATGACTTGATCTGCTGCATACATGGTATCTTCATCATGCTCTACCACAAGTAAGGTATTTCCTAAATCCCTTAATTTTTTTAAGGTAGCCAACAATCTATCATTATCTCTTTGATGTAATCCAATACTTGGCTCATCTAAGATATATAACACACCTGTTAGCCCTGATCCAATTTGTGTGGCTAAACGGATTCTTTGTGCTTCTCCCCCTGATAAAGTTCCTGCACTTCTTGATAATGTTAAATATTCTAATCCTACATCAATTAAAAATTGTAATCTTTGATGAATTTCTTTCAAAATCAAATCTGAAATCATGGCTTCTGTTTTATTTAATTGTAAATTATCCAAATAATCTTTGATTTGATTGATAGACATTGCTGTTAATTCATTGATATTTTTGTCTCCCACTTTTATAGACAAAATTTCTGGTTTTAATCTTGCTCCATGACATGAATAACATGGAGAATTACTCATATACATTTCATAAAAATCACGCATTCCTTGTGATTTTGTTTCATTATGGCGTCTATCTAATGTTGGAAGTACACCTTCAAATGGTGCTTTAAATCTTCTAACTCCTGCTGGTGATGTATATTCAAAATCAATTTCTTCATCACCTGTACCATACAGGATTTTTTCCATAAAGCTTCTAGGTAATTCTTTAATCTTCTTTCCTCTGATATCAATTCCATAATGGTTTCCGATACTTTCAAAATACATTTTGGCCATAGTATCACCTTTTTTCATTGTACTTGAACCAAAGGCTTTTATACCATCATATAATGTTTTGTTTTTATCTGGAATAATTAAATCTTCATCCATTTTCATTAAATAACCTATTCCTGTACAAGTTGGACAAGCGCCCATTGGATTATTAAATGAAAACATTCTAGGTGTTAGTTCTGGGAAACTAAAGCCACAATCAGGACAAGCATAATTGCAACTGTATAATTTTTCTCCTTTTCCAACTGCATCAGTTAATACTAATTGATTGGCATGTTTTAAAGCAATCTCTACTGACTCTGTTAATCTACTTAAAATTTCTGGTTTGATTACCAATCTATCTACCACTAATTCAATATCGTGCTTTTTCTTTCTATCCAATTCAATATCATCAGAAAGTTCATACATTTCTCCATCAATTCTAACTCTGACAAATCCTTCTTTTTGAAATTCTTCTAATTGTTTTGTATATTCTCCTTTTCTTCCTCTAACCACTGGTGCCAATACTTGAATTCTAGTACCTTCTTCTAATTCCATGATATTATCTACAATTTGATCAATGGTTTGCTTTTCTATTTTCTTTCCACAATTTGGACAATATGGCACACCAATTCTAGCATATAATAGACGGATATAATCATAAATTTCTGTAACAGTTCCTACTGTAGAACGAGGATTTTTTGAAGTTGTTTTTTGGTCTATAGAAATGGCTGGTGATAACCCCTCTATACTTTCTACATCTGGTTTTTCCATTAAACCTAAGAATTGTCTAGCATAAGAAGACAAACTTTCTACATATCTTCTTTGTCCTTCTGCATATAAAGTGTCAAATGCTAAACTAGATTTTCCTGAACCAGACAAACCTGTAATAACTACTAATTTATCTCTTGGTATTTCTAAATTTATATTTTTTAAATTATGTTCTTTTGCACCCTTTATGATAATTTTGTCATTCATGAAAATTCCTCCATAATTTGATATTTATATTTATTTCTTAATTTTTCTAAAATTTCAGTCACATTATACTATATTTTTGTAGCAAAAACAAGAGTTTGCTTTATTATTTAAATTTAAAAATTGTTAAAAAATAAATTTAAAAAAATAAACACAAATATTTCTATTCATGCTTATTTTTTGTATATTTATAAAATAGGATTGTCAAATTTTAAATTTCTTCTTTTTCCAATCTCATTTCATTTTCTATAATGGTCATAATAATTTGTACTGTTTTTTCTAAATCATTATTTTTTAATACATAATCATATAAATTAATTCTAGATTCTTCATAATCAAAACGATTTAAACGTAATATAATTTCTTGTGGACTTGGCTTGTCTATTCTATTTTCTAATCGATGTTTTAATTCTTCTTTTGGTACACGCAAAAATATAGTAACAACTTTTGTATCATTTCCCAACAATTCTTTTAAATGCTCTGTTCCATTAACATCAATATCTTTTACAATGATTTTTCCACTTTTTATTTTATCATTTAATAATTTTCTAGAAGTTCCATAATATTGATTATGATGAATATCATATTCATAAAATTCTTCATTTTCTATCATTTTCTCAAATTCTTCCTTTGAGACAAAATGATAAGTTCCTCCTTCTACATCTCCCTCACGAATTGGTCTTGAAGTATATGAAGGAAGTGATTCTACATTTTCCATTCGTTTAATTAGTTCTTTTTTTATTGTATCTTTTCCTGCTCCCGCTACTCCAGATAATATGACTAACATTCTATTGAAACCTTCCCTTCTGCAATTTCTATAGCAGCTATCGTTACTGGTGATTCTTCTTTTGTGTCTACTAAAGGTGTTGCACCAGAAGCAATTTGTCTTGCTCTTCTAGCTGTTGCAATTACTAATTCATATCGATTATTTGCTTTTGTAAGTAATTCTGAAACACTAGGTTTTACTATCATTTTTATCATTTCCTTTCTTTTTTACTAGCTATTTATTTTCTATACATTTACACATGTATACATCGAAATTTTTAATCTCATTAATACATTTATATAGAAAATCCTTTTAATTTTCTTCTTGCGAAATGTCTTTATCAATTCTTCCTCCAACTGTTTCTGGTTGCACAGCTGATAAAATAACATGTCCTGAGTCCATAATTAATACAGCTCTTGTTCTTCTTCCATAAGTTGCATCTACTGCTGTTTTATTATCTTTTGCTTCTTGTATTAATCTTTTGATTGGTGCTGATTCTGGACTGACAATGGCTACAATTCTCTCTGCTGATACAATATTTCCAAATCCAATATTTACTAATTGCATAAAATCATTCCCTTCTTACTCTATATTTTGTACTTGTTCTCGTATATTTTCTAATTGTGTTTTCATATTGATAACTTCATTTGTGATTTCTAGATTATTTGCTTTTGAACCAATCGTATTAGTCTCTCGATTCATTTCTTGAATCATAAAATCTAAT
Organism: uncultured Clostridia bacterium; assembly: GCA_944392665.1. GTDB lineage: Bacteria > Bacillota > Clostridia > TANB77 > CAG-508 > CAG-269. The sequence goes on along the minus strand of CALXXJ010000006.1, from coordinate 35,716 downwards.
TTCTTTCCCATAGCCTCATTACTATTTAATAATTCTCTAAATTGATATATATGGCTATTTAGTCTTGTTACTTCTTCTTCTATAGAGCATTTATCAGCATATATAACTACTTCTTGTGCTAATCTCGCTTCATCTATTTCTTGGTCTTGTAACAAATCTTTTATCCTCGTATTTAATTTTACTACATATTCCTCAATAAGTCCAGTAGAAAGTGAAGATATTTTTTTTACTTTTTCTTCAATATCCTGTATTCTTATCAATAAATCCTGTGCAATTTTTTCTCCTTCCACTTTTCTCATATCCACTAGATTATCAATTGCTTTGCTACTTACTTCAAGTAATTCATTTTTTATAGTTTCATCATCTTGATTGTTTTGAATAGTTAATACATCTGGCAATTTAGAAATTTCTGTTACAGGAATATCTGCTACAATTCCCTCTGATTCTGCTAAATTTCTTAATTCTTTAATATACATCCTTGCAATTTCTGTATTGATTTTAATATCTCTACCTTCTAAAGAATTATTGTTAAATGTAATAAATACATCTACTTTTCCTCTTGTTAACTTAGATGAAACTGCTTTTTTGATTTCTTCTTCTAAATAACTTAAGCTTCTAGGCATTTTTACTGAAACATCTAAATATCTATGATTTACACTTTTTATTTCTACTTGATATTCTCTTAAATTTTTTGACATATTTGATTTGCCATAACCAGTCATACTTTTTATCATTTTTTACTATATTCCTTTCTCAAATTAGTTTTTTCTGGATTGTCATTATTTTTCAGACTTTACTTCTTTTCTAGTTCTTCCCCTTTTAGATTTTGGCTTTGTTTGTTTTTTTACTTCTTCTATGACTTCTTCTTTTTTACTTTTCTTGTCCTCTTTTACTTTATTTTGTTGTTCAATCTTAGGTTCTTCTTGCTTTTTCTCCTTATTTTGTTTAGTTTTCTTTTTGGTTTTAGAAACTTTTTGATTTTCAGCCTTTTCTTCTTTATTCTTTTCTATTATGTCTTCTTTTTCCTCAATCTCTTTTGTGTTTTCTTTTTCTTCGATTTCTATGCTTTCTTTTTCTTCAATCTTTTTTTCTTCTTTAATTTTATTTTTTTTCTTAGCAGTTTGTTTCTTTTTTGATTTGCTTTCCGTGTTAGTTTCTTTTACACTCTCTTTATTCTCGTTTTGACTTTCTTTCTTATTTTCTTTTTTTGGACTCTTATCTTTACTTTTTTTCTTTTCTTTCTTCGTTTTCGTTTTTTGTTTCTTTTCTTCTTTTTCTACATGTTTTTGTTCTTCTATTTCTGTAATTGATTCTTCTTTTCTTTTTTTCGCTTCTTTTATGACTGGTTCATCTTTTACAATTTCTGATATATCACTAAGACTCTTCAAATATTTCATTCTAGCTCTTGTATATATAACAGTTGATTTTAATACATAATATATGGCAAATATGAATGATGATGCTAATAAATAAGTTCTAAAATCAAACTGATATATTGTGATAATATGATAAATAAATAGTGCATGGATAGATAACACTAATAATTCTATGGCTGTCATGGTCAAAGTTCCGCTATCTCTTTTATATGCAAATTCAAAAAGAATAATACTTGCTAATAAAAAAACTCCAGAAATCACTTTTGTTATTGTTTCCATTTGTTCTAATGGTAACTGTGTATATAGTATATTACAAGAAATAAAATATACCATAACAACAATTGCCAATATTAAATTTTTGAATATCTTTTTTAATATTTCCTGTGATACTTGTTTGGGAACTTTTTTCTTTGCCATTTTATGTGCAAATATTTCATCTGTTTTATTGGCATTTTCTTTTTCTATTGTATTTTTATTCTCAACTTTTGCCTTTTCTTTTTTCATTCTTGCCTCTCTTTCTAATATATAACTGATTGAAAAAGAATTAAATGTTTAATAAAATTTGTAAACTACCAAAATAATCATTATTTTTCAATCCATTTCTAACTCATACATAATTATGCTCAACATATTTAAAGCAACAGTTTCTGTTCGTAATATTCTAGTTCCTAATGTAATGATTTTTGCATTATGTGATTCCAATTTAATGATTTCTTCTTGATCAATTCCACCTTCTGGTCCTATAATAACAGCTATTTTTAGTTCTTTATTTTTAGCTTGTTTTACTTTTTTTAATTTTTGTTTTAATGTATTTACCTTTTCATTTTCATATGCCACTAATACTAAATCATATTCTTTCATGTTTTCACATAATGTATGGATATTCACAATTGGATTAATCTTAGGAATTCTATCTCTTCCAGATTGTTTTGCAGCACCTTCAGATATTTTTTGCCATCTTTGTATTTTCTTTATTTTATCTTTTTCATTTAATTTTACAACACATCTTTTCATTTCCACTGGCGTAATATCATATACACCTAATTCTACTGATTTCTGGATAACCAATTCCATTTTATCAGCTTTTGGCAATCCTTGAAAAATACTTACTTGTATATGAGGTTCCACATTAGACTGAATTTCTTCTATAATATGACAATGAATATTTTTTTCTTCAATTTGTTCTATTTTACAAATATAATTTTTGGATGTATCACAATCACATATATCAATTGTATCATCAACTTTAGCTCTTAGAACGTTTTTTATGTGATTCACATCTTCATTTTGTATAATAATTGTATTTCCTTCAATTTGATTGGTTGTCACAAAAAATTTAGGCATTACTCTCTCCTTTTTATTTCTTCTATGTAATTTGCTACATTATATCACATAACTGATGATTTTTCTACCCAAACTACATTTTAAGTTTCGGAATTTTTGCGGGTGAGGTGTCATCCGTTATTTTTTGAATAAATTGACGAATGTGCCATGGAATAGATGTATAAATTCTTAGTTTTTAATAAGTGAGGAAGCGCGAACAGCGAGAGGCTCGCTTATTAAAAACTTAGAAGTTATCATCTATGTAGCAAGCCGAGGAAATTATTCAAAAAATAACGTATGACACCTCACCTGTAAAAATATCGAAACTTAAAAAACTATGCATTTATCCAAACAGAAACTGATTTTGCCTTTACTTTAAACAATCCATACCCTTCATTATCAATAATTACTTCTTCTTGACAATTTCCAATAGCATCTATAAATTTTTCTCCTATTAAATTGGTTCCTATATACATTCTTTTTTCTGAGTCAAATTTATTGGAAATTAATACTGCTAATCCTGATTTAATGTGCTCTCTATCTCCTTCTCTTGTCCAACCAATACAATTTGGATGATCAAAATAATCATTTTGCTTTCCATATGCTTTTTCTTTTCTTAAATCAATTATTGTTTTTAAGCTTTCAATTGGTTCAATATTATCATGTTTAATACCATATAAATCTCCCCAAAATACACTTGGATACCCTTCATCTCTTAATAAAGTAATCGCATATGCTGGTAATTTAAACCATCTTTCTACAAAGCTTGTTAAACTTTGTCCTGGTTGTGTATCATGATTATCTACAAATGTTACCGCTTTACTTGAATTTTCTTTTACTAATGTACTATTTAGGATTTTCGTTAAGTCATAATTTTCATCTCTTGAAGCATTATATAAATTATAATGCAAAGGTACATCAAATAAAGAAATTTGTCCTTCTGTTTCTGTAATATACCTATGTAATTTAGAAATATCTCCACTCCAATATTCTCCTACTGCAAATAATTCATCCTCTGTTTGTTCTCTTAATGTTTTTATCCAATTTTTATAAAAATTCGCATCAATATGTTTTACCGCATCTAATCGAAAACCATCTACTTTGGTTAATTCTAGATACCATTTTCCCCAATCTAAACATTCTTGAACAACTTCTGGATTTTTAAAATCCAAATCTGCTCCCATTAGGTAATCATAATTTCCAAATTCCTCGTCAACAGCTCCACTCCATGTTTTATCTTTAAATCGAAAGATAGCATGCTCTTTTGTCTTATCATCATAATCAATTCCATCAAAGTGTGTCCAATTCCATTCAAAATCTGAATATTTATGCTTTCTTCCTGGAAATGTAAATTTAGTAGCAACCCTTACCACTTGTTTCTCCACAAACTGATTATGATTTCCCCAATCAACTTGTTCTGCTGGAATGGTTTGTAACAAATCTGCTCCCATTTTGTGATTTAACACAATATCTGCATATGTTTCTATTCCTGCTTGTTTTAAGGTCATGATACAGTTTAAGTACTCATCTTTAGAACCATATTTTGTTTTCACAGTTCCTTTTTGGTCAAATTCTCCTAAATCATATAAGTCATAAACTCCATATCCTACTTCATCTTTTCCACCAATACCTTTATATGCCGGTGGAAGCCATAAAGCTGTTATTCCTATATCTGCTAATTTTTCCGCCTCATTTGCTAATATATTCCACCAATTTTGATTGGTTTCTAAATACCATTCAAATGCTTGTAATATTACTCCATTTATTTTTCTCATTTATTTTTCCTACTTTCTATATATCCATGTCCATTGGGGACGTTTCTTTTTGGGACATTTTTTCTGTCTGCATTATATCATTTATAAAAAATAATTTCTAGGTTAAATGGAAATTTATATTATATTCTATTTGGAAATAAATTTTGTTAATTTTCGCAATATTTGACAGATACTTTTTTATTTTATATAATACCTTTCCGAAAGGATGCGATTGAAAATGAGTTTTATATATGAAAGAACAATTAATTATTATGAAACAGATAAAATGGGTGTTGTTCATCATTCTAATTATATTCGTTTTTTAGAAGAAGCTAGATGTGCATGGCTAAAAGCAACTGGTATGCCTTTTGAAAAATTTGAAGAAAAAGGTATCACAATCCCTGTTTTAGAAGTAAAATGCAAATATAAACAACATGTTACTTTTGCTGATACGATTTCCATTAAAGTATATGTAAAAGAATTTAATGGTGTTCGATTAACTGTTGGATATGAAGTAAAAGATAAAAAAACAGGTAATGATGTCATTATTGCCGAAACAAAACATTGCTTTACAGATATATCTTTAAAACCACTTAACTTGAAAAAACATTGTCCAGAATTTAGCGATAAGTTTAGTGCATTAAAGGAAAATGGTTAAAAATATAGTAAAAATTTTTTTTCACAAGCATTAAAACCAAAATAAGGAGTATCAAATTTTTTCTGATACTTCTTATTTTTATTTGGCTTCATTTTTCATCTTATAAGTATAAAATTGCGCGAAAAGAATCATTATTGTACCCTAAAATTGTTGCACGATAGTTACGATCACTCATATAATAATTTGTTGTTCTTCCATAATCATTTCCTCTACAAGTACATGGACCTTTTCCTCCACTAATATGTGTTTCTGTTGTCCATTCAGTACAATTACTTGCCATATTATATATATTACATTGCACATCTTCTGTTTCACCTGTGTTAGCTAAACTATCATTTGTAATTCCTTGTTGTGAATATGGTGTTTCTCCTTCTGCTTGATTCTTCTGTATAAATAGAATAGCTGTATCCCAAGCATAACTATTAATTAAGTCACTATTGATTGTTGTATATAAATTTTGACATGCTTTTGCTGCATTGGGTTGTGTAACATTATTCCATAAAAATCCTTCTTGTGTTGGTGCTACTTCATATTCTTCTATATAACCATTAGATACTTTGAAATTTGCTTTTCCGTCTATACCATAGCTTGCCTCAAATCTTGCCATATAATATCCACCATTTTGTCTTACACTATTTATAAATCCTTCTAAGTCCTTTGCTGGTGTATTTCCGTCGCCTGTTGAATTTTCGACATAACCTTCACTGGTAAACTCTGTTATTTTTCCATCTAAGGTTTCTGGTGTTTCAGTTGTATTTATTTCTCCCTTATAGTTAAAAACATATCTTCCTAGTATCACTTCTCCATTTACTGCATTTTGAACAGTTATTCCATTATCTCCTAATACTCCATCTACTGGTACCCATACATATTGATTTCCTTCGCCGTCTTCTATAACTAATCCCTCATTAATACCAGGTGGCTCAGTTGTTCCATCTCCCCAAGTAGCTTCTCCCACATTTACAGGCTTAAATCCTTCTGGGATAACTGGATTGTTTTTATTTCCTTGCTTTCCATTCATTGTACTTGTTTCTTTAAATATGCCTGTTGTTTTATCTGGATTTCCAGGTGCTACATATTCACCTAGCATAACACTCCCATCTTTTTTGATTGTCACATCATATCCATCCACCTTCACTGTTAGAGGAAAGCTGCTATCTGTTATTTCATCTGGTACTCCTGTTATATTTTCTATTTGATCTAAGTTTGTTTTTAAATCTTTATTATTTATTTTTCCATCTGTTCCTATACTTCCTGTCACAGCAATTTCTACTTGTTCTTCTGCATTTGCTTGTCCTGTTTTTTCTTTCGCTTCTCTTGCTTTTGATAAAATTCCATTATCTCCAGTTATGGTAGAAATCGAAACACCTGCTAAAATCAATAATATGATAATGGTAATAACAAGTGCAATAAGTGTAATTCCGTGATAGCTTTGAATAAATTGTTGTTTTCTTCTTTTCATCTAATAAATCTCCTCTCTCTAATTTTTCGACCATAATTTCTTTTCCCGTCCTCTTTTATGTATAGTATTTGTATTTCCATACATTTTATTCCATATCATCATGTTTTTATTGAATAAAAAACGTGATTTATCCCATTTAATCATGGAAAAACCTTAAAATATGATTCTTTCATTTTCGGACTCTTATTCAAAAAAAAAGAAGCCTAAGCTTCTTCATTTATTTCTTCTAACATATTATTTATATAATCTAAATTAATTTTATATGTTACTTCTAATTGTTCTATAAAACTTTTGGTATAACTTGTATTTACATTTAATACAGTTGCATAGGCAAGATGGTTTTCTAACACAGTTACACTTTCTAGTGGTTTATCTTTTAATAATGTATAATCTTCCAAAAACTTTTTATACTTGTCCCATTGTTTCATTTCCTTAGCACCTTTTATAGTATAAGTACCATCTAAATATTCTCCTTTTCTTAAATAACGTAATACTTCTCTTATGAGTGGTTCTAATATAGTAAGTTCAAAAGCAACAAAAAATGGAACAAATATCATATTAAACATTTCATCACTGATTTGATTATTTCCACTTATTGCAGCATATATAGCTCCAATGATTAAAATCCCAATATATAGGAATAGAAATACTGTACTTAAACGTATTTTTGTTTCTTTTATAAAATGATAGCTTTCAAATTCTTCTATTACATATCGTATCCATGTGTTCATATTTATCTTTTCTTTTTTACAAATCTTATCATATAGATACTTTTCATCTTTTTTTAATGTTTCATTATCTTGATTTCTTAACGCTATTAATTCATAATGATATTCTTCCTTTTTTTCTATTTTAAGAAACCCTTTCGCACATAAATTTAATATACAAGCTACCAAATCTTTTTTCTTTTCTATTTTTTGATTTTGTAAATAAGAAAGTACTGCTGGACTATATTCTACTTCTATATCTCTAACATAAATCCCCACATCTCTTGCTAATTTCACTTTTATTTTATTATATATATCAATTCCAATCCTAATAACTATATATCCAATAATTGTAACAGTTGTTAAAATCATAAATCCATTTCCGAACAAAGCATTCACAAATAGAAACGGAATCGTCGCAAGTACAAGATATATTGGAATTGTTGCTAGCCATATTTTGTGTGGGTCTATTTTTCCCTTTCTTACAAATGTAACTGTAACACCTATTGCCACAAAAAATCCATATATAAAAATTGCAAACATTATATAACTTATCATTTTTTCCTCTTTTATTTTTTATTTCTTTTATTTTCTAACATCCATTTTTTAGAAATAATTTGCATACTTAATTATTGACCTACGTATTATCTTTTGAAAATATTGGAAACAGGTCAAATCATCGTAGGTTAAAGATTTACATAAAAATATCCCAAACAGAAACGTCCCCAAAAGGACATTATCCAAATAAACTTAATTGATTACTTTGGCTCATACCATCTAAGCATCCAAATTTCTTTAATAAATCTGCTACGGAATCTCCTACTTTTGATCGAATTTTCATATCATCGATTGACATGAATTTTCCGTCTTTTCTTGCATTTTCAATTCCTTGTGCTGCTACTGTTCCAAGTCCTGCAATACTATTTAGTGGTGGACGTATTCCATCTTCTTCTACAATGAATTTTGTAGCACTTGATTTATATAGGTCAATTGGTAAGAATTTGATTCCTCTTTCATACATCTCTAAGACAAGTTCTAAGACAGGATACATCGCTTTATCTTTTTGTGATGCATTATTTCCTTGTAAATCGATTTCTTTCATTTTATTTTTTACTTTTTCTTCTCCAAATGTCATGATTTCACTATCAAATTCATCTGATGCTCTGATAGAGAAAAATGCTGCATAATATGCCTTTGGTTCATGTACTTTAAACCATGCAATTCTAAAGGCATTTGTTACATAGGCTGCTGCATGCGCTTTTGGGAACATATATTTTATCTTTTCACAAGATTTGATATACCATTCTGGTACATTATGTTCTCTCATTAAATCTGTATATTCTTTCCATTTTGCTGGGTCTTTCAATGCTTTTCCTTTACGTACAGTTTCCATGATTTTGAAAGCAGAATTTGGTGGTAATCCTTGTTTAATTAAATATATCATAATGTCATCACGACAACAGATTGCTTCTGTTAAAGTTACCGTTCCGTCTTCAATTAAGCTTTGTGCATTTCCAAGCCATACATCTGTACCATGTGATAATCCGTGAAATACGAATTAACTCATCAAATGTGGTTGGTCTTGTATCTACCAACATTCCTCTTACAAACTTTGTTCCAAATTCAGGTATACCATAACTGCCTACTTCTGAACCAATCTGTTTTGGTGTAACACCTAAAGCATCTGTTGAACTAAAAATAGACATAGTTGCTTTATCATCTAGTGGTATTTTTGTTGGGTCTATTCCTGTAATATCTTGTAACATTCTAATAACAGTAGGATCGTCGTGTCCTAGTATATCTAGTTTTAACAAGTTTTGGTCGATTGAGTGATAATCAAAATGAGTTGTAATAATATCAGAATTTGGGTCATCTGCCGGGTGTTGTACTGGACAAAATTCATAAATTTCTCTTCCTTTTGGTACAACGATAATTCCTCCTGGATGTTGTCCTGTTGTTCTTTTAATTCCTGTGCAACCATGTGATAGTCTTTTAATCTCTGCTTGATTAATTGGTATATGTCTTTCTTCATAATAATTTTTTACATATCCAAAAGCTGTTTTATCAGCCACTGTACCAATCGTTCCTGCCTTAAATGTCGTTCCTTTTCCAAAGATAACTTCTGTATATTTATGGGCTTTTGCTTGATATTCTCCTGAGAAGTTTAAGTCAATATCTGGCTCTTTATCTCCATTAAATCCAAGGAAAGTTTCAAATGGAATATCCATTCCATCCTTGTCTAATTTGTGTCCACACTTTGGACATTCTTTATCTGGTAAGTCAAATCCATTTTTTACACCATAATCAGTAAAATCTGAATATTTACAATTTGGACATCGATAATGTGCTGGAAGTGAATTTACTTCTGTGATTCCTGTCATGTTTGCCACAAATGATGAACCAACAGACCCTCTGGATCCTACAATATATCCATCTTCATTTGATTTCCATACCAGTTTTTGAGCAATAATATACATAACGGAAAATCCATTTTTAATAATAGAATCTAATTCTTTATCTAATCTTGTTTGCACAATTTCTGGCAATGGATCTCCATATAATTCATGGGCTTTATTATAAGCAATATCTTTTATGGTTTGCTCACAACCTGGAATATGTGGTGGACATTTTTCTGGCGATATGGGACTAATTTGTTCACACATATCTGATATTTTATTCGTATTTGTAACAACCACTTCATAAGCTTTTTCTTTTCCTAAATAACTAAATTCTTCTAGCATCTCTTCTGTTGTTCTTAAGTAAAGTGGTGCTTGATTATCTGCATCATCATATTTTTGTCCTGCTTCTAAGATACGTCTATAAATTTCATCCTGTGGATCCATAAAATGCACATCACAAGTAGCTACAACTGGTTTATTTAATTTTTCTCCCAATTCTACAATTTTTCTATTAATATCTCTTAATGCTTCTTCATCTGCAACCGTTCCATTTCGAATCAAAAATTGATTATTTCCAGTTGGTTGGATTTCTAAATAGTCATAGTCATTGGCAATTTCTTCGATTTCTTCATCTGTTTTTCCAAGTTCGATTGCTTGGTATAATTCCCCTGCTTCACATGCACTTCCAAGTATCAATCCTTCTGAATATTTTTTATACAGACTTTTTAAGATACGTGGTTTTCTATAAAAATAATGTAAGTGTGATAAAGATACTAATTTATATAAATTCTTTAATCCCACATAGTTTTTGGCTAAGATAATTGCATGATAGGTTTTTAGTTTTTTGTATTCCTCTTTTTTTGCTTCTTCACTTGCTGCCACTCTATCAATATCTTCTACAATCGTTGCTCCTTTTTTCTTTAACATATCTACCATCACTTTAAATACTTTTACAGTTGTATCCACATCGTCTAGCGCACGGTGTGCTACTTCAACTTTAATCCCTAAGTTTTCTGCAATCTTTCCTAATTTGTATTTCTTGTAGTCTGGAAATAAATCTTTTGCTAAACTTAAAGTATCTAAATATGTATAATCAAAATTATATCCTAATACTTTTGCATTTTGTTTTAAAAATCCGACATCAAAATTTGCATTATGTGCTACAATAACGGTTTCTTTATCATCTCCCAAAAATGCTAATAATTTTGGAAATACTTTATCAATCGTTTCTGCATCTTTTACCATTTCGTCTGTAATGTTAGTAACTTCTGTGACTCTTTCTGGGATATGTTTTTCAGGATTTACAAAACAGCTAAACTCATCAATGACTTCGCCATCTTTTACCTTCATCACACCGATTTCTGTAATTTTCTCAGTGGTTGCAGAAAATCCAGTTGTTTCCAAGTCTAATACACAATAAGTGGTATCAATACTTTGTTTCTTTCCATTATATACTGTTTTCGTATTATCTGGTGCTAGATATGCTTCTACTCCATAAATGATCTTCATATCTGGATTATCATATCCTAGCATTTTATGTGCTTCTGGAAACGCTTGCACAACACCATGGTCTGTAATGGCAATCGATTTCATTCCCCATTTCATAGCTCTTTTGATTAACTCTGTTGCTGAGGTCATGGCATCCATTTGACTCATTTTTGTATGCATGTGAAGTTCTATTCTTTTAACTTCTGCATGGTCTTCTCTGATTTTCTTTTTAACCCCTTCTCCTTCTACTATCGTATTTGCCATAATGGTTAATTCATTTGAGAAAGAATCCATTTGTGCTGTTCCTGCTATTTTTAATCCTTTGGCATTTTTGATTCTTTTGATTACTCGTTTACTATTATCTTTATTTAAAAATGCTTTACAAGTCATACTGCTAGTTCCATCATAGATATCAAAACTAAGCAAGGTTTTTCCTGACTTTAGTTCTCTATCTTCCATATCAATGACTTCACCTTCAATAGAGACTTTTCCATCATCTACATTTAATTCTGCAATCTTTACCAATGGTTCCGTAATATTGGGATTCATTCCCAATATTAGAGGCGTACTTTCATCTTCTTCTGGTAATTCTGGCACATCCATATGACTTACCATAACAGTATTGGCCATAATGGTTACATCTCCGGCATATGCATCTAATCCTGCTTTTCCAACTGCTTTAATTACTTTTGCCTCTTGAATTTTATCGATAATTTCTTTTCCCTCAGCTGCATCTTTTGCAAAAGATTTACAAGTAATCGTTCCTGTTCCATCATAAATATCAAATATTAACATTCCTTTTCCTGTTCTAGTTTCACGGCATTCACTTGTTAAAACTCTTCCTTCAATCGTAATTCTAGAATTACTTGCTGTAATATCTTTTATTGCCACTTTATTTTCTTTTGCTTTTGATGGTTTTCCCATTATGTATTCTTGTTCTTGAAAGTCTTCCTCTTCTATTGGTGGCATTCCATCCATAGCCTCTTCTGGAATATATCCTTCCATATCTGTAGGTGGTACATAATCTGGATCATTGTATTCTGGTACATTTCCATATTCACCATGGTTTTCATTGTTTGCATTTTCTCTTTGTTTTTCAGCATTTATTTCCTCGATATGGGCAATGGCTTTTTCTTCTACTTGTTTGATTTCTTCTCGTATTTCTTCAATCTCTTCTTTGGATAATTGTTCTTGTAGATTTACTTTATATTCTTTTCCAAATAGATTTTTTAATAATTTTTCTAGTTCTTTATCTGTCTTCTTGGCCTTTAGAAAATCTGCTCCTCGAATATGCATTTTGATATTCACTTCATTTCCATCTACCTCTACATCACTTTTCAATAAAAGCATTGGTTTCATCAATGGATATTTATGTGCCATATAAGCAATAATATTTCTCCATTCTGTTTGAATATCTTTTAATATAACACCTTCATGATATTTTATAATCATATCAATATGTTCAAAATGAAATCTATCGATTAAAAATTTTTCAAAAAACCATAGTTCTTTGATTTCTATATATTCGTCAAAATACAATATGACTTGCAAAGTATTTGTCTTTTTCACCACATTTAATCCTTGGATATTCGCATATTGTATATTGGATTTTGTTTGATAGTCTCGAAATATTTCTCCTACTTTTTTTGTTTTTACCGTTTCTTGCATCTATCTTTGCTCCTTTGTTTTTCTCTTTCCTATGTTCTCTATTATATACTATTTTTTTGACATTTCAAGCGAACAAAATGAAATAAATTAAGAAAATTTTTGTTTATTTTATTCTTTTGATAAAAGTCAAAAATAGAAAATCACATATTGACTAACATGATTTTCTATTTCTTATTTTTTAATAATATTCAGTCTATTAGATTCTCCATATATTCTATCAAAAATAACGGTATGTTTAAAACTTTATCATCCTTTTTTAAATTATTCATTGATAATCTAATGGATATGTTATTATTAAATTTTTCATTATATTTTGTCAAACTACTATTATTGGTTGATTTATTAGATTTTACCTCTATTGGTATAATTCTATTTTTATTTTGAATCACAAAGTCTATTTCATATCTATCAAAAGTAAAATAATTTGGAACTTCTTCGTAAAGTATTGTTAGCATATTTAATACATAATTTTCTGTAAAAGCACCTTTAAATTCTTCAAATAGTTTATCTCCTTCTATCACAATTCTACTATCTAAATTTGCCATTCTTCTAAGTAATCCTACATCATTCATATAGATTTTAAAACAACTTAAATCATGATATGCTTTTAATGGAAAATCTGTCTTGTTAACATTATATACTTTATATATCAAATTTGCATCATTTAACCAGTTTAAAGCACTTTCATATTCTCTTGCACGTGCTCCTTCTTTTATCGTTTGATATAAAAACTTCTTATTTTCCTTTGCTAATTGTGATGGTATACTATTCCATGTTAAAGAAATTTTATTTGCTTCATGATTTTGCGTATGTTTTGAAAAATCGCTTTCATAGGCTTTTAATATATTTTCTTGTATTGCATTTACTAATTCCATATTTTTTTCATTCACCCATGAATACACAACTTCTGGCATTCCTCCGATAATGAAATATGCTTTTAATTTTTCCTCTAATTGATTAAAAAATATTTCTGGAATATTTTCAACTTTTGTAATAGATTTCATGTAGTCAACTAGATTTTCACAATTATCCGCAATTAGAAATTCACTAAAAGACATTGGATACATATTCAAAAATTCTACTTTTCCAACTGGAAAGGATGTATGCGACAATCTTATTCCCAACAAACTTCCTGCACAAATAATATGATATTCATTTGCCTCTTCTTGAAAATATTTTAAACTATTTAAAGCATCTGGACATTCTTGTATCTCATCAAAAAATATCAATGTCTTTTCTGGTAATATTGCTTTTCCATATATGAATGCTAATTGCTCTAGTATTCTTTTGGGATCTTTTGTATTGACAAACAAATTTTGCAAATCTTCATCATGATCAAAGTTGAAATAAGCAATACCTTCATAATTCTCTTCTCCAAATTGTTTTATAATATATGTTTTTCCTACTTGTCTAGCGCCTTTTAGAATTAATGGTTTTCTATATTTACTATCTTTCCATTTTATTAATTTTTCCATTATAAATCTTTTCATTTGGCAACACTTCCCATCTATAATATATACATTATCTATTATCATTATACCATATAATCACACTTTTGCAAAGTTTTTTATTGTTTTTATCACATTTTTGCAGTTTTTTTTGCTGTTTAAATCACATTTTTGTTTGTTGTGGGTAAAATAATGCTATTAAAAAATTCCTAAATGTTCTAATAATATTTTGACACCTATTAAGATTAAAATAAAACCACCAATAAATTCTGCCTTTTTTTCATATTTGTTTCCAAATGTATTGCCTATTTTTACTCCTATTAAAGATATGAAAAAAGTGATTACTCCAATAATCGTTACTGCTAATACTATATTGGTTTGTAAAAAAGCAAATGTAATTCCCACTGCTAATGCATCAATACTCGTTGCAATCGCTAAAATAACCATTGTTTTAAAATCTACACAATCATTACACTTTTCACTGCTTTCCTTACTAAAGGATTCTTTTATCATATTTCCTCCAATTAAAGCCAATAATATAAAAGCAATCCAATGGTCAACACTTGTTACAAAACCTTCAAAAGCTGTTCCTAGAAAATATCCAATTACTGGCATTAACATTTGAAAAATTCCAAAATATAGTGCTATGATAATTCCCTTTTTCCAACTTAATGTTTTCATAGACAATCCTTTACATACAGATACTGCAAAAGCATCCATTGCCAATCCTAGTCCAATTAATACAATTTCTAATATTCCCATTTTTATTCCTCCAATTTACCTGTCAAATTTAGAGCTAGATTCGCGAGAACTTTTCTCTGCTTTTCTAAATTAACTATATATATTTAAGTTCTCGAAGGAGCGTAAAGATTTGTCAACGCGAAAAATTGCTTTTTCCTATCCAACAAAAAAGACTTTGCCTGCAATTTCTGCAAACAAGTCTCTTTATTTAAAATAAAGCCAGATGTTGTTTATCAGTATGTTGACTTTATTACATATTCTATGCTAACTACTCCCTCATTTTCTAAAATATTATACAATATTTTATTTTATCTGACAATAAAAAATGAACTATTTTTCTCTTCTTTTGTCCTAACTTTATGTAACCTAGAATTTTCAAGCATTTTATGGTATAATTAGGTAAAATTGATAAAAAAAGATGTTTCGAAATAATATATATAGTATAAAACGAAAAAGGTGGTGAAATTATGGTAGAATTACTTTCTCCTGTTGGTGATTTTGAATGTTTAAAAGCTGCTGTCCAAAACGGTGCTAACAGCGTATATTTTGGTGCCGATATTTTTAGTGCCCGAGCTTTTGCTACTAATTTTTCTCTTGAAGATTTAGAAAAAGCCATTCAATATGCAAAAATTCGTGGTGTCAAAACTCATTTAACATTAAACACTTTAGTAACAGATACAGAATTTGAATCTGCTATGAATGTAGCAAAAAAAGCATACGAATTTGGAATTGATGCCATTATTGTTCAGGATTTAGGATTGGCTATGGCACTTATGAGAGCATTTCCAGATTTACCAATTCATGGTAGTACGCAAATGACTGTCCATAACCTAAATGGAGCTTTAGAATTACAAGAACTTGGTTTTAAAAGAGTTGTTCTTGCTAGAGAGCTTTCTGTTAATGAAATTGATTATATTTGTAAAAATACAAATATTGAAATAGAAACCTTTATCCATGGCGCACTTTGTATCTCCTATTCTGGACAATGTCTATTTTCTAGTATGTTAGGTGGACGTTCTGGAAACAGAGGAAAATGTGCAGGTCCTTGTAGACTTCCTTTTGAATTATTAGAAAACAATAAAACAATTAACTCTGGATATTTATTAAGTACACGAGATTTATGTGGTTTAGAGTTCATTCCTGATTTGATACGAGCTGGTGTAAAATCTTTTAAAATTGAAGGTCGTATGAAATCACCTGAATATGTAGCAACTGTTACCAGAATTTATAGAAAATATATAGATTTAGCCTTATCTGATAATGAATATGTAATTGATGAAAATGATAAAAAAGAATTGCTACAAGTATTTAACAGAGGTATGTCTTCTTCTGGACATTTAAGTAATGAAGCTAACCGAAATTTAGTATTTAAAGAAAAACCAAATAATATGGGATTATTCCTAGGTAAAATACAAAAATATAATCATAAAAAAGGATATATTACAGTTAAACTAAATGAACCAATTGGTATTGGAGATACCATCTCTATAGAAAAAGAACAAGGAACTTATACTATTTCTGAATTAATGGATACCAATATGAAAAATATTAAATTTACTGAAATTGGTCAAACAGTTGTCATTGGTAGAATGAAAGGAAATATCAAATTAGGTAATCAAATTTACAAAATGAGCTCTAAAAAATTAAATCTCTTGGCACAAAATAGTTGTTCAAAAGAAAATCGAAAAGTACTTTTAAATTGCCATATTGTTATAAAAGAAAATAAACCAATATCGATTACAGTTACATCAGCTAGTAACATTGAATTATATAAAGGTTTAAAAATACACTATACAAGTGATATCATTCCTTTAAAAGCAAAAACAAGACCAATGGATAAAAATACCATTATCTCACAATTTTCTAAAACAGGTTCTACCCCTTATGCTTTTAAAACACTAGATATTGACTTAGATCATAATGTATTTATTCCTAAATTAAGTACTTTAAATGATTTAAGAAGAACCATTTTACAAATGGTAGAACAGTATGCCATTAATGTAATGACAAGAACCTATTCTATAACAGATAAAAAAGTCAATAAAAGTAAAAACGAAAATAATATGATGGATAAATTAGAAAAAGAACAACATGATAGTCAGAAATCTTCTATAAAAAAGACAAGGTTATCTCTTTTATTAAACATCTTACATACAAATTTTGACTATACACAACTTCAAGACATTGAAAATGTATATATACCTTTAAAATATTTTTCTATGAAAGACTATCAAGAAATTTTACATATTTTAGATGACAAATTTAATGTATATATCTATATGCCAACTATTGTAAAATCAAATTATAAAAACCTGTTGTCTAGCAATATAGAAACCACTTTAAATAACTATCATATTAAAGGATTTGTCATTTCAAATATCTGTAATATAAAATTATTAAATACTCTTTTTGCTGACCTTAATAAAAATTTAGAATTAATTACGAATTACACCTTTAATGTGTATAATTCAAATACAATAAAAGAATTAAAAAATTTAGGAATTTGCCGATATACCATATCTCCTGAATTAAATAGAGAAATCATTCATGATTTAAGTACTTGTGTAGATTTACCAAATGAATTAATCGTCTATGGTAGAACACCACTCTTAAATATGAATTATTGTCTTTTAGGAGAAACCGATAAATGTTATCCAACTTGTAAGCAAAGATGTATCACAAATAATATATATGAACTAAAAGACCGTTTACATATGAAATTTAGAATTTTACCAGATAATATTCAAACTGTTACAACGATTTTTAATAGTAAAATCACTTCCATCTATCCAAAAGAATTCAATATTGATTATGCAAGAATCGATATACTAGATGAAACCATAGAAGAAATAAATGAGATTATTCATAGAGTACATAATAATCAAAGATTTGACGGTAGCAACTACACAAACGGAAACTTGAATAAAGAAATTTGATATGTTAGGTATGTTAGGGACGTGCTAAAACGGTCAAAAATTGAACAAAAGGGACAGACCTTAAATTTGATAGGTCTGTCCCTTTTGTTCAATTTTTGACCGTTTTGGCACGTCCCCATTGTTCAGATTTGTTTACTGCTTAAATCTATAATTAAATCCATATTATCATCTTTTGCCGCTTTGTTTTTTCTAATTGCTCCACATGTTTTACATTTATAAATAATAACATAACCTTTTTTTCCATCAATTTCTAAAGAAACTGGTTCCAAGTCCCCATGACAAGTTTCTTGTCTGTCTCCTGGATTTTTATCTACATGTTTTGAATGTAAACAATATGGACAATGATCACGACAAGAATATCCTAGTTTTGATACTTTTTTTCCACAATTTTCACATATAAATTCCTCATCTATTTCTGTAAATCTTCTATTTTCCATCTCTTCTCCTTTTTGCATTTTGGGGCAATTGGGGACGTTTCCGTTTGGACATTTTTAATTAAATTTCATATAAATCGAAAAGAATATATTTCATATTTTTTGTAACACATTATCGTTCCGAAAATCAAGAAGAGATGAAAATGTCCAAACGGAAACGTCCCCAATTGCCCCAAAATGAACACTAATATTTGAAATCTCCACCACCTAAAAATTCTTTTAATAGAGAGTTATTTGGTACGTATTCTTTCGGTATTTCTTCAAAATATTTTAACATATTCATTATTCTAAAAGCCTCTGCGTATTCTGGGTCTTCTTTGGTAATTTCTTTTAGCAATGGCATGATAATTGGTTTCAAAGCTCCAATTTCATATACTAATGATGTATTAAATATAAAGTTAGATTCTTCTTGAAATGGAAATATATTTTTCTTTTCCCCCTCATTTACTTTATTCCAACTTGCAATTGTATGTTTTGCTGAATATCCTCTAAACTGATAATCTCTTACAATTCTTCTAATTAACCTTGTGTCTGTTGTAGATATTCTATTAAATCTGTCTAAATTCAATACCGTTAATGCACTAATATATATTTTATATTTTTGCTCTGCTGGTATCTTACTTGTTAATTTATCATTTAAACAATGTATTCCTTCTATTACTAATACTTCATCTTTTTCTAATTTTAATTTCTTACCATTATATCTTTTTGTACCTTCAAAGAAATCAAATTCTGGCATTTCTACTTCTTCACCATTTAATAATCTAGTTAAATGATTATTAAATAATTCTAAATCTATTGCTTCTAAACATTCAAAATCATATTCACCATTTTCATCTCTTGGTGTATCTTTTCTTTCTACAAAATAATTATCCACAGAAATGGTTACTGGTTTTATTCTATTTAACTTTAACTGAATTCCTAATCTTTGTGCAAAAGTTGTTTTTCCTGATGATGAAGGACCTGCAATCAATATCATCTTTATATTTTTGTTTTTAGCTATATTATCTGCAATCTTTGCGATTTTCTTTTCATGTAAAGCTTCTGCTAAAAGAATAATATCTTTAATTGTTCCTTCTTTTATTGCTTCATTTATACGATACACTCTTTCGATTTTCATAATTTTATTGATATCATCATATTCTTCCATAGCCCAAGCTAATTTCTTATTTTTTACAAACTTAGGCATTTTTTCTGGATCATTTTGACTTGGATATCTTATTAAAAATCCATCATTATATTTTACAATTTCAAATATTTTTGCAATTCCTGTTCGATTAGCTAATGTTCCATAACAATAGTTATAATAATCCTCACAATAATACATAAAGATTTCATTATTGCCTTCTAAATCTAATTGTAATCTTCCCTTTGATGTCTCTGTTTCATTAAAAAATTTTGTTGCTTCTTCTCTATTCATAATGACTTGTCTGATAGGCAAATCTTCTTTCACAATTCTTCTTACTTCTTGTGCTAATTCTTCTAAAAATTCATCTGTTACTTCTTCATCTATTAAATCACAAAACATAGAATTTGATAATTGATAGTTCACTTCCATTTTCTTATCAGGACATAAGTTCTCAAATGCTTTTCCCACTATATATACTAATGTTCTTCTATATACCTTCATTCCTTCTTTTGAAGAAATATCAATTAATTCTATTTTTCCGTCTTCTGCTATTATAGATTCTAAATTTTTATATTCATTATTAAAAACAGCAGCTACTACTGTATACTCGCTATTTTCAATTTCTTCTTTTAATAATTCATTAATTGTCATTGGTTTATCAAATTCCATTACTTTATCTTTATATTGTATTTTCATATAATTCCTCCTTTAGTTCTTCCCTAATTCATTGTATATGAAATCTGTATGTAAGTCAAGCATGTAAAACGTGTTCAAATGTTCAAAAAATATATTTTAATTAAAATAAAAAATTCTTATCACTTCTTTTTCTTCTCTAAAAACATATTTTTTATGAATATAAAGTTATCTTTTTGGATATATTTTTATTAGTATAATTTTATGGGAGGGATTTCTTATGGATATTTCTAGAATTAATTCTATATTAGCAAATAAAGAAAAATGTGATGTTTTTTATGATGATAGACCTGTATGGATTCAAGGAGTCAATGACAATATAGCAAAAGTAGGTTTTATTGACAATTTTGAAGAAAAAGATGTATTTATCCAAGATTTATATGAAAGAAATTTATATAATTAATATCCAATTGGGGACGTTTCTGTTTGGGACATTTTGGAGGATTTGGAACTGATTCATCTTCCCCTTTTTTAATCGAAATATAAAAAATATAGAATATAAAATCATTACACAATTTTTATATTCTATATTTTTTTTATCTTAATTAAATTTGAAAAAAGGGAAAAATGGGTCCGTCCCCAAATTCCCTCTATCCTTTAAAGTTCATTTTCACAAGTCCCTGTTTCTATTTCTTTTTTTATATTTTCTAATGTATCACTGGCAATTTTATTTAAAGCTTCTTTAGTAAAGAATGCTTGATGAGAAGTAATAAATACATTTGGCATAGAAAGTAATATAGATAGATTTTTATCTCTTATATAACTATTAGACATATCTCTTAAGAAAAATTCTTCTTCATCTTCATATACATCTAATCCTACTCCACCAATTTTGCCTTCTGATAGTTTTTGAACAAGATCATTTGTATTGATTAATTTTCCTCTACTACAGTTAATGATAATAACGCCTTTTTTCATTTTTGCTATACTTTCTTTATTAATCATCTTTTCTGTATCTTTTAATAATGGACAATGTAAAGAAATAATATCAGATTCTTTGTATAATGTATCTAAATCTACATATTCAAATCCAACTTCTTCTCTAAATTTTTCATCTTGATAAGTATCATAAGCAATAATTCTTGTTCCAAATCCTTTCATAATATTAATGAAAGCTTTTCCAATTCTTCCTGTACCAATAACACCTACTGTTTTACCATGAATATCAAATCCTAATAATCCATCCAAAGAAAAATTATACTTTCTAGTTCTTTGATATGATTTATATAATTTTCTATTAATACTTAACAATAAACCAACAGCATGTTCTGCAACTGCATATGGTGAATATTGTGGTACACGCACAATTTTTAAATTACCTTTCTCTTCTATTGCAACATTATTAAATCCAGCACATCTTAATGCTAATACCTTAACACCATTTTCTTCTAATATTTTTAATGTTTTGGCATCTGCTTTATCATTTACGAAAATGCATACAACATCAAAACCTTTGGTTAATGGTGCTGTTTCACTATTTAATTTTGATTCAAAATAGGTAATATCATATTTGTATTCCTTATTGTATTTATTAAATACTTCTTTGTCATAATTTTTTGTATCAAAAAATGCTATTTTTACCATTTTACATCCTCCCAAATCACTAAATTCCAACTCTAATATTATATAACCTTTTTATGGAAATTTCAATAGTTTTTCTTTAAATTTCAATGCTTATTCGAAAAGTCAAATGTCGTTTTCTGAAAATTTTTCTCTACTTTCCTAATGTAACTATATGTATTTATGTTCTCAAAAAAGCAAAAAGATGAACTTTAAAGTTCATCATTCAAATTCTCCCATTCTTGCATTTTCTCTTCTATTTCTTGATTAATTTTTTGTATTTTCTCCTGTAATTCATTTAGTTTTATATAATCCGAAGAAATATCTTCTTTCAACATCTCTTTTTCAATATCTTGAATTTTCTTTTCCTTATCATTAATCTCTTGTTCAATTTTATTCATCTTATTCTGAATTCGATTTCTTTCTTTTTCTATAAAATATGGATTGTTTTCCTTTTTCTTATCTTTTACCTGTTTTGTATTTTCTCCTACTTCTTTTGTTTCATCAATTGTATTTTCTCGATTTTCTTTATATTCTAAAAATTCTTGATAATTCTTTTTATAAAATGTTACTTTTCCATCATCAAATTCTAATATACAATCTGCAAGTTTATTCACAAAATATCGATCATGAGAAACAAAAATCAAAGTTCCTGTATATTCTTTTAATATATTTTCTAAACTTTCTTTTCCCACAATATCCATGTGATTAGTTGGCTCATCTAGCAATAAGACATTAGGCTGTTTTTTTAGAATTTTACACAATTGTAAACGTCCTCTTTCCCCTCCAGATAATACCTTTATTTTCTTGAATACATCTTCTCCTGTAAAAAGAAATGTTCCTAATAGTGTTCTTGCTTGCGTTGTTGTTAATTCTGGAAACGTTTCAGATATTTCTTCAAATATGGTATTTTCTGGATTTAAAAATTCCATCTGTTGATCAAAATATCCTTTTTGCACATGATATCCATATTCAAATTCGCCCTTTATTTTTGGTATATTTCCATTTAATGTTTTTAACAAAGTTGACTTTCCTGTTCCATTTTCTCCAATAATGGCTAGTTTTTCTCCTTTATACAATTCAAAAGATACTTCTGCAATCGGTTTATCATATCCAATTTCTAACTTATCTACTTTTACTACCATTTTTCCACTTTGTACTTTTACATCAAAATTCGCGTAAAATGTTTTTAAATCATATTCTTCTGGCTTTTCTATGATTGTCATTTGTTCAATCTTTTTTAATTTGGATAATGCCATTTTTGCTTTGGTTGGTTTATATCGAAACCTATCTGCAATAGCTTGTAGTCTCTTGATTTCTGCTTGTTGATATTCATAATCTTTTAATTGTTTTTCATAATTTTCTCTTTTTTGTCTTTCAAAATCTGTATAATTTCCTGTATATTCTACCATGCTTGCATATTCTATCTCATATACTTTATTAACAATTTTATCTAGAAACATTCTATCATGTGATACAATGACAACTGCTTTTGGATAATTTTTTAGATAACTTTCTAACCATTCAATCGCTACAATATCTAGATGGTTTGTTGGCTCATCTAATAATAAGATATCTGGCTTGCTTAATAATAATTTTAAGAAAGCAATTTTTGTTCGTTGTCCCCCAGAAAATTCACTTACTTTTTTATGTTTATCCTCTTCTTTGAAACCAAATTTTTTTATCGCTGTTTCATATTCTTTTTTATATAGATATCCACCCTGTATTTCATATTGTTCTAAGGCATTTGTGTATTCTTTTATCAATTTTTCATCCGTATTTTCTTGCAATGCTTTTTCTTTTTCTTGTATTCTGTTTTCTAAATTTAAAATTGGTTCATAAACTTCTAAGATTTCCTCTAACATGGTTTTATTAGAATTTTCAAAATTCATTTGTTTTAAATATCCAATAACAGGATTTCCTTGTTTATATACTTGAAACTTTTCTTCTCCAATGCCTTCTTCTAAAATCTCATTGTCAATTATAGCATTCAAAAAAGTCGTTTTTCCTACACCATTTCTTCCAACAATGGCTATTTTATCTTTTTCCTTTATTTCAAAATTAATTTCTTCTAATATCGTTTCAGCTCCATAAGAAATAGAGCCATTTACAATTCTGTAGTTCATTTTCTATGTATTCCTTTCTTAAATTGCAAACTTGGTTGGAAAATAATTAGATTTTGCACTAATTATTTTTCAACCTTGTCTTCCTTTATGCTTATTCTCTTTCTTTAATGGTTACTTTTATTTTATCTCCTGGTTGTTTTCCTATTTTTTTTCGGATATCTTTACGAATTCCTATGATATGACAAGGTGTTCCCATTCTTACTAAAATTCCATCATATGGTTCCTTATCAAATGTTGCATGCACTTTTACTCGTTTTTTGTTAAATTCTTTTTCTACATCATAAGGAAATTCAATATATGCTCCATCTATATCTGGAACTTTTTTTATGATTGCTTCAAACATATACACTTTTTTATTCATATTTTCACCTCTTATAATGTAGTATATCTAATATATCATAAAATATAGAGAAATCATAGTATTTTTCTTATTCAATAAAAATTGAACTTTAAGGAATCTCCCTAAAGTTCATAAAATGTCCCAAACAGAAACGTCCCCAATTGGACATTTAGAATTCTAATTTTTCTTCTAACCATTTTTCTACATCATCAATTGGAATTCTAATTTGTTCCATTGTATCTCTATCTCTGATGGTTACCGTATTATCTTCAAGTGTATCAAAATCTACTGTTAAACAATATGGTGTACCAATTTCATCTTCTCTTCTATATCTCTTTCCTATACTTCCTGTTTCATCATAATCACACATAAATTTCTTTGATAATTTTTCATGTACTTCTTGTGCTTTTTCTGATAATTTTTTAGACAATGGAAGTACTGCTATTTTGAATGGTGCTAATACTGGATGTAAATGTAATACAACTCTTGTATCTCCTTCACCAATTTCTTCTTCATCATAAGCATTACATAAAAATGCTAATGCTACTCTATCTGCTCCTAAAGATGGTTCGATACAATATGGTACATATTTTTCGTTTGTTTCTGGGTCTGTATAAGTGAAGTCTTCTTTTGAAACATTCATATGACTCTTTAAGTCAAAGTCTGTTCTATCTGCAATTCCCCATAATTCTCCCCAACCAAATGGGAAAGTAAATTCAATATCTGTTGTTGCATTACTATAGTGTGATAATTCTTCTTTTGAATGATCTCTTAATCTAATATTTTCTTCTTTGATTCCTAAATTTAATAACCAATTTTTACAGAATTCTTTCCAATATGCATGCCATTCTAAATCTGTTCCTGGCTTACAGAAGAATTCTAGTTCCATTTGTTCAAATTCTCTTGTTCTAAATGTGAAGTTTCCAGGTGTAATTTCATTTCTAAAAGCTTTTCCTATTTGTGCAATTCCCATTGGTAATTTTCTTCTTGTTGTTCTCATTACATTTTTAAAGTTTACAAATATACCTTGTGCTGTTTCTGGTCTTAAATAGATTTCTGCTGTTTTATCTTCTGTTACTCCTTGGAATGTTTTAAACATTAAATTAAATTTTCTAATATCTGTAAAATTTGTTTTTCCACAATTTGGACATGGTATTTTATTTTCGTTAATAAAGTCTATTAACTCTTTATCTGACATACCATCAGCAATCATATCTTTTCCATTATCATGTGCCCATTCCTCTATTAATTTATCTGCTCTATGTCTTGTTTTACATTCTTTACAATCAATTAATGGATCTGAGAAACCACCCACATGTCCTGAAGCTACCCATGTTGTTGGATTCATTAAAATGGCTGCATCTAATCCTACATTGTATTTACTTTCTTGTATAAATTTCTTTCTCCATGCCATTTTTACATTGTTTTTTAGTTCGTTTCCTAAAGGTCCATAATCCCAAGTATTGGCTAATCCTCCATAAATTTCTGAACCTGGGTAAATATATCCCCTATTTTTGCAAAGTGCTACTAAAGTATCCATTGATTTTAACATAACAATTCCTCCTCTTTTAATTTTATTTGCTTGGTAACATGAAAGTTTTTTTGTATTTAATTGAAAAAATGTGCAAGATGCTGAATCTACCTCTATTCCTTTAAATCGATTAGATTTATTATATAGTGCATTTTTGTGATTTATTTCAATCCGAAGGTGTACTTTTGGTACATCAAGGTTTGAAATGAATTACGAAAATGTGCTAGATGATGAATCTAATCGATTTAAACAAAAAAACTCCCATCCACCTAGTATAACCATACTAGGGACGAAAGTTATATTCCGCGTTTCCACCCTAATTCCTAAAACTAAAAGTTTTAAGCACCTTCATTTTAAATCCACTCCAAAGCTCCCCATGTGTATTTATTATTGGTATTTCACCTTCACCAACTCTCTTTAAATAAATATAATCACATTTTTTCTTCTTCACTGTGGATATTAATTTTATATATTTTATTATGTTTATAAAAAAAAGTCAATAATTTTTCAAAAAAATATTGATAAAATATTTTTTTTATGCTAATATATTAATTGTCTTAAATCTATAGGGGTATAGTGTTAATGGTAGCACATCGGTCTCCAAAACCGCCTGTGTGGGTTCGAATCCTACTACCCCTGCCATAATGGAAACCAGACTGTGCAACGGTTTTATGGTTTCTATTTTTTATATCAAAATTCTAAATTTCATTAAGATAGAGACACATTGGGAGCGAAATAAATTTTACTATATTTGTATCTTTATAAATATATAATCATATTATATATTATTTGTATTGACATTGTAATTATTTTGTATTACAATTGTACTATAATATGATTGGAGGTGTTTAGCGATGGCTAAAACAGATATGTTAAATATAAGGATTGAACCTGAATTAAAGAAACAAGTTGAATCAACTTTAAATGATTTAGGAATGAATATTGCTGAAGCAGTCACTATTTTTTTAAAACAAGTGGTTTTGACTGATAGTATTCCTTTTATAATAAGAAAACCTAAATTAAATGCAGAAACGATAAAAACTATGGAAGAAGCAAAAAAAGGTATAAATTTAAGTAAAGAATATACTGATTTAAACGAAATGTGGGAAGATTTAGAGAAAGAAGAGTGATAAATGACCACTATTTACTCGGTAAGTATAAACGGATATCGAGAATGTCATATACAACCTGATTGGCTTCTAATATATTCTATCAATAAAAATAAATTAATTTTAACTGCTTTTCGAACTGGTTCTCATTCTGATTTATTTGATAAATAATATGTTTATTTTGATTTCAAATTCTATTTAATCTTTTAAATTTAGTCTATTGCTTTTATTATTTTCTTATTTTTCAATAAATAAATTTTTAGTATTTTCATTATTTTAAATGAGGTGATTTCTATTTTCCAAAACATAAAATCTTTTATATACATACTAATTTTTTTAATTTTATTCATTACCATCTTTTTTACCCCTGTGATTAACTCTAATGGTTTTTATTATCAAGATACTTTAGATTCTGAAATTATTTCTATTAATCCAGACGGTTTTGTTTGGCCTATTCCAGGATATACAAGAATTAGTTCCTATTTTGGTAAAAGAGTTTCCCCAACTTCTGGTGCCTCTTCCTCTCATTCTGGAATTGATATTCCTGCACCTGAAGGAACAAAGTTGATTGCAGTAGCTGATGGAGAAATTACATTTACACAATTTTTAGGTGCTGGTGGATATACCATTACTCTGTCTTTTGATAATTACAAAGTTACCTATTGCCATTGTTCTCCAAATTATATTGTAAAAGTTGGAGATAAAATAAAACAAGGACAAATCATTGGGCATGTTGGTCCTAAATACGTTTATGGTGTAAAAGGCAATCAATATTCCGACTCTACTGGAAAACCTACAAATGGTGCCACAACTGGTACCCATCTTCATTTAGGTATTCGATTAAATGGTAATTATCAAAATCCTTTAAATTTTTTCTAGTTTTTTATATGTTTGGTACTTTCTCTACTTTTCTAATTTAACTATATATATTTAAGTTCTCGAAGAAGCGTAAAGATTTGTCGACGCGAAAAATTGCTTTTTCCTATTCAACAAAAAGTGCCACAAATAGCTAAACCATTTATGACACTTTTCATTTCTGTTTACATATCATCATCATTATTTTCTTCTTTTTTTTCGTTTTCTATTGATTGATTGTTCTCTTGTTGCTCTTCCTCTGATTCTTCATCACATCCATGACAACCTGAGCAACTTCCATTACAACCTACATCTTCTTCTACTTCTCCTGACCAATCTAATTCAATAATATTATTGCAGACAGGACATTCTACTTCTGTTTTGTCTTCATCAACATCTATCACAAATTGATTATCACAATATGGACAAATGATTTCAAAATCAAAACCTTCATCAGAATATATATCTTTTTCAATATTATCAATAATCTGTTGCATTTTGCTCATTTTGTCATCAATCTCTTTTTGTTTTTGTTCTATTTCATTCATTTTCTGTGTTTTATAATCTACAAGCATATCCATTTCATCAATTACTTTATCAACAAACATTGAAAATCTTACTTTTACATATTCTAAATCTTCTTTATTCTTTAAATTTTTCTCAACATCTTTTAAAAAGTTATTATATTCTTCTCTTAGCTTTGCCATTAAGATTCACCTTTCTATACTCTTTCCATATATTCGCCTGTTCTAGTATCTATTCTTAAGATATCTCCAATTTCAACGAATAATGGTACTTGAATTTCTAAACCTGTTTCTAATTTTGCTGGTTTTCCTGATGTTGTTGTTGTGTTTCCACTAAATCCAGGTTCAGTATATGTAACTTCTAGTTCAACAAATATAGGTGGTTCTACTGCGAATACATTTCCTTTATATGAAAGAATTGTTACTTCCATATTTTCTTTTAAATATTTTAAACAATCACCTATTTGTTCTTCATTTAATGGTATTTGGTCATATGTTTCATTATCCATGAAATAATATAAACCACCATCGTTATATAAATATTGCATTGTTTTCTTTTCTATTTGTGCAGCTGGGAATTTATCTCCTGGGTTAAATGTTTTTTCTAATGTTGCACCTGTGATAACATTTTTTAATTTTGTTCTTACAAATGCAGATCCCTTTCCTGGTTTAACATGTTGGAATTCTACGATTCTATATACATTTCCCTCCATTTCAAATGTTGTTCCATTTCTAAAATCTCCTGCTGAATATACTGATGCCATTTTCATTTCTCCTTTCATTTTTCAAATACTATTACAAAACTTTATATATTTTACTACATTTCTCAATAAAAATCAAGCATTTTGCTGATTTTAAGCCTTTTTTGCTTTTTAATAGTTTCATTTTATTATACATGTTTTTTCTATACAACAAGGTTAAGCTTCCTATATTTGTGAAGTACTGCGAAGCAGTCTTCACATCTATGCATAGAAATCTTTGATTTCGTTATGCATGCTTTTCTTATATTACAATATAATTTTTCTCAGAATTGGTTAAATTTATACAACCAAATTTTGTAATTTGTACTGTATCTTCTATTCTGACTCCAAATTTTCCTGGAATATAGATTCCTGGTTCATTTGTCACAATCATATTTTCTTTTAGTAATGTATCTGACTTATAACTAATATATGGTGCTTCATGTATTTCCAGTCCTACCCCATGACCTAAACTATGAATCAAATCATACCCATTTAACTTAAAGTCATTTTCCACCATTTTTGTCAATAACCTTGTACTTGCTCCATCTTTAAAATCTTCCGCTGTCTGTGTTTGATTTTTTAAAACCAAATCATAAACTGGTTTCACATATTCTGGCACTTCTCCTACAAAAAAGGTTCTAGTCATATCTGAGCAATAGCCATTTACCTTACACCCCATATCAATGGTTATAATATCTACGGCTTGTATCTTTCTATCTGTTGGAATAGCATGTGGTTTTGAAGTATTTTCACCAGATGCCACAATGGTATCAAAAGATAAGCCATCTGTTCTTTGTTTATAATATTCTTCAATTTCATTTGCAATTTGCTTTTCAGTCATACCTGGTTTGATATAATCTAATATATATGAAAAACAATTATCTGTAATTTCACATGCTTTTCTTACATTACTAATTTCTTCTTCATCTTTTATCATTCTTTGCTTTTCTATGATATGTTCTGTTTCTACTAAACTATTAATTTTATATTTTCTCATATATTCTTTATATTGTGCATATGTAACATAATATTCTTCAAATCCAACATTTTCACAAAACATAAAGAAATTTTCGTAGTCTTCTTTTGATACATCATTCATATCATAGACGATAATTTCATCATACAATGTTAATATACTATGAACATGCTCTATATATCTTGCATCTGTTATATAAATATTTTCTTTTCTAGTTAATAATAATATTCCTTCTGCATCTATATTTGTCAAATATTTGATATTTATTGGATTGGATATAATTAAACCTTGTAAATCTAAACTAGACATTTTGTTTCTTAACCATTGTAATTTAGGATTCATTGTATCATCCCCTCTTATTATTTATATTTTTTATATTTTAGGAAATGCATTTTTCTAGAATATAAACCTGTCCAAAGACACATCTCGGTTTCAAAAAACTTTTCTCTATATGATATTAGTTAACCATTTAATGTCCCAAACAGAAACGTCCCCAATTGGACATTTTAGTTATACATTCCTAATGTAAAGATTTTCATTAATACAAATTTTATTGTTTCAAATGGTATATACATACTAATAAATGTTGCTATTACAATAAATGGCCCAAATGGTATATATTCATCTGTTTTCTTTACTTTTGTAATTAACAATCCTATACTCAAAATTGCTCCTATTAAGAATGATATTAATGTAATTACTACAATATTGGACAATCCAAAATATAGTCCTAATGCACCCATTAATTTAACATCACCAAATCCCATTGCTTCTTTTCCATAAAATAGCCCACCTACTAATGTGATTAATAAGAAAATTCCAGCACCTGCTAACATTCCTAATAGCATATTTAAAGTAATTGCAACATCTGATAGTCCATATATAAAAGCAAATATTAATCCAACTTCAAATATAGTTAGATTCAATCTATTCGGTATAATTTGGAATTTATAATCTATGACAAATGCAGATAACAACATTGGCGTTAAAATCAAGAATTTTATTAAATCTAAATTGGCAATGAATGTATCTTTTATGCCAAATGTATAAACTAATGTTACATAAATTGCTGATGTTAATAACATCAATATATAGTTTGGTTTAAAATTTCTTTTATATTCTTTAAATATATCTAATGATAAAAACTTTTTATATTCTGGTAATCTCTTATTTACCCAATCAACTAATTGCCCTACAAATAAGCCTAATATTGCAACTATTAGGTAATATGCTATATGTACATCATTGTAATACATTATTTTCTCCTTTTTTATTCTTTTCCTTCTTATTCGATAATTTCATCCTATCTTCTGTCTAGTTGTTTTGATTTTATCTTATTTTTTATTTTATTCTCTATTGGTCTTTTCCATGCGGTATACCAAAAATCTTTTTCTTGTATTGGCTCTACTAATATAGCATACATATTGCATCTTTTTCCACCAATGACATCTGTAAATATTTGGTCTCCCACAATAGCTATATTTTCACTTTTTTCTCCTAATTCCTTTTGTGCTTTTTTAAATCCTCTTTTTAGTGGTTTCATAGCAAAATGTTGATATGGTATATCTATCTTTTTTACAATATTTTCAATTTTTTCTTTATCATTGGTATTAGATAATATATATAATTTTACACCTTGACCTTTTAATTCTTTAGCCCATTTTATGACACTTTCCGTCATCTGTTTTGTACGATCTACCAATGTATTATCTACGTCCAATAATAATGCTTTTATTTTATTCTTATTTAAAAATTCTATATTAATATCTTCTACTCTTTTAAAATATGCATCTGGATATATATTCATACTTTTCCCCCATTATACGTATATATTATCAATTCATTATTTTTTTGTCAATAGACTTTTTTGCTCAATTACAGTCCCCTTCGGCAACCAATTAATTATTCTACTTTTACTAAATGAAAATCAAGTGCATCTGCACTAACTAACTTGAAATGAATTCCAAAATGTTCTCCCTCTACTGCTTCTTTTATAGCTATACTATGTAAATGTCCATAATAGCATCTCTTTATATCATATTTTTTTAACATTCTAATAAATTCATTCATTTCATTATTTTGTATATTTTGATTGATGATTGGTGGATAATGTAAAAATGCTATTATTTCTTTGTTTTCTCCATAAGTCTCTAGTCCATTTTTTATCGATAATTCTAATCTTGCCACTTCTCTTTGAATCATTTTTTTGCTTTCATCATCTTCACCAAATGACCAACCTCTTGTTCCCACAATCACTTTATTTTCAAATTCATAAGCATTATTATATATAAAATCAATATTCTCAAAATTATTTTCTTTTATATAATTTCTCATGCTATTTACTGTAGACCACCAATAATCATGGTTTCCCTTTAATAATAGTTTTTTACCTGGTAAAGAATTTAGATATTCAAAATCTTTATATGTATCTTTTAAATACATTGACCAGGAGAAATCTCCTGGTAAAACTACTAAATCATTTTCTTTTACCAAGCTTATCCAGTTCTCTTTTACTTTTTCTTCATATCCTTCCCAATTTTCCCCAAAAACACTCATTGGTTTATTTTCATTAAAGGATAAATGAAGATCCCCTATTGTATATATTGCCATCTATCTTCTCCATTTCATTTGATTACCATTTTATGATATATAAAACTCTGCTTTTATTATGATTTTATTCAAAATTTTACATATTCATAAAATGAAACTTCTTATAACTTTAAATTTGGTATTGCATTTAAATCTAATGTATCTCTTTTTCCTTGCATATAGTTATAATATCCAGCTGATGCAATCATGGCTGCATTATCTGTGCATAGTTTTAAATCTGGCATATATATTTCCATCCCTTCTTGTTTTAAATCCATAAATGCTTTTCTTATATAACTATTAGCTGATACACCACCTGCTAATGCAATTGTTTTAATTCCTGTTAATTTAATTGCTTTACTGACATTTTCTATTAATATTTCTGTCACTGTTTTTTCAAAGCTTGCACATAAATCTGCTTTATCAATTTCTGGATTTTTATGATGTAAATTAATCACTGCTGTTTTGATTCCACTAAAACTAAAATCCATATTTTCGAAATGTGTTTTTGGTAAATCTATTGTTGGTTTTCCTTCTTGTGCTAATTTGTCTACCTTAGGTCCACCAGGATATCCTAATCCCACTACTCTTGCTACCTTATCAAATGCTTCTCCAATAGCATCATCTCTTGTCTTGCCTAAAACTTCAAATTTTGTATAATCTTTTACATGTATAATTTGTGTGTTACCACCTGACATCATTACACATAAAAATGGTGGTTCTAGTTCTTTATATGTAATATAGTTTGCTGCAATATGACCTTGAATATGATTGACACCAACTAATGGTCTATCAATTGCAAAACTCAATGCTTTTGCATAAGATAATCCTACCAATAAAGCACCAACAAGTCCTGGGCCATATGTAGGTGTAACGGCATCTATTTGTTCTAAAGTCAAATTCGCTTCCTCTAATGCTTTTTTGGTTACTCTAGAAATGGCTTCTATATGATTTCTAGATGCTATTTCTGGTACAACACCTCCATATTTTTCATGGATTGGTATTTGTGTATCAATCACATTAGATAATATTTCTCTACCATTTTTTACAATTGCTACTGATGTTTCATCACAGCTTGATTCAATTCCTAATGTATAAATATCTTCCATTTTTCCTCCATACATTATATTTATTCTTTCATATATTTTTCTTCATTTTTATCTCATATTTAATTTATGTTTTTCTCTTATATTTTCGTGCTAATTATATCATTTATCGTAAAAATAGTAAAGATTAGCAAGCACTTTATTAATGGATACATCTTATTTTACAAGATTTTTTTCTAGTTTTTCCGATCCAATTAAAAAGGAAGATTGCTAAGATTTAATTTATAGCTCTCTTCCTTTTTATGTTTTCTATAATAAACTTATAATCCCCAAATAGCCATTGCTAGGTTAGATATCCATCTACTTACTGCTTGAATTCCTGGTGAAATAATATATGATGTTAAGCCTGTTATCCATAATACAACAAATACAATATAAAAGATTTGTTCATTATTAACAAAAAATTCTTTTGCCTTATATGGTAAAAATGGCATAATCACTTTTGAACCATCTAATGGTGGTAATGGAATTAAGTTAAATAATCCTAATCCTACATTAATAGATACTGTCGCACTAATTAAACTCATAATAATTCCACCCATTGTAGACATCAAAAATGAAATACCTGCGAATTTATAAATTCCATAATATATAATAGCAAATATAATAGCAAGTAAAAAGTTCATGACAGGTCCTGCAATAGAAACAAGCGCTTCTCCTTTTTCCATAGACATTTTCCTTGTATAATTTCTTGGATTTACATGAACTGGTTTTCCCCAACCAAATCCTGCAAATAGTAATAATACAGTTCCAATCGGGTCTAGATGGTCAAACGGATTTAAACTAAGCCTTCCTTCTCTTCTGGCTGTATCATCTCCTAATCTATCTGCTACAAATGCATGTGCAAATTCATGAAATGTAATGGCAATCAATACGCCTGGTACACTAATTAATAGTGAAAATAATAGTCCTGGTTGGCTTACATATTGTACCACCATAGATAATACCATGATTCCTAATATGATATATATCACTCTTTTATCAAATGAAAAATTAAACATATTTACTCCTATCTTCCCCTTTTTGACTTTATTTAATCAACTTCTTCTGACACCTGCTTTATAAGAGGCATATAGCTTGACAATTTTTCATCAAGCCTTTTTTGACATTTCTTAAAAACTTCTACCAATGCATCTAAATTACCTGTTGTTTGAGCTTTATATAATGCCTCTCGATATTCTTTATTATATTCGTCATCTATAGCAATCAAATCAACATCATTTTCAATACATTGTCTTAGTATAATAAATCTTCCAATTCTTCCATTTCCATCTTGAAAAGGGTGTATATGTTCAAATTCTTGATGAAAATTTGCAATTGCATGAATATCTTTTTTGCTTTCTTTCCAATCTTCTAGCAAATTAAACATTCGATTTTCTACTAAATGTGGTTCACATAGTTTTAAATCTGTTTTTGAAAGTCGATTTTCATACTTTTTCCATTTTCCAATATTATCAATTTCATCATCTACTGTACCTTTTTTTAATATTCTATGCCATTCCCATAATAGATATTTATCAAAAGAATCTTTTAGTGTATGAATAACTGTATCAAATAATTCTAATGAATTTTTCGTTTCTATCACATCATCTAAAAAATGTTCACCGCTTTACCTGTTTTTGTTCTAACAAGTCTATCAAATTTTCTTTGCTAAAAGTACTACCTTCTAGTTTGTTTGAATGATATAAAAATTCTATTTTGATTGCATCATATACTGAATTTTTGATTTTTGATAGTTTTTGCATTGTATTAATAGAAATTCTCACATATTTTCCCCCTTTCTTTTTAACCTATAATGCTCTTTAAAAATGTTACATTTTCTTTTTTTCTTAAATAGAAAATATAAGCAATTTGATAAATACAAGAAAATATAAAGATAAACAAAATAACTAATTTATTGGTTTCATTGTTGGGAAAAACAATACATCTCTTATAGAAGCAGAGTCTGTTAATAACATAATTAGTCTATCTAATCCGATTCCCATTCCTCCTGTTGGTGGTAATCCGATTTCTAGTGCATTTACGAAATCTTCATCCATTC
>CALXXJ010000005.1 GCA_944392665.1 uncultured Clostridia bacterium | reverse complement strand
CAACAAGCAATAGTACAGGTAATAAGCCCAATATTTGAAAAACAATTTAACGATAATAGCTTTGGATTTAGACCAAATAGAAGTTGTGAACAAGCAGTGATAAGGGCATTAGAATATTTAAACGAAGGGTATGAATGGATAGTAGACATAGACTTAGAAAGGTTCTTTGATATAGTAAATCAAGATAGATTAATAACAATAATAGGAAGGACAATAAAAGACGGAGATGTAGTATCGTTAATAAGAAAATATCTAAGTGCGGGAGTAATGGATAAAGGAATAATAAAAGCAACAGAAGTAGGAACACCACAAGGAGGAAACTTAAGTCCATTACTAAGCAATATAATGCTAAATGAACTCGATAAAGAACTAGAGAAAAGAGGACTAAACTTTGTAAGATATGCAGATGATTGTATAATACTTGTAAAAAGCGAAAAAGCAGCAAACCGAGTTTTAGCATCAATAACAAAATTTATTGAGAAGAAACTAGGATTAAAGGTAAATGCAGAGAAAAGTAAAGTAACAAGACCAACCAAAACGAAATATCTAGGATTTAGTTTTTGGATGTCAAAAGGTGGAAAATGGAAACCAAAACCACATCTAAAATCATATCAAAAACTAATAAGAAAACTAAAACAACTAACAGATAGGAGCTGGAGTATAAGCCTAGATAACAGAATAAAGAAAATAAACTACTTGATAAGGGGTTGGATAAATTACTTTAAAATAGCAAATATGAAAAAGAAAATAACAGAAATTGATGAACATCTAAGAACAAGAATAAGAGTAATAATCTGGAAACAATGGAAGAAAATAAGAACAAGATGTGAGGCGTTACAAAAATTAGGAGTACCATTTGAAATAGCATTTAATTGTGCAAATACAAGAAAAGGTTACTACCAAATATGCAAAACAAGATATATACAGTTTGCTATTAATAATGAAAGGTTAAGAAAAAGAGGTCTAGTATTTCTACTAGACCAATATGAAAAAGTTCATATTTAATATAAATTGAACCGCCACTTGCGAGAACCGCTTGAGTGGTGGTGTGAGAGGGGAGAAACACATTAAGTGTTATCCTCTACTCGATTGTTTTCCTCCCATTGACAAAATAACAAAAAAATGTAATAATTATGCAATATAAAAGAGAAAAATAAAAGGAAAAGAGGAAATAAAATGAGCAAATATTATTTCACATCAGAAAGTGTGACAGAAGGACATCCAGACAAATTATGTGATACCATTTCAGACTGTATATTAGATGAATATTTAAAACAAGATAAAACTGCAAGAGTAGCAGTAGAAACATTTGCTTCAGGCAATAGAATTACCATTGCAGGACAGATAACTGCTAAAGGCGAAGTAGATATAGAAAAATTAGTAAGAGAAAAAATAAAAGAAATCGGATATGATAATGAAAATATTGATATAGATTATAGAACTTGCAAAATCGATATTAATATTACAAAACAAAGTCCAGATATTGCGTTAGGTGTAGATGTTGGAGGAGCTGGAGACCAAGGTATTATGTTTGGGTTTGCCTGTGATGAAACACCAGAATACATGCCATATGCTATCTCTATGGCTCATAAATTATCTAAAAGATTAACAGAGGCAAGAAGAAATAAAGAGATAGACTATTTAAGACCAGACGGAAAAACACAAGTAACAGTTGAATATGAAAATGATAGACCAAAAAGAATTGAAACCATATTAGTTTCTACACAACATGATGAAGAAATTAGCCAAGAAACATTAAAGAAAGATGTCATTGAAAAAGTTATCAAACCAGTCATTCCAGAAAATATGATAGATAAAGATACCAAAATCTATATTAATCCAACTGGAAAATTTGTCATTGGAGGGCCTTTAGGAGATACAGGACTTACTGGTAGAAAAATTATTGTAGATACATATGGTGGATATGCAAGACATGGTGGAGGAGCATTTTCTGGAAAAGATGCCAGTAAAGTAGATAGATCTGCAACATACATGTTAAGACATATTGCTAAAAATATAGTTGCAAATGGATATGCAAAAAAATGTGAGATACAAATTTCTTATGCGATAGGAATGAAAGAACCATTATCTATTCATGTAAATACTTTTGGAACAGGGATTATATCAGAAGAAGCTTTAATTACAAAAATTAAGGAAAAATTTGATTTAACACCAGATGGCATTATCAAATATTTAGAATTAGATAAACCAATTTTTTCATTAACAACCAATTATGGTCATTTTGGAAAAGAAAACTTATCATGGGAAAAGATAATAAAATTATAGTTTAAAATCTGAGAAAGAAGTGGGAAATACAAATGCTAAAACGAATTATAGAAAAAAATTATAAATGGATTATCGCTTTCCTTTGTCTAATTATTGTTTTAATGATATTAGAAGATATTTTTGAAAATGAGCAACTGACATTAGACATGTTGGTATATAGACTAGTTATTTTGAATTTAAGATCAGAACCGCTTACTGTGATTATGAAGGTAATAACCAATTTATCTTCTGCATATGTATTAATAGCAATAACATTAGGAACCTTGATTTTTATAAAAAACAAAAAAGTAGGTTTATGTGTAGCTGGTAATTTAATTATTGCAACTTTGCTAAATCAATTATTAAAATACATAATACAAAGGCCAAGGCCAGATGGATATAGATTAATTGCAGAAAGTGGATATAGTTTTCCGTCTGGGCATTCTATGGTCAGTATGGCATTTTATGGATTAATCATTTATTTAATATGGAAAATGGTAAAAAATAAAAAAATAAAATACATCAGTTGTGGAATCTTAGGACTTTTAATACCAATGATTGGATTTAGTAGAATTTACTTAGGCGTACATTATGCAAGTGATGTTATTGGCGGATTTGCAATATCTATTGTATATTTATTGTTATTTACCAATATTACGAGGTCTATATTACAATTAGAAAAGGAAAAGGATAATACTGTGAAAAATAAAAGAAAAATGGTAGAATTAAGAAAAAAAAGAAAAAGACTAAGAAATAGTTTCAAATATGCTTTTGAAGGAATTCAAGAAGCATGGAAAACAGAGCAAAATTTGAAAATACATTTTGTGATTATGGCATTGGTAATTATTGCAGGATTTATTTGTAAAATATCAGCCATAGAATGGCTTGTATGTTTATTATTATTTGCGATTGTGATTTCATTAGAACTGATTAATACGGCTATTGAAACAACAGTAGATATTGCTATGCCAGATATTAATGAAAAAGCAAAATATGCAAAGGATATTGCAGCAGGTGCTGTATTGTTTTCTGCAATTATTTCTGTAATTGTAGGATTAATTATATTTTTACCTAAAATATTTGGATAATTAGGATAAAAGCACAAAGTTTTTTTAGAAAATACTTGTGCTTTTCTTTGTTTATAGTATATAATGGTTGATGTAAAGGAGGCAATAGAAATGGCGTTTATTGAAGAAATAAAACAAAGAGCAAAACAACAAATCAAAACAATTATCCTTCCAGAAGCAGAAGATATAAGAGTATTAAAAGCAACTGAGAAGGTAATGAAAGAAAAATACGCAAATATCATTTTAATAGGAAATGAAGAAAATATTTTAGAAAAGGCAAAAACAAATGAGGTAAATATTGAAGGTGCCAAAATTGTAGATCCACAAAAGTCAGAAGATTATGAAAAATACACAAATCTTTTGTATGAATTAAGAAAGCACAAAGGAATGACAATAGAAAAAGCTAAAGAATTGGTTTTAGACCCAGTATATTATGGAATGCTAATGGTAAAAGATAACAAAGCAGACGGATTAGTTTCAGGAGCAGCACATTCTACATCAGACACATTAAGACCAGCTTTACAAATTTTAAAAACAGCACCAGATACCAAATTAGTTTCTGCCTTTTTTGTTATGGTAGTACCTAATTGTGAATATGGTGAAGATGGTGTATTTATATTTGGAGATAGTGGACTAAATGAAAATCCTAATCCAGAGCAATTATCAGAAATTGCCATTTCATCTAGTAAAAGTTTTAAACAATTAGTAGGAAAAGAAGCAAAAGTAGCAATGCTTTCTTATTCTACTTATGGAAGTGCACATTCAGAGTTGACTGAAAAAGTAATTGAAGCAACAAAATTAGTAAAAGAAAAACAAAAAGATTTATTAGTAGATGGGGAATTACAATTAGATGCAGCGATTATCCCAGAAATTGCAAAATCAAAAGCACCAAATAGTCCATTAAAAGGAGAAGCAAATGTATTAATTTTCCCTGATTTAAATGCAGGAAATATAGGATACAAATTGGTACAAAGATTAGCAAAAGCAGAAGCATATGGACCATTATGCCAAGGTATTGCAAAACCAGTAAATGATTTATCAAGAGGATGTAATAGTGATGATATTGCAGGAGTTGTTGCTATAACAGCAGTGCAAGCACAAAACTAATTGCGCATAACAAAATTGAAATTAAGTATAAGGAGTATGTATGAAAATATTAGTGTTAAATTCAGGAAGTTCGTCATTAAAATATCAAGTGATTGATATGGAAACAGAAACTGTTTTAGCAAAAGGATATTTTGAAAGAATTGGTCAAGCAGATTCATTTTTGACACATAAAGTAAAGGGAGAGGTACATAGATTTGAACATTATGCAAAAAACCATGATAAAGCGATTTCATTTGTGTTGAGCAGACTTACAAATCCTCATTATGGTGTTATAAAAAATTTAGAAGAATTAGGTGGTATCGGACATAGAGTGGTTCATGGTGGAGAAAAATTTGCCAATCCAGTAGTGATAACAGATGAAGTAATAAAAGGAATAGAGGAGTGTGTGGATTTAGCACCATTACATAATCCAGCAGCAATCTTAGGTATTAAAGCTTGCAAAAAATTAGCACCAAATATCAAAATGGTAGCAGTGTTTGATACAGCATTTCATCAAACACTAGAAAAAGATAGATATATCTATCCATTACCATATGAATACTATGAAAAGTATGGAGTTAGAAAATATGGATTTCATGGAACTTCTCATCAATTTGTTGCAAATAGAGCAGCAGAATTGGTAGGAAAAGATATCAAAGAATTAAAGATTATTAATTGCCATTTAGGGCAAGGTGCAAGTGTGTGTGCAATCCAATATGGAAAATCGGTAGAAACCAGTATGGGGTTAACACCACTAGGAGGAATCTCCATGGGAACTCGAAGTGGAGATCTAGACCCATCAGTTGTTACCTATATTATGAAAAAAGAAAATCTAAAACCAGATGAGATGGAAAAAATATTGAACAAACAATCAGGTGCATATGGAATATCAGGTGTATCTGTTGATTTTAGAGATATTGAGGCAGAAGCGGCGGCAGAAGATGCAAGATCAATATTAGCACTTGACAATTTCCATTATTTAGCTGCTAGCTATGTGGTTAAATGTGCAGTAGCTATGAATGGATTTGATATATTAACTTTTACAGCAGGTGTAGGAGAAAAAGGTCAAGATTCAAGAGAAGCTATTTGTGATTATTTAGAAGTATTTGGTGTCAAAATTGACAAAGAATATAATCAAAAAGTAAAAGGTATTGAAGCAGAAATTACTGCAAAAGATGCGAAAGTTAGAACCTTTGTGATTCCAACAAATGAAGAGCTTATGATAGCAAGAGAGACAGTAAATGCAAAGGAGGTTGAATAAAATGGGGAATAGTAAAGAATGGAGAGAAAAGCAAAGAATATTAAGCGATGAAGAACTAAGTTTACTAACAAAGAATATTAATGACAACATGAAAAAATATAATGAAGATATAGCAGATAGAATGGAATGATCAGATAGAATAGAATTAGATATGAACAAAAAAGCTAGACGAGCAAGAGTAGACAATATTAGATAATGTTCAATTAATATAAATAAAGAATAGAAAAAATGAGGGTCTGTCCCTTTCGTTCAATTTCTGAACGATTTGGCACGTCCCCAATGTTCAAAAGGAGGAAAAAAATGAAAGTTTTAGTTTTAAATTGTGGTAGTTCATCACTAAAGTATCAATTAATTAATATGGAAACAGAAGAAGTATTGGCTTCTGGAAAATATGAAAGAATTGGAGAAGAAGAAGCATTTATTACACATAAAGTAAATGGACAAAAAATTGAAATAAAAAAACCAGCATATAATCATAAAGAAGCAATTGAATTTACTTTGGAACAATTTACAAATCCAGAATATAAAGTAATTGATTCTTTAGATGAAATTAGTGCTGTAGGACATAGAGTTGTTCATGGGGGAGAAAAAATAACAGAATCTGTAGTTATCACAGATGAGGTTATTAAAATAATAGAGGAATGCACTGATTTAGCACCATTACATAACCCAGCATGTATATTAGGAATTGAGGCATGTAGAGAGGTTATGCCAAACAAACCAATGGTAGGCGTATTTGATACAGCATTCCATTCATCAATTCCAAAAGATAAATTTATATATCCAATTCCTTATGAGTATTATGAGAAATATGGGGTTAGAAAATATGGATTCCATGGAACTTCTCATATGTACGTATCTCAAAGACTTGGTGAGATAGAAAATAAATCTCTTGAAGGAACAAAAATTGTAACATGTCATTTAGGTCAAGGAGCTAGTATATGTGCTGTAAAAGATGGTAAATCAATAGATACTAGTATGGGATTAACACCACTTGCAGGACTACCTATGGTAACAAGAAGCGGAGATTTAGATCCATCAGTAGTTACTTTTATCATGAAAAAAGAAAATCTAGATGCACAAACCATGGAAGATATCTTAAATAAAAAATCTGGATTAGCAAGTATATCAGGTATGGCACCAGATTTTAGGGTAATAGAAGATGAATCAAACAAAGGAACAGAAAGAGCAAAAATTGCGATTGAACAATTCAATTATTCTATTGCAAGCTTTATTGTAAAATATGCTGTGGCTATGAAAGGTATTGATTACATTATCTTTACAGGTGGTATTGGTGAAAACCAAATTAATATTAGAAAAGGTATTTGTGAAAAGCTAGAATTTATGGGTGTGAAATTAGACTTAGATGAAAACAACATGAGAGGAGAAGAAAAAGTTATTTCAACACCTGACTCAAAAGTTAAAGTATATGTAATACCTACAAATGAAGAATTAATGATTGCAAAAGAAACAATGAGATTAGTAAAATAATTTCAATTAAAATACAATCTTATTGAAAAGAATAAGAGATTAAAAACAATATGTGCCAAAATATATTGAAGGGGGAAAAGAAAATGAAAAAATGGATTATAGTAATTGTGATATTAATCATTGTAATATGTGGAGGTTTGTTTATTTATAATATAAGTAATGATGATAATTCTCAACCAAATACGAACACAAATAGTAATACGATAACTAATGAAACATCTAATACAAATAATGAAGTATTAGATAATAATAATGATATAAGTAATAATATTTCAAGTAATGCTACTGAAAATGAAAACAATAATGCAAATACCGATAATCATTTTCGAGTAAGAGAAGTATCTAATGAAGAATTTAATGCTAGTTATGAAGTTACCGAAACTGAAGAAGATACTGTGAAAAATGCATTAACTATAGCAGAGCAAGATGATGATTTAACAATTACTTTTAAAGAATCAGATTTAAATGAAATGCTATTTGGACGTGGAAAAGCAATAGAATATAATGAAAAATATGTAATTCGTAACGTAACTTCTGATGAAGTAGAAACAATTTTTTATGGTATGGAAGGTCAAGATTGGGATTATCCATTAGTATTTTTATTATTAAAAGATGGAACAGTAAAGGGAATTGCTATGGAAAATGGTTATAAAACAGCAGAGTTTGTGGCAGAAGATATTTCAGAAGTAAATAATGTGGATAGATTTGAACAAGTAAGTGTTACTCCACAAAATAATAGTGGATATAATGCAGTTGTTGCTATTACAAAAGACGGTTCAATATATGAAATTGGCGCATCAATGTAAAAAAATAAAATATAGGTAAACTAATTGTCGAAAAAAATAAAAGCGATGATTAGTTTACTTTTTTTGAATAGGAAAAAATGATTTTCATATTCAAAAAAATAACGTTGCAAGTTTGAAAATATTATGAATTGTAACATTGATTAACCTTTAGCATTATGAAAAAAGTAAAAAATGGTTTACACTCTGGAAAAAATGTGATATACTAGTACTATCAATTTTTTAAGGAGAGAATGATGACAGGATAAAAACAAGTTCTGCATCATTTCATTTTATAATATTTTAATAAATGGAGGAGTTAATATGGCAAAGATTTTAGAAGATATTTCAAGAACATTTAATGAATTTTTATTATTACCAAACTTAACAGATGAAAGATGTATACCAAATAAGGTATCTTTAAAAACACCACTTGTAAAATATAAAAAAGGAGAAGAACCAAAATATTATGCTAATATTCCAATGGTATCTGCGATTATGCAATCTGTATCTGGAGTAGATATGGGAATCGCTTTAGCTAGAGAAGGTGGAGTTGCATTTATTTATGGTTCACAAAGTATTGAATCACAAGCAGAAATGGTGAGACAAGTAAAAAAACATAAAGCTGGATTTATCGTTAGCGATTCAAATGTAAAATCTGGAACACCTTTAAAAGATGTCATTGACTTAGTTATCAAAACAGGAC
Organism: uncultured Clostridia bacterium; assembly: GCA_944392665.1. Lineage (GTDB taxonomy): Bacteria > Bacillota > Clostridia > TANB77 > CAG-508 > CAG-269. Next base: position 58,486 of record CALXXJ010000005.1, on the reverse strand, counting down.
ATTCAACAGTTATGATTACAGAAGATGGAACAGCAAAAGGAAAATTTATCGGACTAGTAACAGATAAAGATTACCGTGTATCAAGAGATGATATGGAAGCTCCAATTGATAACTTCATGACACCAAAAGAAAAAGCAGTATGGGCACATGAAGGAATTTCTTTATCAGAAGCCAATGATTTAATATGGGAAAATAAAATTGCATGTTTGCCAATATTAACTGAAGAAGGAAACTTAAAATATTTAGTATTTAGAAAAGATTATGAAGAGAGAAAAAATAATCCAAATTCTTTATTAGATGAAAATAAGAGATATATTGTAGGTGCAGGTATCAATACAAGAGACCATGAACAAAGAATACCAGCATTAGTAGATGCAGGTGTAGATTTAATTTGCATGGATTCTTCAGATGGATATTCTGTATGGCAAAAAAATACGATTGATTTTGTAAGAGAAAAATATGGAGATTCTGTTAAAATTGGTGCAGGAAATGTTGTAGATGCAGAAGGATTTAGATATTTAGCAGAAGCTGGAGCAGACTTCATTAAAGTAGGTGTTGGTGGAGGATCTATTTGTATCACACGTGAAACCAAAGGTATTGGACGTGGACAAGCCTCAGCTTTAATTGATGTTGTTGCAGAAAGAGATAAATATTTTGAAGAAACAGGAATCTATATCCCAGTTTGTTCAGATGGTGGAATTGTGCATGACCATCACATTACGATTGCTTTAGCTTTAGGAGCAGATTTTGTTATGATGGGAAGATATTTTGCTAGATTTGATGAAAGCCCAACAAGAGTTGTTAAAAAAGGAAATGGTTATGTAAAAGAATATTGGGGAGAAGGTTCTAATAGAGCAAGAAACTGGCAAAGATATGATATGGGAGGAGATGCAAAACTTTCATTTGAAGAAGGTGTTGATTCCTATATTCCATATGCAGGTAAATTAAAAGATAATTTAGCAATTACTTGTGCAAAAATTAAATCAACAATGTGTAACTGTGGAAGTATTACAATTCCTGAATTACATGAAAAAGCAAGATTAACATTAGTATCTGATGTTAGTATTTCAGAAGGTAGTGCACATGATGTTATCTTAAAAGAAATTGATAATCAATATAAGTAAGATATATAAAAAGAGGTGGAATATGTAAAAAATGTTCCATCTCTTTTTTTGTTGAATAGGAGAAATTAAAAAAATGCTGCTGTTCAGCTTAATCATATTTTAATATAATAGTAAAATTATATGTATATATATGTTTATATAAATAGAAATTTAGTATAAAATCATAAAAAAGAAAAATGAAAACTATTGACAAAATAAGATTACAAATGTAAACTATACAAAAGGAAAAAGGAGGAATCATTCAAATGAAAAAAAATATTTTAAGCTTTATATTTATATTGGCAATCATAATCAATTTATTACCAATAGCAAAGGTACAGGCAGTAATGAAGAACAACAATCCACTATTGAGAGATATAAAAATTGATGGACAAGCTATTGAACCACAATTTGACCAGTTTATTACAGATTACGTTATAGCAATTGGTGAAGATAAAGACAAAATAGAAATAGAGGCAATAACAGATGATCCAAATGCAACAGCAGAAATTATAGGTGATACAAATTTAAAAACAGGGGTAAATGATTTCGAAATCAAAGTAACGGCAGAGGATGGAACAACTACAAATTCTTATTATTTACATATCACAAAAGGAAATCAAGAAAAAGCAAATGCAAATTTAAAAAGTTTAGAAGTAAAGGGAATACAATTGAATCCAGCATTTAACGATAAAGATATTAATTATCTTGTGGAATATGAAGGATATATAGAAAATTTAGATATTGTAGCAACTCCTGAAAATGAAAATGCAAAAGTAGAAATATTAGATAATAATAATTTTAGTAGTACACTTCATATTGTTACAGTAAAAGTGACTGCTGAAGATGGGGTTACAACAAAAGAATATAAATTAACAGCGAAAAAAGCAGGAGAAAGTGTTGAAGACCCAAGTGGATTAGAAGAATATGAAGAAGATTTAGAACAAGCAAAACAAGAAGAACAAAAGCAAAATAATCAACAATATATCATTTGGGGAGGAATTGCATTCCTTATTTTAGTAGTGATTATTGTGTTAGTAGTAATAGCAAAAAAAGGAAAGAAAAAAGAAGAAAAATAAATTGTCAAAAAAAAGTATAAATGATATACTTAAGAAGATAAAAGAGGATAAATATTTATCTTTAGAAAGGAATAAAAAAATGAAAATAGTAAAAAATATCGTATTCATAAGTATTGTATGTATTTTAATCATATTAAGTTTTGGGCAAGTGTCGAAAGCTGCTGATACATATTATCAATATGTAAAAACAGGAATTGACCAATTTCCAGCATCTTATCAAGAAAGATTGCAACAATTAGCAAGTAAATATCCAAATTGGAAATTTCAAGCATATTACACAGGAATTTCATGGGACGAATTAATACAAAATGAAAGAGATGAAAATGTGCATAGAAATCGTGTAACAAATAATGCACCAAAATCTTGGAAAAACAGTTGTGGATATGTATATGATGGATATGCGTGTGCCTCTGATGCAATTGTAGCATATTATTTAGATCCTAGAAATTTCTTAAATGAAACACAAATATTTCAATTTGTAGAAAGTTCTTACAATGCAGATGAGCAAACATTATCTGCCATTCAAGAATCTGTAAAAGGAACATTTTTAGATAAAATCATTACATGTAATGACTTAAATAATAATCCAGTAACAATGTCTTATTCAGAAATGATAATAAAAGCTGCACAAGAGTCTAATGTTAGTGCTTTTTATATTAAAAGTAAAATTATTCAAGAAGTAGGAAGTCAAGGAAGTGGCTCTGTTTCTGGAACATATCCAGGATATGAAGGATATTATAATTTCTACAATTTTGGAGCATATGACACAGGAGACCCAATTGCAAATGGTTTACTATATGCAAAAGATAAAGGATGGGACAGTCCATATAAAGCGATTGTGGACGGAGCAAGTTTAATTGGCAAAAATTATATTGAAGCTGGACAAAACACAGCATACTTTAATAAATGGGATGTTGTAGGAACAAAAATATTAAGAGATGGAGAATCTCAAACAGTTAATAAGTCAGATATGTTTTGGCATCAATATATGACAAATATCCAAGATCCAACATCACAATCATATTCAAATTATGAGTTATATAGCAATAGTTTGCAAAGTGAAATAACATTTATCATACCAGTATATGATAACATGCCAGCATCTAATCCAATGCCACAAGACGTACCAGTTCAAGGAATAACAATGCAACAAGATAGTTTTGTTGTCAACATAGATGAAACAGGAGATGCTATTCCAATCATAACACCATCTAATGCAACTGAGCAAAGTGTGGAATGGACATCATCAGACCCTGAAGTTGTAAGAGTTTGGAATGGACATTTTAGAGGTTTAAAAGAAGGTACATCAGTATTAACAGCAAAAACAATTGATGGTGGATATACAGCAACTTGCACAGTAACAGTTCTAGATCCGAACAAGCAATATGTAAGTGATATTCAATTTGAACAAGATGAGTATATTATACAAATTGATGAAGCAATAGATATACCATTTACATATACTCCAGAAGATAGTGTTAACTATGAATTTGATTGGATTTCATCAGATTCAGAAGTGTTAAGAGTATATAATAATAGATTTAGAGGATTAAAAGAAGGTACAGCAGAAGTGATTGTTAGAACACGTTTTGGACCAACTGTAGAGAAAAGAATAAAAGTTATTGTACGTGACCCGAATAAAAACTATGTAGAAAATATATGGATTGAGAGTTCACAATATGTTGTAAAAGAAGATGAAGCAGTGGATGTAAACTTCTCATTTACACCAGCAGATAGTGTAAATGCAGAATTTGAATGGTATTCAACAAATCCAGAGGTTTTAAGAGTATATAACAATAGATTTAGAGGATTAAAAGAAGGTACTGCACAAATTGTAGTAAAAACATTAGATGGAACGGTAGCAACAAGTAGTAATGTAACAGTTGAAAAACCATATGTAGAAGATATACAATTTGAGCAAACAGAATATACTGTAGATATTAATGAAGCATTATACATACCATTTACATATTCTCCTGAAAATGCTTGCAATTATGAATTTGACTGGATATCAAGTGATCCAGAAACAGTGAGAGTGTATAACAATTATTTTAGAGGATTAAAAGAAGGTACTGCAGAAATCATTGTTAGAACACGTTTTGGACCAACTATAGAAAAGAGGATAAAAGTAAATGTAGTAGATTATAGTAAAGCAACAGTAGAAGATATTGTATTAGATAAAACATCTTATATTGTGAATATAGATGAAGCAGTAGATATCCCATTTAGTTGGACACCAGAGTATGCATCTAATGCGGAATTCGATTGGATTTCATCAGATTCAGAAGTGTTAAGAGTATATAACAATCGATTTAGAGCATTGAAAGAAGGAACAGCAGAAGTCATTGTAAGAACAAGAGATGGAAGTTTAGAAGAAAGAATAAAAGTAGTTGTAAGAGATCCTAATAAAACATATGTAACAGATATACAATTACCACAAATGGAATATACAATTTACGAAACGCAAGCAGTGGATATACCATTTACATACAATCCAACCAATGCAGTAAATGCGGAGTTTGAATGGTATTCAACAAATCCAGAAGTGTTAAGAGTATATAATAATCGATTTAGAGGATTAAAAGAAGGTACGGCAGAGGTTGTCGTAAGAACTTTGGATGGTACATATGAAGAAAGAATTACAGTAAATGTAAAACCATCAGGGTTAGTACAAGAAATCATATTAGGACAAACAGAATATACTGTTAAGGAAGATGAAGCAGTCGATATCAATGATTTTAGTTGGACACCACAATATGCAACAAATGCACAATTTGAATGGTTTTCAACTGATCCAGAAATTGTAAGAGTATATAACAATCGATTTAGAGGATTAAAGAAAGGTACTGCAGAAGTAGTGGTTAGAACACTAGATCAAAGTATTGAAAGAAGGATTAAAGTAACTGTTGAATAAGGGGGAAAATATGGTGAAAAGAGTTTTTCAAATCATTATGATAATGATTATGACTTTCGCATTTATTGGGATTTTACAAACGGTAGTTAATGCAGCAGATGAAGAAGGAAATTTTGTTGTTGTACTGGATCCGGGCCATGGTGGCTCAGATCCAGGAGCTGCTAATAGTAGATTTGGATTAAGAGAATCAGAGATTAATTATAAAATAGCGATTTATGCAAAAGAAGAATTAGAAAAATATGAAGGTGTAAAAGTTTATTTAACAAGATATGCAGACAATCCAAGCATATATGATAGAGGAGAGTTTGCTAAAAATTACAATGCAGATTTAGTAGTTAGTATTCATATTAATTCAAGTACATCACAATCTGCTAGAGGTGCGGAAATTTGGGTAACACAAGATAATTCGCAAGTAGAATATTATGAAGGAAGCAAAATAGTAGGAGAAAAAATACTATATAGACTTGCAAGATTAGGATTACAAGACCATGGTGTTTCTACACGTTCTGGAAAACCAAATGAATGGTATCCAAGCGGAGTGGTAAAAGATTATTACGGTATTATTCGATATCCAATGAATTATGGAATTCGTTCTTTATTAGTAGAACATTGTTATATTAGTAGTGATGCGGATTGTCAACAGTTCCTTAATTCTGATGAAAAATTAAAGAATTTAGGTGTGGCAGATGCACAAGGAATTGTTGAGGCATATAATCTACAATTAAAAGGACAAGGAAGAGAACCTGTCAGACAAATGAGACTAGATAAAACAGAATTGGAGCTAGAAATTAGTAGTACAAATCCAGAACCAACAGCACAATTAAATACTATTATTACGCCAACAAATGCCTATATGCAAGGAGCAGACTGGTATTCATCTAATCCAGATGTTGTACGTGTATGGAATGGACATTTAAGAGGACTAAAAGAAGGAGAGGCTACTATTACAGCAATTAGTTGGAACAACCAAAGAATTGCAAAATGTAAAGTTAGAGTAACTAAACCAGCAGTTCCTGTAACAGATATTACAGTAGATAAAACATCACAAACAGTTAATATAGATGAAACTGGAGATATTATTGTTAGCTTTAATCCAAGTAATGCAACAAATCAAACACTGGTATGGGAATCTTCAGATCCAGAAGTTGTACGTATATGGAATGGACATTTTAGAGGATTGAAAGAAGGAAAATCAATCATAACAGCAACATCTATTGCAGGTGGAAAACAAGTAAGTTGTGAAGTATATGTAAAAGATCCTTCAAAAATCTATTTAGAAGATATTAATTTAGAAAAAACTGAATATCAAATCAATATAAATGAAGCAATAGATATTCCATTTGAAATTACACCAGAAAATGCAACAAACGCAGAATTGGATTGGATTTCATCAAATCCAGATATTTTGAGAGTATATAATAATCGATTTAGAGGATTACAAGCTGGAACAGCAGAAGTGATTATCAGAACACGTATAGGCCCAGTTGTTGAAAAAAGAATAAAAGTAACTATTAAAGATCCAGGAATAGTACAAGATATTATTCTAGATAAAACAGAATATACAATAAATGAAGATGAAGCAGTTGACATTCCATTCAAAGTTACACCAGAATTTGCAACAAATGGAGAATTAGATTGGATTTCATCAAATCCAGATATTTTGAGAGTATATAACAATCGATTTAGAGGATTAAAAGAAGGAACAGCAGAGGTAATTATCAGAACACGTACAGGTCCAATGGTTGAAAAGAGAATTCAAGTAAGAGTTGTAAAACCAGGAAAAACTTATGTAGAAAGTGTAACGACAGATCAAGAAGAATATACAGCTTATGTTGGTCAAGCAATCGACCTTACATATGATTATGCACCAACCAATAGTGAAAATGCACAATTTGAATGGTATGCAGAAGACCAAGAAATCATACGTGTATACAATAATCGATTCAGAGGATTAAAAGAAGGAACAACCAATATAGTTGTAAAAACATTAGATGGACTATATGTAAAAAAAATAAAAGTAACAATCAAAGGCAGTCAAGTAAACGTACAAGATATTATATTAGACCAAACAGAATATACTGTTGATGAAAATGAAGCAGTCGATATTCCTTTTAGCTATACACCAGAATATGCAACAAATGCAGAATTTGATTGGATATCAAGTAATCCAGAAATTTTAAGAGTATACAACAATCGATTTAGAGGATTAAAAGAAGGGGTAGCTGAAGTGATTGTAAGAACAAGAGATGGAAGCTTAGAAAAAAGAATTAAAGTAAAAGTGCAAAAACCAGGAAAAGTTTATGTGGAAGATATTATAACAGATAAAGAAGAATATGTAGCAAGTGTAGATGAAGCGGTAGATTTAACATATACATGCACACCACAAAATAGTGAAAATACACAATTGGAATGGTATGCAGAAAATCCAGAAATCATAAGAGTATACAATAATCGATTTAGAGGATTAAAAAAGGGGACAACCTATATTGTTGTGAGAACATTAGATGGGATGTTTGAGAAAAAAATAAAAGTAACGATTCAATAATAGAAAAGGGGATTGTTTATGGAAAATAAGACTAAAATTTTACTATTTGCATATACAAAAGTAAATTTAGGAGATAATTTATTTATCTATTTATTATTAAAAAGATATCCGAATATTGATTTTTATATACATGTTGTAGAAAAAGAATATGAAAAAGTATATCAAAATTTTGAAAATTTACATTATCTTTATGAAGATAGAGATTTTGATAAAATTCATGTAGAAGATTTTGACGCCTACCTTTATGTAGGCGGCTCTATCTTTATGGAATCAGAATATGCAAGACATGAATTAAAAGAAGTAAATAAATTTGTGAAAAGATGTAATGAAAAAAATAAAAAATTCTTTTATATGTCTTGCAATTTTGGACCATATCAAACAGAAGAATATTTCAATTTAGCAAAAGAAACATATTCACTTTGTGGAGGGATTTGTTTTCGTGATAAGAAATCATATAACTTGTTTAAAGAAATTCCACAAGTAAGACAAGCACCAGATATGGCTTTTACATTACCAGTAGAAAACATAGAAAAAGAAAAAAATACAATAGGAATTTCTGTTATTAGTTTAGCCATTAGAGAAGACTTAAAAGAAAAAGAAGGTGCTTATAATGACTTCATCAAGAGAATTATTATCAAATTTGCAAAAAGAAATTATCAAGTGACATTATTTGGATTTTCAGAATTTGAAAAAGATAGTGAAGCAATCCAAACAATACTTTCAACAGTACCAGATGAATACAAAAACAATGTTCATGTGGAAATTTTTAAAGAAAACATAGAAGAATATCTAAAAAAATATGCCAAAATGGAATATATGGTATGTGGAAGATTTCATTCTATGATATTATCTATGTTATATGGACAAAAAATTTATAATTTAACATATAGTAAAAAGCAAGAAACCGTTATTGAGGAGTCAAAATTTTTTAGTAGATATCAACCTATTAGAGATATGAATTATGAAACGGTATTAAGAAAATATTATTTTAAAAAAGCAAGTAATTATAAGTTAAAAAAAGTAATCAAAGAAGCAGAAAACCAATTTAATGATTTAGAAGATTTGTTAAAAAAATAACCATGAATAGGAGAAACAGAAATGCTATTTTCAACAACAACATTTATTATCATCTTTTTACCAATAGTGATAGCAATATATTATGGTTTACTAAGAAAAACCAAGACATTAAAAAATGTGTTTTTGTTTTTAGTAAGCATATTATTTTATGCCTGGGGAGAGCCCTATTTTGTATTAATTATGCTATTATCTATCATAGCCAACTGGTTTTTTGGAGGGTTAGTAGATAAGTACAGAGAGAATAAGATAAAAGTAAGAATTGTTATTGTTCTTATGTTTATTTTTAATTTATCTATATTAGGTGTTTTCAAATATTTGAATTTTATTATTAGTAATACAAACGCCTTTTTTCATACGAATTTTGTTGTCCCTAATATTGTTTTACCAATTGGAATTTCATTTTTCACATTCCAAGCAATATCTTATGTGCTAGATATTTATAAAAAGGATGCAGAAGCACAAAAAAATCCATTAAATATGGGATTATATATTGCATTCTTCCCACAATTAATTGCTGGACCAATTGTGAGATATAAAACAATAGCAGAACAGATAGAAGAAAGAACAGAAACATTTGAAAAATTTTCACAAGGTGTTCAACGATTTATAAAAGGATTAGCAAAAAAGGTTTTATTATCTAATTCCTTGGCAATTGTAGCAGATTATACATTTGGAATGATACCATCTGAATTATCTGTTCTTTTGGCATGGTTAGGAATTATTAGCTATACATTACAAATTTATTTTGATTTTAGTGGATATTCAGATATGGCAATAGGACTTGCCAAAATGTTTGGATTTGAATTAGAGGAAAACTTTAATTTTCCTTATATTTCAAAAACCATCACAGAGTTCTGGAGAAGATGGCATATATCATTAGGAACATGGTTTAGAGACTATGTGTATATCCCACTAGGAGGAAGTAGAGTCGGTAAAAAAAGGCTAATATTAAACTTATTCATTGTCTGGTCTTTAACAGGATTGTGGCATGGTGCCAATTGGACTTTTATTGCATGGGGAATTTTTTATTTTGTATTGTTAACAATTGAAAAACTAACCAAGATAGATAAAAAGCAAACGAAAAATAAGGTACTTATCATATGTCAACACATTTACACAATGTTCTTTGTTATGATAGGATGGGTATTATTTAGAAGTGATAATCTAGGTTATGCGATACAATATATAAAAAGCTTATTCGGATTTATGGGAAATGTCTTTATAAATTCAGAAGCAATTCTATATTTAAGAGAATATGGAATTTATATGTTATTAGGAATTTTATTTAGTATTCCTCTAGGAAAAGTATTACAAAAATATAGAGATAAAAAGGGATTCAAAGTCATTTATGGAGTGGCTACAATTTTAATTTTTTATGTATGTCTAAGCTACATTATAAAAGGAACATATAATCCATTTATATATTTTAATTTTTAGTTGAAAAATAATTATAATTTTGGCATTGATCAAATTTCAAATTTGTTTTGTCTTGCCAAAATTTAATTCTTTTCCAACTTAAGACATTAGGAGAGGAAAGGAATGCGAATAAAAATGAAAGATAATAAAGAATTAATCAAAATAAAAAAGTATAAAATTACTGAAGAAAAGGTGGTAGCTATTGTATTTTTAGCCATCATTTTTTCTACATTAATTTTTACAGTTATTTCAAAATATGAAGAATTAAAAGCAGAAATAGTAGCAATTTTTGAAAATGAACAAACAGATGGATATGGAAAAGTAGTAGAATTAACTGAAAAAGCAGAAACGGTTTTTAATGAACAAATATATGGAAAAGATGAATTTGTAGATGTATATGGTCTTGTCCAAAAAATTCTTTTTAAAAGTTATTTAGAAGATAGTAATGATCCAACAAGAGATGTTGTGAAACTTAACAATGGAATGTTAACATTTCTTCAAAAGAAAGAAGATATGGTAACAAGAGCAAATCATATTGCTGAATTACAAAAAAATATACATGAAGAAGGAATTCCTTTTATATATATTCAAGCACCATATAAAATAAGAGACAACTCTGAATTACCAACAGGTGTTGCAGATTATGCAAATGAAAATGCAGATGTTTTATTAAAAACATTAAATGAACAGCAAGTGGAAACAGTGGATTTAAGAGAATATTTTAAGGAAATGCCAATACAAGAAGAATATTTTATAACAGACCACCATTGGAAAATAAAAACAGCATTTGAGGCAGTAAATCATATAAGTGACATATTAAACAATGAATATAATTTTAATATTGATAGTTTTTATACAGATATAAATCATTATCATATTATCACACAAAAAAATGCTTACTTAGGTTCTATCGGAAAAAGAAATGGAAGATTTTACGGTGGATTAGATGATTTTGAATATATAGTACCTAATTTTGAAACACAGTTATCAGTCAATAAAAGTGGTGATGTAAAAAATGGAAGTTTTGAAGATACCATTATTGTAAAAGATTTATTAGGTGATGATATTTTATTAAATAAATATGCTTGTTATTTTGGAGGAGATTTTCCAGAAATTGTGATTCAAAATGAAACATCTATGTCTGATAAAAAAGTATTAGTCATTCAAGATTCTTATGGCTTGCCATTTTCTTCTTTCTTATCTTTAAGGGTAAAAGAGTTAAGAACAATTGATTTAAGACATTTTGAAGGTAAAGAAATAGAATATATAAAAGAATATAAACCAGATATTGTGTTAATGATATATAATCCATCATCTTTTTATATTGAAAAAAATTTTCAATTTGAATAAAGTTAAATTATTTTTACTTTACAATATGACAATTTATGATATAATAATCAAAGTTTAACAGATTAGAAAAAAGGTTTAAAATGAATTTAAACTTTGGAGAGGAATGAGATAAAATATGCAAGAAAATCAAGAAGAATATAGTATTATGATAGATGATGTTTATAAAACATTTAATGTATATTTGGATAAGGCAAATACCATCAAAGAAAAATTATTATTTTTATTTTCAAGAAATAGAAAAGAAAAAAGAGAAGTTTTAAAAGGAGTTAGTGCAAAGATAAAAAAAGGAGAAGTTGTTGCATTAATTGGAACAAATGGTAGTGGTAAATCTACTTTATTAAAATTACTTACTAAAATTATCTATCCAAATAAAGGAAAAATAGAAACTAACGGAAAATTAACTTCTTTACTAGAATTAGGTGCAGGTTTCCATCCTGATTTTTCAGGTAGAGAGAATATATATTTTAATGCATCTATTTTTGGATTGACTAAGAAGGAAATTGATGACAGGTTAGAGGATATTATAGAATTTTCAGAATTACAGAATTTTATAGATAATCCTGTAAGAACATATTCATCAGGAATGTATATGAGACTGGCATTTTCAGTTGCCATCAATGTGGATGCAGATATTTTGTTAATTGATGAGATATTATCTGTTGGAGATGAACATTTTCAAAATAAATGTTTTGATAAAATGTTAGAATTGAAAAATCAAGGAAAAACCATGGTATTTGTAACACATAGTATGGAATCTGTAAGAAAGTTATGTAATCGAACCATTTGGCTATGTGACGGAAAAATCAAGATGGATGGAGACACAGAAAAAGTAGTAGATGAATATATAAAAGCAATTAGTTAAAAATTTGTACCTAGAAAGGATTGAGAGTATGAATATAGACAAAGACATATTTCCAGGAAAACAAAGAAAAGAAAAAGAACAATATGAAGAAAAAGAACCAATTATTGCAATAATAACCCCATATTATAATACCAATAAATATATAGATACAACTGTAAATAGTGTATTAAATCAAACATTTCCTTATTTTGAATGGATTATTGTTGATGATGGTTCTACCAATAAAGAAGATATAAAAAAATTAGAAGATATTGAAAAATTAGATAACAGAATAAAAGTATATCATAAAGAAAATGAAGGACCAGCAGCTGCAAGAGATTTCGGAGTAGAAAAAATAAGTAAATCTGTAAAATATCTTGTTTTTCTTGATTCAGATGATTTGATTGTGGATACCTATTTAGAATGTGCCTATTGGACCTTAGAGACAAACCCAAAAGCAAGTTGGACATATGCAGATACCATCAATTTTGATGGACAATATTATACTTGGACAAAATGGTATCAACCTAAGAAAATGATGCAAGACAATATTTTAGTCATGACAGCCATGATAAGAAAAGAAGCATTCTTAAAAGTCAATGGATTTGAAATAAGAGATAAAAATGTGTATGAAGATTGGTGTTTGTGGCTAAAAATGATGAAAGAAGGCATGTTTCCAGTTAGAATGAATTTCTTTGGCTTTTGGTATCGCCAAAAGAAAAAAGAAGAAAGCCAGTTAAGACAATCAAATGAAGACAACAGAGAAAAGGCCATGAATTATGTTAGAAATATAAACAAAGAAATAGAGCAAAAAGAAAAAAAAGAAGCATTTATATTAAAAAAAGCAATTCAATATCCAAAAGAAGATTATAATTGGGAAGAAATTGTCGAAACATTTGATAAAATAGAAATACCTAAAAAAGCAAAAAATCATAAAATCAATATATTAATGATGATACCATGGATGACAATGGGAGGAGCAGACAAATTTAATCTTGATATCGTAAAACGTAGTGATAAAAATAAATTCAATTTTATCATTGTATCAACAGAGCCAAATAGAAATGAATGGAGACAGCAATTTGAAGAAAATGCGGAAGTATATGATTTGACAACATTTTTGGATAGGAAATATTGGATAAGCTTTATCAATTATCTAATTCAAAAAAATCATATAGATATTATATTTAATACAAATAGTACATTTGGATATAATATTTTACCATATTTAAAAGTAACATATCCACAAATACCAATTATGGATTATATACATATGGAAGAATGGTATAATCGTAATGGAGGATTTTCAAGAGATTCAAGTAGTATATCTTCTGTGATAGATAAAACCTATCTATGTAACAAAAATAGTGAAAAAATACTAGTAGACCATTTCCATAGAAAACCAGAAGACTTAGGAACTGTATATATTGGTGTAGATGAACAAATCTATGACCCAGAAAAATTTAATAAAGAAGAAATTTTAAAAGAAAAACATATTGAAACAAACGGAAAATACATCATCAGTTATATTTGTCGAATAGCTGAACAAAAGCGACCATATTTATTATTAGAAATTATAGATAAATTAAAGCAAAAAAGAAATGATTTTATGGTGATTGTTGCAGGAGATGGACCATTATTAGATAAAATAAAAAAAGAAGCGAAAAATAAAAAAATAGAGGATAAAATTATTTTCTTGGGAAGTGTAAAAGATACAGAAAAAATTTATGCAATTAGTGATTTAACAATAAATTGTTCCATAAAAGAGGGACTTGCATTAACAGCATATGAATCATTAGCAATGGGCGTTCCGGTTGTCTCATGTGATGTGGGAGGACAAAAGGAATTGATCAATTCAAAAGTGGGAGTTATTGTACCATGTTTACAAAAAGAAGAAGACATTTTTGATTTAAATTATAAAGAAGAAGAAATCACTCCATATGTAGAAGGAATCAATAAAGTGCTTGATAACTTAGAAGATTATAAAAAAGAAGCAAGAAAAAGAGTTTTAGATGGATTTACCATAGATAATATGGTAAAAAATATGGAAGAGATTTTTGAAAATATAAAAAATAATCCAAATCAAGAAAAAATAGAAAATGCTAAAAATTTGTTACCATATAAAGATATAACAAAAGAATTAATCACAAAATATTTGATTAGTGAACAAGTAGAATATAAATGGCTAGCAGAGAATTTTAACAAACAATATGTCGATATAGATTGGAATCTAGAGAAAAAAGAAGATAAAATGCTTTTCTATGAAAACACATTAGAATATAAAATTAAACATCCATTCTATGTTGTACTTACAAAATTACACATATATCCATTTTTGAAAAAGATACTAAAAAGAGGAGAATAATCAATGTTAAATGTTTTTAAAAATTTATATAATTATCGAGAGTTATTAAAAACAAATGTAAAAAAAGAAATCAGAGGAAAATATAAAAATTCATTTTTAGGCGTTATTTGGTCATTTTTAAATCCATTATTACAAATAGCAGTTTATGCAATTGTATTTCAGATGATTTTAAAAAATCCTCAAGAAAACTATGTTGTTTTCTTATGTTGTGGATTAATACCATGGACATTTTTCTCAACTGCTATTTCAAGATCAGCATTTACTATGGTGGAAAATGGAAACATATTAAAGAAAGTATATTTTCCAAGAGAAATATTACCAATTTCTGTTGTTACTAGTGAAGCAGTAAATTTCTTAATTTCTACAGTGATTATATTTGCATTTGTTATTTTTAGTGGAATTGGTATTACAAAATATATTCTAGTATATCCACTAATATTTATTGCACAATATTTACTATTACTAGCAATATCTTTTATTGTTTCTAGTGTATGTGTATATGTAAGGGATTTACAACATTTTATAGGTATATTTTTACAATTATTGTTTTATGCAACACCAATTGTATATTCCATAGATACATTACCACCAGAAGCAGCGTGGATATTGAATTTGAATCCAATGACATATATTATTGAGGGATACCGTGATATTTTTTACAATCAAACAATGCCAGATGTTCAAAGCATTTTGATTTTAATTGGAATTGTATTAGTTGCAATCGTTATAGGATATTTAATATTTAATAAATTGCAAAAGGGATTTGCTGAAGAACTATAAGAAGCCTAACCTTGTTGTATGTTGCTTCGTATTATTACACGGAATAGAGGAGAAAAATAGAGATGGAAAAGTTTAAAGAAAAAACGAAAGAAATTATAACAGATAAAAATTTATACATTTTTACAATCGTAACAATAGTATTTTTTGGAGCACTTTGTAAATTACAATATGCTCCAGATACATACAGTGTTTTTACAAATGACTTAATGCATAGTGTAAAACATTTTTTATCTTGTGGAAGAATTGTAACAGCAGTGGCAGCATATGTAGTTATGGGAATACTAAAATTAAGTAATGAATGGACATATATATTGTCATATGTATTTGCCATGATTTGTATGATAACGGCCTTGTATAGATTAAACAAATTAATACAAAAAGATATAAAAAATCATATAGTAAGCACTATAATAGCTATTTTAATCTTAATCAATCCATTTTCTTTGGAATTATTTTTGTACATAGAAAAAGGAATTATGGTTTTATCTGTTCTATTATGTGTATTAGCAGTAGAACAAATAGATAAGTTTTTCCAAGGAAATAAGAAATCCATTATATGGGCAGGAATTTTAATGATAATAGCAAATTGTTGTTATCAAGGAACTGTTGGATTATTTGTTGCCATATCATTAATCTATATTATAAAATATTCAAAAAATATAAAAGAATTTATTGTCAATAATGTGATTGTTGCGTTAACATATGGAATTCCAGCCTTATTGAATTTCTTATTAGTAAGATTTTTCTTTACAAATGCTAGAGTAAATGGAGAAATGATTTTTTCAGAGTCAATTGCAAAAGTAATTGATGGAACCAAAAGAATGTTAGTGAATAGTTATGATTTATTACCGAAATATGTATTTTTAGCAATCATTGTTATTATATTAGGAATCATTATTTACAAAGCAATAAGAGAAAATATCAGTACGAAAGAAAAAGCATTAAAAATATTAAGTGCATTTTACTTAATGGCAGGTACATTATTTGCAACAGTGGCTCCACAAATGTTACAAGATACAAATTCAATATGGTTTGTTGCTAGGAGTTCATATCCAATGGCAGCTATTATTGGAATTTTAGGGTTGTATTTATTCTCAAAATTTGATATAAAAGAGATAGTAAAAGATATAGTAATTTGCATATGCATTGTATTTTTATTAATACAATATGTATATTTTATGGATTATACAAGAGATAATTATATTGGAAATTATCTAGATAAACAAGTTACTATACAAATTTATCAAGAAATATTAAATTATGAAGAAGCAACAGGAAATACAGTTGATACAATTGCTATTTATAGAGATAAAACACCACAATATGTATATCCAGAATTAAAAGCATCAGGAGATATTAATATTAAAGCATATTCAGCTGATTGGTGTGTTAGTAGAATACTAAAATTTACAGGTAGAGAATTTAAAGTAATAGAAGCTAATCAAGAAATAAAGGAACAATTCGAACAAAAATCATGGGATTATTTTTCACCAGAACAAATTATTTTTGAAAATAATATTATGCATTTATGTGTTTTTTAAATTTAGAAATGACATTCTTTAAAATTTAAAAGAAATATTGAAAAAGCAAGAGAGTTTTTATTAATTTATATAGAATTTATGGGAATATAGGAGGAAATAATGAAAGCACTAGTAATCATACCAGCATATAATGAAGAAGGAGCAATCGTAAATACTGTAAAAAATTTAAAGTCAATTTGTCCAGATGTTGATTATGTAATTATAGATGACTGTTCAAAAGATAGGACTTTGGAAATAGCAAAACAAAATAATTTTCATGTTATACATTTACCAATCAATTTAGGGATAGGTGGAGCAGTTCAAACAGGTTACAAATATGCATATGAAAATGATTATGATGTGGCAATTCAAATGGATGCAGATGGACAACATGATCCTAAATATATACCAGAACTTATCAAAAAAGTAGAAGAGGGAAATGACTTAGTAATAGGATCTAGATTTGTAGAAAAAGAGGGATTTCAATCTACATTTATTAGAAGAATGGGAATCATACTATATTCTAAAATTATAAAATTATTTACCAAAAAAGAAATTAAAGATACAACATCAGGTTATAGAGCAGCAAGTAAAAAAGTAATAAATATATTTGCTAAAAATTATCCAGTTGACTATCCGGAGCCAGAAACAAATGCTTTTATAGCAAAAAATGATTTTAAAATTATAGAAATTCCAATGAAAATGAAAGAAAGAGACAGTGGTTCATCTTCAATAACCCCAATAAAATCAATATATTATGCTATAAAAGTAGGACTAGCTGTTGTATTGGCATGTGTTTTTAAGAATCGAGAAATATAATATTGAATTTATATGGATAATCAAAAAATGTATGATTTATAATTAGAGGAGGATATGAAATATGGATCGTGGATTACAAATAATCTTAATTTTAGCAACATTTTTATTTTGTATATTTATTTTAACAGTTACACAAAAGAAGAAACTATCTTATCGATACACACTTTTATGGCTATGTTTTGGAGTCATAACACTACTTTGTGCCATTTTTCCCAATATAGTTATTGGGATTTCAAAATTATTACATATAGCAGAACCAACAAACGCGTTGTTCCTAATTTATCTATTTTTAATAATTGTTATTATATTTTACATTAGTTTAGCATTTTCAAAACTATTTGAAAAAGTTACAACTTTAATACAAGAAAATGCAATATTATCAGCAAAAGTAGAAAAGTTAGAAAAAAAGATAAAGGAGGAAACAGAAGATGAAAATTCTTAGTATTATCATATATTTGATTTTAACAGTAGGAGGACTTATTTTAGTAAAGGCAGGTTCAGGTAATATACAAATTGCTATACAGGATGGTACTTTCAACTTTTCTATGGGATTAAAAGCAATGCTAGGTTTTATTGCATATATTGGTAGCTTTTTAATATATACATTTTATATTATTAAAAATTTTGACTTGAGCTATATATACCCAATAATTACAGCAATTACGCAAATTTTAATTATATTAGCTGGTGTTTTTATTTTTAAGGAACATCTAAATGCTTATGCAATTGGTGGAATCGTATTAATTATTATTGGAGTTATTTTATTAAACATAAAATAAGATATGAATTGTAATAATAAGAAAAAATAAACGAAGGTAAAAGGAAGAGAAAGCTATGAAGATAGATATAAAAAAAGATTGGAAGTTTTACGGTATTTTAACAATAGCTGTTTTGATAATAGTTTTAATAGCGAATTATGCACTTAAAATAGAAGAAAAACTGTATACAGCAGGAGAAGTACAAGAAGAAACTGGAACATTGGAAGAAATTGCAACAGGAACTGAAATTATACAAACTTTTGTTGCAGTTGATAATAACCTAGAAAAAGTAAAAATAGATTTTGAACCATATAAAGATGATGTGAATTGTGGTGGAAAAGTAACTATAGGAATAAAAGATGCCGATGGAAATGTAATAGAAGAAAAAGAGATTTTACGTAATTATGTAAGAGAAACCTCACAATATACATTAGAATTTTCAAAACAAAAGGACTCAAAAGATAAGGAATATCAAATCTTTATAAGATTTAATGATCTTGAAGAAGCTGACAAATTTTATAGTGTAAAATATACGGATAAAAATGAGTTCCTTAAAAATCATTTAACTGTAAATGGTGAAGAAATGCAAAGGGCTTCACTTATTTTCCAGGATTTATATAAAAGTAATATTAGAACAACCATATATTCTGTCATATTAATTGTATTTGTATTAGGAATTTATATTGTATCAAGTATTATATATTATAAAAAAGGAATGAAGATTGAAAATATCTTTTTAATGGTTGCACCACTTACATGTATATTCTTCTTAGTGACAATGCCAACATTCAAAAATCATGATGAATATTATCATTGGTTAAAAGCATATGAGGTATCACAAGGTACACTAATGACACCACAAGAAAATGGGGTGCAAGGCTCAATGATGCCAGAAGGTGTATCAAAAGTATTTCCAACTGATTGGACAAAATTAGATTATCAAATGATGAAAGGGCTTTTAGATGTAAAATTAAATGAAGATAACAAAGGAATCTTAAATCCAGAAACAGCGGCTGTATATTCTTTTGTGCAATACATACCACAAGCAACAGGTATAGCTTTAGCAAGATTAGTGACAGATAATGTATATCTTATAACATATGGCGGAAGAATCGTTAACATGATATTTGCATTATTGGTATTGTATTTTGCAATAAAACTTATGCCGTTTGGAAAAAAATTGTTATTAATACCAGCTATGATACCAATTGCAATAGAAGGATTTACATCTTTATCTCCTGATGCTATGACAATTTCTGTGGCATTTTTCTACATTGCTTATATATTACACTTAGCTTTTGGAGAAAAAGAACAAATTGGAATAAAAGAGAAAGCAATACTACTCATTTCATCTATTGTCATTGCATTGTGTAAAATTGTATATATACCATTAGTTGGATTAATTTTGATTATTCCAAAAGAGAAATTTAAAAATCAAGGAAATAAAAATAAAATATTAAACTTCTGCGTAATAGCAGGAATTGCGGTAATGATAAATTTGATTTGGTTAGCAATATCTAGTAGATATTTGTCTACATTTAGAGAAGGAGATTCAAAAATCCAAGTATTGCTAGCATTACAAAATCCAATTCTATATATACAAAACGTGTTGTATACGTTTAATCTTAATGGTAGCAATTATCTACTATCCTTATTTGGTGCTGACTTAGGATGGGGAGAGCTAATAAAACTATATTCTATTGTACCATACGCATTTTTAGGAATTTATCTATTTACAGCAATTACAGATAATGAGTTAAAAGATAAATTTAAAAGATATCAAATAGTTTGGATATCATTAGTCGTATTAGCAATTGTAGGATTAATATTTACAAGTTTATATGTTCAATGGACAACTGTTGGACAAACAAGTATAGCAGGTATACAAGGTAGATATTTCTTACCAATATTACCATTAGTAATGTTATTGCTGGGAAGTGTAGTAAAAGTAAAATCTCTATATAATGAAGAAAAAGTTACAAAATTTGTGGGGATATCTATTTTGGTATTACAAATATTTACAATTTCTCAGATTTTAGTAGAACATTTGTAATTCTAAATATAATTTATAGAGTGAAAGTGTAATAGTTGAAGCAGAAAATTTATAATATCAAAAGAAAATAAGACATACAAAACTATGAGGAAGTATGTCTTATTTTTATTGGTCAGAAAAAAGTTGCAAAAAAAGCAATATAATGATAAGATAATGAAGAAAATAATGTCTAAATAGAGGAGAAAGTGAATGAAAAAACTTTTTTTTGCAACACATAACTTGGACTTAGGTGGAATAGAAACTGCACTTGTTACATTAGTAAATTACTTATCAGAAAAAGGTTATGATATAACGATTGCACTAGAAAAAAAAGAAGGTGTTTTTTTAGGCAGACTAAGTAAAGAAATAAAAGTTGTAGAATACAACACCAACAACAATAAAAATGTCATTTTAAGAAAGATATGTAATTTGTACAATAGGCTAAAATTTATTATAAAATATAAAAACAAATTTGACTTTTCAGCAAGTTTTGCTACATATTCTTTGGCAAGTAGTTTTATGGCAAGAACAGCATCTCAAAACTCAGCGTTATGGTGTCACGCAGATTATTTAACTCTGTACCAAGGAAATAAAGAAGAAGTAAAATCTTTTTTTAAAAATGTAACTTGTGAAGAATTTAAACATATTGTGTTTGTGTCAAAAGAAGGTACAAATAGCTTTATAGAGATTTTTCCAGAATTAAAAGACAAAGTGATTACCTGTAATAATTTAATAAATGGAGAAGACATTATAGAAAAATCGAAAAAATCGATTATAGAGGAAAATATACAAGAATTAAAAAAAGAAGAGATTCCTATTTTCTTAAATGTAGGAAGACATGATGAAAAACAAAAAAAGTTAACAAGAATCATAGAAGTCTCTAAAAAATTAAAAGAAGAGAATTTAAAATTCAAAGTCTTATTTATTGGAGATGGACAAGATACAAAATTATATCAAGAAAAAGTAAAAGAATATGATTTACAAGATACCATCTTATTTTTAGGAAGAAAAGAAAATCCATATCCATATTTTATAATGAGTGATTGTATAATCTTATCTTCTGAATATGAAGGATATCCGGTTGTATATTTAGAAAGTTTTGTATTACATAAACCAATTATAACGACAAAAGTATCTGATTATGAACAAGTAGAAGATGGAAGAGGAATGGTCGTAGAAAAAGATACACAATCTATATATATGGCAATGAAAGAATTTATACAAAATGGATATGAAGTAAAAAATCCATTTGATTATGAAACATATAATGAAAACGTAGTAAAAACGTTAGAAACAATATTTTAAAAAGAAAGATGGAGAGAATGTTGAAAAAATTAAGTGTCATTATTCCCGTATATAATGCGGAAAAAACATTAAAAAAATGTATGGAATCTGTTTTAAAACAAAAAGATGAAGATTTAGAAATTGTATTAATCAATGATGGAAGTACAGATGCATCTGATAAAATTATACAAGAATACAAAGAAAAAAATCCTAAAACTATATCGTATTATAAAAAGAAAAATACAGGAGTTGCCGATACAAGAAATTATGGAATTAAAAAAGCAAAAGGAAAATATATCTTGTTTCTTGATGCAGATGATTATTTAGATATCCATTTATATGGCTTAGTAAAACAATATATGGAAAAAGATATTGATTTAATTAAGTTTAAATTGCAAAGAGAAGATGAAAAAGGAAATGTCATAGAAACAGTTAGTGGACCTGTGTTTGAAAATAAAACAGGAGAAGAAGGATTTGAAGAACTATATTCAACAGATGTTTTACTAGATTCTCCTTGTGTGTATGTGATAAAAAAAGAGATATTCATAAAAAATAAATTAGAATTTAAAGTAGGAACAGAACATGAAGATTTTGGATTAATGCCATTTGTGATTGTACTTGCTAAAACGATGATATCTATTAACTTTTATGGATATCATTATGTGCAAGTAAAAGGAAGTATTACAAGAAATGATAGTTATGAAAAAACAAAGAAAAAGGCAAATGATGCATTAAAACAATATGATGAAGCTTTGTTAAAAATTGATAAATACAAATTAAATAAAAAAACAGCCGAAACATTAAAAATTTATTATACAAATGCAATTTTGTTAAAGATAGAAACTTTAGAAAAAAAGGATCAAAAGAAATATATAAAAGAAATTAGAAAAAGAAAAATGACAAAAAATATTAAAGCAAAAAACGGAAGACAGTGCTTAAGAAAATTAATTTTAAGTGTAAATATTAAATGGTATTTAAGCTTAAGAAGAAAGGTTAAATCATGATAAAGGTTAGTATCATTGTTCCATTTTATAATGTAGAAAACTATATAGAAAAATGTTTACAATCTCTAGTAAATCAAACATTAGAAGATGTTGAAATTATACTTGTCAATGATGGAAGTCAAGATGGAACAAAGGAGATTGCAAAACAATTTGTAGAAAAATATCCAAATAAAATCATGTATTTAGAAAAAGAAAATGGTGGGTTATCAGATGCTAGAAATTATGCTATTCCATATGCTAAGGGAGAATATATTGCCTTTCTAGATTCTGATGATTATGTCGAAGCTAATATGTATGAAGAAATGTATAATAAAGCAAAAGAAGAGAACTTAGATTATGTTGAATGTGATTTTTTATGGGAATATCCAGATAAGAGTTTAGAAAGCAAAGGAAAACAGTATAGCAATAAAAAAGAAATGTTTATTTATACTAGAGTTGTTGCATGGAATAAATTAATCAAAAGAGAAATTGTGCAAGAAAACCATTTGGAATTTCCTAGGGGATATAGATATGAAGATGTAGAATTTTTCTATAAACTATTACCATTGATACATAATTATGGAATTGTTCAAAAACCATTTATTCATTATGTACAAAGAGAGAATTCTATTTCAAATGTGCAAAATACAAGAACCAAAGAGATTATTGATGTTTTAGGACATGTTATTGACTATTATAAGCGAAATCAGTTATTTGATGAATATAAAGAAGAAATAGAATATACCTATACAAGATATATTTTATGTAGCTCAATGCTCAGAATGGTGATGATTGAAAATAGAAAGGAAAGAAAAGAAATCATTAATCTTGCATGGAAATCATTAAATACACAATTTACAAATTGGAAAGAAAATATCTATTTGAAAGAAAAAGGATTAAAAAATTTATATATGAAAACAGTAAATAATATTACATTGAAAATGTATACAAGCTTAGCAAGGATTAAATTTATACGTGATAAGTTACAAGAAAAATTTGTTTAATTCTTTTCCAACCATATGATATCAGGAGAATTAGAAAATGAAAAAAATAATATTTGGAATAACCAGTTTAACATTAGGTGGAGCAGAAAGAGTATTAGTGGATATGGTAAATCAATTAAGTGATACATTTGACATTACTATATTTACGATTTATGGAAAAGGTGAGTTAGAAAAAAGTTTAAATAATAGAATAAAAATCAAAAGAATATTTGATAAACCATATAAGGAATTAACTAAAGTTGAAAAAATAAGTATACCTTTAAAAATCTTATGTTTCCAAAAGCAATATTATAAAAAATATATACAAGGTGACTATGATATAGAAATTGCCTTCTTGGAAGGGCCAATCACAAGGCTATTTAGCACGAAAAACAGAAATACTAAAAAAATTGCTTGGATTCATAATGATATTTCTAAAGTATATGGAAATGACCTAAAAGCGAAACTAAAGTTAACCATAGATAAAAGAATTTATAATAAATATGAAAAATTGATATTTGTCAGCAAAGATAACAAAGAAGTGTTTGATATACGATATCCAAATATGAAACCCACAGAAGAGGTTATCTATAATTATATAGATTCTCAAAAGGTAATAGAAAAGGCAAAAGAAAAGATAGATTTTTCATTTGATAATAAACAAATGAATTTCTTGACAGTTGCGAGATTAGTAGAGCAAAAAGGAATTGATAGATTAATTCGTATTCATAAAGAATTAATTGCAAATCATTTTAATAATAAATTTTATATTATTGGTGATGGTCCAGAAAGAGAAAAATTAGAAAAACTAATAAAAGACGAACATTTACAAGAAACATTTTTCCTATTAGGCGCAAAGGAAAATCCATATCCATACATAAAGCAAGCAGACATGTTCTGCTTACTTTCTAAATTTGAGGGATATGGTATGGTTTTAGAAGAAGCCAAAATTTTAAACAAACCAATTATCATTACGAATACAGCAGCAAGAGAAGCGGTTGAAAATTATAAAAACGCAGTTATTGTAGAAAATGATGAACATGAAATTTATAATAAATTGAAATATATTATTGAAAACAATATAAAAACATTTGATGATAAAAAACAAATATATGATAATCACCATATTATCAAAGAATTAGAAAAATTATTAAAGGAAGAATAATTATGAAATTATCCATTATTACACCAACATATAATCGAGCAAATATGTTAGGGAATTTATATAATAGTATTGTTAAGAATTTAGAAAAAAATCGAGAAGTGCAACAAAACATACAAGTACAATGGTTAATAATAGATGATGGTTCAACAGACAATACAGAAGAAGTGATAAATCAGTACATAAGTGAAAAGAAGATAGAAATACAATATCATAAGCAAGAAAATCAAGGAAAAATGTCAGCTATCAACAATGTTGTTCAATATGCTGATGGAAATTTAATTGTAGAATGTGATTCTGATGATATATTTTCAGATAATGCATTTTATGATATTTTACAAGCCTATTATGAAACAAAAGAAAGAAATGATTTATATGGATTGTGTTTCTTAAAATACGACTTAAAAGGAAATAATATTGGAAACCGATTTCAAAGAGAAGAAACTACCATGTTTGATTTATATTTTAAAGAACAAGAAAATGGAGAAAAAGCAATTGTATTTTTTGCCAATATTCGAAAACAATATCAGTATAAGATTGAAAAGGATGAGAAGTTTTCAACAGAAGCAAGAATGTATCATAAAATGGATTTAAAATATAAAATGAAATGTATCAATAAACCAATTATGATATGTGATTATAAAGCAGATGGTTATACTAAAAATATCCAAAAGATTTTCAAAGAAAATCCTTATGGACATTATGCATATTTTAAAGAAATTTTAGAACAACATGATATGACAGGGATTTCTTTAAAAAAGAGACTATATGTTATTAAACATTATATTTTATTTAGTTATTTAACAAAACAATATAGGATAGGAAGCATAAAAGGAATGAAAAACAAAATGATATATATATTATTATTTATTCCGGGAATGATAAAAAGCTATCATTTTAAGAATAAGTAATAACCATATTCTTTACAAGAAATATATTTATTGATATAATAGAAAAGTATATTAGAATATAAGCAAGATTATCGAAGTAATATTAAATTAGATAAAGAAAAATAAATAATGAAGAAAGTGAAAAGAAAAATGGAAAAAATTATAAAAAAATTATGCACAAGAGAAACAATATCATATTTAATATTTGGTGTGTTAACAACACTAATTAATATAGGGGTTTCAACAATATTAGTAAAAGTATTTCAAGTTGAAGGGAATATAGCAAGTACAATAGGAATTACTATATCTATTTTATTTGCCTATTTTACCAATCGAAAAATGGTATTTAATTCCACAGCAGAAACAGCAAAAGAAAAATGGGAAGAATTTTTAAAATTTATATTAGGCAGATCTTTTACAATGGTATTGGAAATGGCAGGAGTATTTTTATTTTATACAATATTACATGTAGAATATGTCATAACAAAAGTAACCATTACTGTCATCGTTGTTATATTAAACTTTTTTATTAGCAAATTTTTTGCATTTAAAACCAAAAAAGAAGAAAATGAACAAGGAAGTGAAAATCAATGAAAAAAATAACAATAATCATACCAGCATATAATGAAGAAGAATCATTACCACATTTATATGAAAGGTTAGAAAAATTAATGAGCTCTATGGAGCATTATGAATTTGAAATCTTATTTGTCAATGACGGAAGTAAAGATAATACCATTAATCTAATAAAAGAATATCGAGAAAAAGACAACAGAATCAGTTATGTTGATTTTTCAAGAAACTTTGGAAAAGAAATCGCTATGATTGCAGGATTAGATTATGCGACAGGAGATTGTGTCATTTTTATGGATGCAGATTTACAAGACCCACCAGAATTGATTCCAGAATTAGTAAAATACTGGGAAGAAGGGTATGATGATGTTTATGCCAAAAGAAACTCAAGAAAAGGAGAAACTTGGCTAAAGAAATTCACGTCAAAAATGTATTATAGAGTTTTACAACATTTAACCAATGTACCAATTCAACAAGATACAGGTGATTTTAGATTACTAGACAGAAGATGTGTGAATGCATTGAGAAAAATGAGAGAATCTCAAAGAAATTCAAAAAGCATGTTTAGCTGGATAGGATATAAGAAAAAAGAAGTACTATATGATAGAGACCCAAGAATTGCAGGAAAAACCAAATGGAACTATAAAAAGTTAGTAGATTTAGCAATTGATGGAATTACATCATTTACAACATCGCCACTTAGAATATCTACGTATATTAGTATACCAACATTCATTGTTTTATTTGTATATTTTGTATATGTGATTGCAAAATGTATTGTAACAAGTACGATGATTCAAGCATATCAAGCAATTATATTATTGATTCTATTTTTCTCAGGTGTGCAAATATTATTATTTGGAATTATAGGAGAATATTTAGGAAGAATATTTAATGAAAGTAAAGATAGACCATTATATTTAGTAAATGAGTATAATGGAAAAAAAGAAATGAATGATTAAAAGATGTTTGACATCTTTTTTCATATTATAGGAAGTTCAGATAACTTGCCTATAATATGAATTACATTGCACAGAGTATTAGACTATAAAATAAAAAGAGGAGAAGCAATTTGAGTACAAAGGAAAAACTAATCAGACACAAAAAGAGAAATGTTAGATTATTCCCATTATATAAAATGGTATCATGGGATTTATTATTCTATTACCCAATTATATTTTTATTTCTGACACAAGTGAAGGGATTTTCAGCAGCTCAGGTACTATTTTCTGATGCATTTTATACATTATCCAATACTCTATGGCAGATACCAGTAACAAGACTAGTAGATAGAGTGGGAAAAAAGAATGTATTAATTGTTGGAAATATATTATATACATTAAGTATATTATCTATGATATTTATGCAAGAATATTATCAATTACTAATTATTCAATTTATATATGCATTAGGATATTCAATAAAAGGAATTTGTGAAGCAAATATATTATATGATTCCTTGCCAAAAGGATATAGAAGAGGAAAAATATTTTCAAAGATAGATGGGAAATCTACATCATATTTTTATATATTTGAGGCTATTGCATCAACAACGGCAGGATTTACATTTGTTATTAATGGATATATTCCAATGATTTTATGTTTTATATGTTGCACAATTGCAACAATTTTGTCTTTTAAATTTAGACATACAACGATTGTGCAAAATAATGTCAAACCAATCAAATTTACAGAATATATGGTGCAATTAAAAACCTCTTTTAGATATTTCTTGAAATCTAAGAGAATTCGTTCATTAATTATGTTTAATGCATTGTTAATGGGAACCATCACAGCAATCGTAAATTTGAGAAGTAGTATATTAAAAGAAATACACGTTCCTGAACAGTATTTCGGCATTATATTTGCCATGTTACAGATAATTGCAGCAATTTCTACCAGAAATACAGAAAAAATACAAGATAACTTTAGGAATAAAACATTAACTTGGTTAGGAGTTCCTATGGTTATGTCTTGTATAGTGATAGGATTTATTGGACAAGACCAATTATCAAGATCATCATTGATATTGATTATTGTATTATTTGCTATTCAATATGCAATAAAAGGCCCTTATGTGGGATTGATGACAAGATATTTAAATAATTTTACCAATCGAAGTATAAGACCTAAAATATCAGCTTTACGATATTTAACAGCAAATTTAGCAACAGCAATTTTATCATTAATATCTTCTGGGTTATTAGCGATAACAACAACTGCGAATACCTTTATTATCATAGGGTGTATAACAACAATCGGTGTAGTATTATTGCTAGACTATATGACAGATAAAGTAGGATTGAAACCAGAAGAATATAGTGACGAAGATATACGATACAGCATTAATAGACCAGAAAAAGTAAAAGAGTAATTTTAAATTTATTCTATTGAAAAATAAATTTAAATATGGTAAAATAAAAAATGAATTGATGAGAAAGGTTAAAATGGTGGTAAGATGATTATTATTAATAAACTAGAAAATATAAAATAAGATGTAATCATATTTTAGAATGGTTTATTAATAATGCAAATTTTTAATGTACTTATGTATATAAAACTACCAAATGAACATGTAAAAAAATCTATAAATTAGATGAGATTTAAAGTAAAAGATAATAAACTCCTTCTTTAATATGATTTAAAGGAGGAGTTTTTATGGTATTAGAATTAAAAAATATTTCAAAATATTATGGAGATAGAAAAATATTAGAAATTGATGATTTAAAAATATATGAAAATGAAAAAATAGGGATTGTAGGGCAAAATGGTTCAGGAAAAACAACATTGTTAAATATGATAGTTGGTAGAGTGAAACCAGATATAGGAGAAATTATTCATAAGCAAAACATCATATATATGGAGCAGTTTGAAGAAATTAATCATGAAAATAAGAACTTAAGTGGTGGAGAAAAAAAGAAAGAAGCTTTTCATAAAAAAGTATTAAATCAAAATGGGATTTTATTATTAGATGAGCCATCAAGTAATTTAGACAGAAATGGAATCAGTCATATTGAAAAAGAATTGAAAAAATATCAAGGAACGATACTGATTATATCTCATGATAGAAGTCTACTAGATGAAATTTGTTCAGCAATTATAGAAATAAAAGATGCAAAAGTCAAAAGATATGAAGGTAATTATTCAAAATATAAATTACAAAAAGAGGCGGAAATAGAAAGAGAAAAATTTGAATATATGCAATATATAAATGAAAAACAGAGGTTAGAAAAAGCAATTCATGTTTCAAAAAATACAGCGAAAGAAATTCGAAAAACACCAAAACGAATGGGAAATTCTGAAGCAAGACTACATAAAAGAGGTGTTGAAAATATAAGAGAAAAATTAGAAGGACATACAAATGCCCTGCAAACAAGATTAGATAAATTAGAGGTAAAAGAAAAACCACAAAATAATCAAAAAATATATATGAAATATCAGACAGAAGAAAGAGTAAAAAATAAAATTGCAGTAAATATTGAAAATTTAAATATAAAATTAGGAGATAAACTTTTATTTGAAAATGCAAGTTGTGTTGTCAAAACCAACAGGAAAACAGCTTTAATAGGAGAAAATGGAGTAGGAAAGACAACACTTATAAACCAAATTATAAATGGCAATCATCATATAAAAGTAAATCCAAATATAAAAATAGGGTATTTTTCACAGGACTTTACGAATTTAGATTTTGCTAAAACAGTGTTACAAAATGTGATACAAGATACCAATCAATCTGAAATGGTTGTAAAAAATATATTAGCAAATCTTTTATTCAAAGATAAAGATTTAGAAAAAAAGATAAAAGATTTAAGTGGAGGAGAACGTGTAAAAGTATCGATTGCTAAAATATTGGTATCAGATAAGAATTTACTTATATTAGATGAACCTACCAACTTTTTAGACATAGAATCTATTGAAAGTTTAGAAAAGTTGTTAAAGGAATATAATGGGACAATTTTATTTGTTACACATGATAAAACATTTATTGATAATATTGCAACAGATATTTTAGTGATAAAAAATCATAAAATCATAGAATATGAAGGAAATTATTCTTCTTATTTACAATATGAAAAAGAAAGAAGTAAAAAACAACAAAGAAAAAATGAAAATGATAAACTATTATTAGATTTTAAATTATCACAAATTACCTCAGAACTAGCAATAACAAAAGATGAAAAGAGAAAAAAAGAACTTGAGGAAGAATTTAATGAACTGATAAAATTAAAACATTTGACGAAATAGACAAAAATCAATATAATAACGAAAGAGGAGGTATGATAATGCGTATAGCAATTATTTCAGATATACATGGAAATTTGGAAGCCTTAACAGCAACATTAAAAGATATCAGAAAAAGAAATATTGATAAAATTATATGTCTAGGAGATATTATAGCTAAAGGAAATCATTCAGTAGAATGCTTAAAATTAATTAAAGATAATTGTGATATGATTATACGTGGAAACTGTGATAGACATTTTTCTGAAACCAATCATGACATTGATAAGATGTCTGAGATAGAAGAAAAACGATTAAAATGGAATCAAAGTTTATTAAATAAAGAGCAAATGAAATGGTTAAATAATTTACCTTTTTGCTATGAATTCATGTTGAATGGAAGCTTAGTGAGAGTCTTTCATGCAACACCATGGACAGATAGAGAGCCAATTCTTAATGAAGATAGTATAGAAACAAAGTATAAAATGTTTTTACCAACAGATAAAACAATATCTCAAAAAAGGGCAGATATAGTACTTTATGGACATATTCATCATCCATTTTTAGATAAAATTTATAATAGAACATTAATTAATGTAGGAAGTGTTGGATTTTCTTTCGATGTAATTAGAAACAAAGAAAAAGATGCGAATATATTGGAAACAACAGTTGCTAATTATTTAATTCTAGAAGGAGATTATGGTTCAAAAGAATATACAGAAAATGGTATTTCATTTGAATTTAGAAGAGTTAAATATGATATAGAAAAAGAATTAAATTGTAAAACAGAAAATCCAGAGAAAGATAATTATTCTTATGAACTCAAAAATGGAATGTATGGAAATATGCAGAAAGTGAATAATAACTTTAAAAAGTTAGGAATAGATTCAGATAAATTTTAAAAGGAAAGAGAAATATGAGTAAAATATTAATTGTTGAAGATGATAAAAAACTAAGACAAGAATTAGAAACATTTTTAAATAAGAATGGA
Organism: uncultured Clostridia bacterium; assembly: GCA_944392665.1. Taxonomy (GTDB): domain Bacteria; phylum Bacillota; class Clostridia; order TANB77; family CAG-508; genus CAG-269. The sequence goes on along the minus strand of CALXXJ010000005.1, from coordinate 26,800 downwards.
TTTGAAGCAAAAGGATTAGATAATTTTGATAATACGATACAAGATATATTAGAGGAAAATGCAGATTTAGTATTATTAGATATTAATTTACCATATACAGATGGAGAATGTATTATGCTTGCAGGAATACCAAATGCACCAAGTGTTTATGCACCAACTGTCAACCCAAATCTTGCAAAGCAAAGACAAAAACAAGTATTAGATAAAATGGTTAAATATAAATATTTGACACAAGAAGAAGCAGATAAAATATATGAAGAAGAATAGAAATTTAAGAAGATATATTTGTGTATATCTTCTTTTTTAATAACTAATTACTTCTAAATACATGTTTATTATTTTTTTACACCTTTAAGAATATATATTGAAAAACGATAAAAAAATATTGACAAACATAAAACGATAATATATAACTGATAGAGGAGGAGTTTATGGAAGAAAATAAAAAAGAGAAATCTTTGAGAAACATATATAGAATAATAAATTGGATTTTAGCTATTTTCATACTTGTATTTTCAACTTATACATTAAGATATTCGGGAGAATATGAATTATATATAAATGAAGATAATAAAGATAGGATTTATACATATGTAGGAGAGGAAAATTTTAGAACAGATAGAGAAGCAAAGAAAATTATATATGAAGAAGTTTGGGATGACAATCATTATAAAGTTTATTATGAAGATGGAGAAAAAGAGGTCTTATATTTAGAAAGTATTCCTTGGCAAAATAATCTAATAAAAGAAGAGGGAATATATATTCCTATAAGAAACTTGGGTATTACTTTTATTCTTGTCATCATCCTTATCTTAAATATAACGATAATAAGAAAAAAATTTAAAAAAGATAATAATCAGTTAACAGGTAAAAATATTTCTATTATGGTTACAATGATTTTAACACTTATAATATTTTGTAATTTTGCACTAGGATTAACCACTCCTATTCTGATAATTCCTGTACTAGCTATATTTCTATTTGGAGGGGCAGGTGTTATTGGGCTTATTAGTTATTATATAGAGAGAAAAAAGATAAGACAAAAAACCTCTTCTGATTTTTTAAAAATCTTATTCATAAATTATATCGTCCTTTTAGCAATATATAGCATATATATGATTTCATGGGAAGGAATAATGGAATGGAATGTAATCACGTCAATACTATTGGTAGCAGGAGAAAGTATTTTAGGATATATAATTGGAAGAATGATAGATATACCAAATTATAAAAAAATGTGATATGATAACAAAAATGATGAATGGAGGAATTATGAAAAAATTCATATATATTAGTATCATTATAGTTGTTTTAACCGTATGTATCATTGCTTTTTTAATATATAATGGAAATATAAAATTTAATAACCCCTCTTCTGAAGATTATCCAGTAAGAGGAATAGATGTTTCAGAATATCAAGGAGAAATTGATTGGGAAAAGCTTTCTAATCAAAATATAGATTTTGCATATATAAAGGCAACGGAAGGTAGCAGTTATACAGATGAAAGATTTCAATATAATTATCAAAATGCGATTACTACAAATTTAAAAATAGGAGCATACCATTTTTTTAGTTTTGATAGTGATGCAATTTCTCAAAGTGAAAACTATATAAAAAATGTACCAAAAGACATGAACCTATTGCCACCAGTTGTGGATATAGAATTTTATGGAGACAAGAATAAAAATATTCCTAATGTTGAAAATACAAGAGAACAGTTAAAAAAGTTATTAGAAAAATTGGAAGAATATTATGAAAAGAACCCCATCATATATGCAACAAATACATCTTATAATTTATACATAAAAGATAATTTTGAAGGATATAAAATTTGGATAAGAGATATTTTTTCAACTCCAAATTTAAAAGATAACCGAAAATGGACTTTATGGCAATATACCAATAGAGAAAGATTAGAGGGTTACAATGGTGAAGAAAAATTTATTGATATGAATGTATTTAATGGAAGTTATGAAGAATTTATGAAATTAGTTGAAGAGTAAAAAGAAATCATCAAATATTAACAAAAATATATTGAAAAATACACATTTTTCTGGTACATTAAGAAAAACAAAGGAAAAAGGTGATTATATGATAAGAAAAATAAAAGAAGAGGACTTAACAAAGGTAATGACAATATGGGTAAAAGGAAATTTTAAAGCAAATAGTTTTATTGAAAAAGATTATTGGTTAGAAATCTATAATCAAGTAAAAGTAGATTTTTTAGAAAAATTTAAAACTTATGTCTATGTAGAAAATGATGAAATTTTAGGATTTATTTCGATTGATGAGAATGAAATCAAAGCAATATTTGTAAAAGAAGAAAATAGAGGACATGAAATTGGGACCAAATTGCTAAATTATTATAGAAATAATTTAGAAGAAAATGCAGAACTTTTTGTAAAGGTATTTGAAAAAAATATGAATGGTATTATATTTTTCTCAAATCTACAATTTAAAAACACTAAAATCCAATTAAATGAGCAATTTAATGAAACGGAATATGTTATGACTTGGAAAAAAGAATAATGAAATATAGAGAAAAAAGATAAAGTGGGAAAGTGCTTTATCTTTTATAATATCTTAAGAAAAATTTAATATTTCGTAAAAAAATACTTAATAAATACCTGTTATACTAAATGTGACAAAAATGTAAGACAAAAATAAAGTAAAATGCATACATTTTAGGAAAAATGTGGTATAATATATATGTTATGGTTTATTTTAACATAAACGGAAAGGATAAAGATGAGTAGAAAAACGAAGATAAAAATATTTAGAATTATAATTGCAATAATTGCAGTAGCAATTATTGTTGGAGTACTAGCCTATTTAATACCAGTCATGAAAAACTTAAGTACGGTAGAGGGGCAAGAGGCTTTTAAAAATAAAGTCAATGACTCTGGTTTTGTTGGATTATTAATGTTGTTTGGTCTTCAAGTGGCACAAGTATTTTTATTTATATTGCCAGGAGAACCAATAGAAATATTAGCAGGTATGTGTTATGGTGGCTGGGGAGGATTGCTATTTATCACCGTATCTGTAGCAATTATTACAACAGGGCTATTCTTCTTAGTAAGAAAATTAGGAAGAAAATTTGTATATGATTTTTGTGATGAAGAAAAAGTAAAGAAGATTGAAAATAGTAAATTATTTAAGAATCCAAAAAAAATTGAATGGATTATGATTATATTATTTATGATACCAGGAACGCCTAAAGATTTGCTAGTATATATTGCAGGATTATTACCAGTAAAACCATTAAGATTTATATTAATATCTACATTTGCTAGATTACCTTCAGTTGTCTCATCAACATTTGCAGGAAATACATTGATGAAGGGGGATTGGCAATCAAGTTTAGTCATATATGCAATTACATTTTTATTAGTTGGTGTAGTTGTATTTATTGTAAATAAATTTGATAAAAGTAAAGTTACAGAAGAAGCTTTAAAATCAATACAAGAGGATATAAAATAGAAAGGGAATAAGAGGGAAGTTTATGGAAAAGGAGATAGTCTTAGCCAAAACAACAAAAGATAAAATAATTGAATATATAACCTACTTTTTCATATATTCTTTTTTAGGATGGTTAATTGAAACTATTTATGCTATGTTTGTCCATGGGTATTTTGTAAAAAGAGGATTTTTGTTTGGACCGATTTGCCCAATATATGGATTTGGAGCAGTTTTATTGCTAATGGCAACAAAAAAATTATACAAAAAACCTCTTCTAAAATTTTTAATTGCAACAATTGCATTTACTTTATTTGAATATATGGTTTCTTTTATACTAGAAATGTTATTTGGATTAAGATGGTGGGATTATTCAAATGACTTCTTGAATATTCAAGGAAGAGTTAGTTTATTATATTCTATATTTTGGGGTGTTATAGGTCTGATATTATTAGAAAAATTACACCCATACATACAAGATAAAATACAAAATATAACAAAAGGAAATACAAATAACATTCAGAAATTTGTTTGTTTTATATTGATTGGAATATTAATATTAGACACTGTTTTTTCTGTATTAAAATATTTAAATTAATGTCCTTTTGGGGACGTTAATTTTTCTTAAGAAATTATTCAGGTAAATTTAAGAATCCCTAAAAATATTATTAAGATTTGCATGATATAGTAAAATTACAAAAATAATATAAGGGGTGGAGCAAATGAAAAAAGAAAAATGGATAAATCAATGTATAAAAATATTTTGGGTGTTTATCATAGGAAGTATCATTGGATATGTCGTAGAAATGATTGTAGGATTAGTACAAAATGGCCATTTTGTATCAAGGCAAGGATTGCTATTTGGACCATTTGCACAAGTATATGGATTAGGAATTTTAGCTTACTATTTTGTTGTTCCTAAAATAAAGGAAGGATATCTAAAAATCTTTTTTGTGACAATGGTATTAGGGGGAATTGTAGAATACCTATGTTCATATTTTCAAGAGCTTTTATTTGGAACCATATCATGGGATTATTCAAATTTATGGCTTAATATAAATGGAAGGACAAGCTTGTTACATTGTACTTATTGGGGAATAGGAGGAATATTATTTATGAGATATGTTATGCCATTAATTAATCATATCGATAATATCATAAGAAATCAGTATTTTAGAACTATAACCGCTTTGTTTGCTATATTTATGTTATTTAATATATCTGTATCTTCATTAGCAGCAATCAGACAAGATGAAAGAAATCGTGAAATTGCAGCAACAAGTAATATAGATGTGTTTTTTGATAAATATTATTCTGATGAAGTGATGGATGTGATTTATGAAAATAAAATAGAAGTAAAGAGATAGAGAGAAATGATATAAATAAAATAGAGCAGTATAAAAGTACTGTTCTATTTTTATTTATATATTATAAAAAATAGCAAGCATTATTTACATAAAATCATATTATATAAGAACGGAAAATCTTATATAAAAGATAGATTTTTCCTATACAACAAAAAAAGAAAGGAGGAATTTATTTGGAAGTAAAAGGTAAAAAAATAGGATTTGTATTAACAGGTTCGTTTTGCACATTTCGAAAAGTATTACCGAAAATGAAAGAATTAATAAAAAAAGAAGCAGAAATTGTACCAATTATGTCTTTTAATAGTTACAATTTAGATACGAAATTTGGAAAAGCAGAAGATTTTATTAATGAGATAGAAGAAATGACAGGCAAGAAAATTATTCATACAATTGTAGATGCAGAACCGATTGGTCCCAAAAAAATGACAGACATTATGATTATTGCACCTTGTTCTGGAAATACAATGTCAAAGTTAGCCTGTGATATTATAGATACACCTGCAACTATGGCAGCCAAATCACATTTAAGAAACAATCGTCCACTAGTCATTGCACCATCTACAAATAATGGATTAAGTAGTAATGCTGAAAATATAGGAAAATTATTAAATAGAAAAAATTATTATTTTGTACCATTTAGACAGGATAATCCAATCACAAAACCAAGATCAATTGTATTTGATGCAGAATATATCATAAAAACCATAGAATATGCTTTAGAGGGAGAACAAATCAGTCCAATATTAATCTAACAAATAAAGAAACAAACATTTTTTGTAATAGGTATTGACAAAGAATAAATGTTCGTATATAATACAAACATACCGAACATATATTCTTAAGGAGGACGCTATGAAACATATAAGAATTATCAATAAATATAAATTTATAAGATCTATTACAATTTTATTGTGCCTGATAAGTATTGCTATATGTATTGCAAATCATAAGACATATTCTAATAGTGAAACAAAATACAAGACAGAATATGTTGTAAAAGGAGAAACGTTGTGGGAAATTGCAGAAGAAGAAATACAAAAAAATGCATATTTCCAAGATGAGGATATTCAAAATGTTATATTAGAATTAAAAGAAATTAATCAGATGACAACTAGCAATTTATCTGAAGGAATGGAAATAAAAATTCCTGTTTATTAAATATATGTCACATAAAAAACACTTTTATTTTATATAATTTCTTACAAAAGATTATATATTCATAAAGGTGTTTTTTGTATAGAAAAAAACCTGCTATTATTCTTGTATATAAGATTTAGATATGATACAATGTGCAACAAGGAGGAAGAAAAATGGAAAAAGTACAAGATAAATACAATTGGAATTTAACAGATTTATTTAAAGATAAAGAAGAATTTTATGAAAAGATAAAAGATTTAAAAAACGAATTAAAGAAAATAGAAACATATAAAGGCATATTGTGTGAGAATTCAGAAAATTTATATCAATGTTATGCCTTGTATGAAAAATTACTAATGGACTTTGATAAAACTTATTCTTATGGCATGTTTTCTTATCATTTGAATATGGCAGATCAAGAAGGAATCAAATTATTTAAAGAAGTAGAAAAGTTATCATCAGAATTTAGTACAGCCACTTCTTTTATCACACCTGAAATTACATTTACAGATGAAAAAACAATTCGTACCTATTTATCTGAGGATAAAAGATTAAAACCATATGAGAGAGATATAAAAGATATTTTAGAAATGAAAAAACATGTCTTGAGTAAGGAAGAAGAAAATTTACTTGCTAATTACTCAGAAGTATTTTCTGGACCAGAAAACATATATGATATTTTAACAAATGCAGAATTCAAATTTGGAAAATTAATAGATGAAGATGGAAAAGAAGTAGAATTAACAGATGCGACATATACAAAATATTTAAAAAGTTCAAATATAGAAGTGAGAAAACAAGCTTTTCAGTTAATGTATAGAAAATATAGTGAATATATCAATACTTTAACAGAAATGTACTTATCAAATGTAAAGCAAACGGTTATTACTTCAAGATTAAGAAAATATACCTCTTCTTTAGAACAAGCAACTATTCATGATGATGCAACAATTAAGGTATATGAAGCATTGATGAAAGGTGTTAATGATGGACTAGAAATTAATCATGAATTTATATCTTTAAAAAGGAAATTGTTAAATACGAAAGAAATGCATATATATGATATCTATGTCAATCCATTTCAAGAAGAAAAAGACAAAATTTCTTTTGAAGATGCAAAAAAAGAAGTAAAAGATGCATTATCTGTATTGGGCAAAGAATATGGTGATATATTAGATAAGGCTTTTGAAAATCGTTGGATAGATGTATATGAAAAACCAAATAAAAGAGGTGGAGCATATAGTTCTGGAGTATATGGAGTACATCCATTTGTGTTGATGAGTTTTACAGAAAATAAAAGAGACGTTAGTACCATTGCTCATGAATTAGGACATAGTATACATTCATATTATTCTAATAAGAATCAAAATATAATTAATGCTAATTATACGATTATGGTAGCAGAAGTTGCCTCAACAGTGAATGAAATTTTACTTAGTGAATATCAAATACAACAGGAGAAGGATAAGAAGAAAAAAGCAGAATATATTTATGAACTTTTGGAAATGATAAGAGCAACTTTTTATAGACAATCTATGTTTGCTGAATTCGAAAAAGAAGTACATGAAAAAATTGAAAATGGAGAGATGTTAGCAGCAGAAGATTTAAATGACATATATTATAAATTGAATCAAAAATATTTTGGAAAAGACATTATTCTTGATAAGGAAATACAATATGAATGGTCTAGAATTCCACACTTTTATACAGATTTTTATGTGTATAAATATGCAACAGGTATATCAGCAGCTATTTGTATTGCTACAAAGATTTTGAATAAAGAAGAAGGTTTTATAGAAAAATATATCCATATGCTAAGTCAGGGATGTACCAAAAAATCAGTAGAGCTTTTAAAAATGGTTGATGTTGATTTAGAGGATAGCAATACATATAAAGTAATGACACAATTTTATAAAGATAAAATTAATGAATTAAAAGATTTAGTATAAGAAAGGTTATTAGTTTGTTTATGAAAAAAGAAGAACTAAAGAAGGAAAATATAGAACAAGAAAATCATGAAACAGAAGAAGTTAATAAAAATATAGTAAAGAAAAAAAGAACAATTAATGGAATTAGTATTTGGAGAATTTTAGCATATTTTATTATTTATAGTGTATTGGGATATATCATAGAAACTATATATGGTATGATAACCAAAGGGGTATGGGAAAGTAGACAAAGCTTTTTATATGGACCATTTTGTGGTATTTATGGTTTAGGGGCTGTTGTCATGATTATTTGTTTACACAAATTTCCTAGAAAATTTAATACACTTTTTGTAGGGGGATTTATTGTAGGCTCAATCGTAGAATATGTAGTCAGTTTTGTAGGAGAAATGCTATTAGGTGTAAAATGGTGGGATTATTCTAATATGCCACTAAATATCAACGGAAGAATTTGTGTGTATTTTTCTGTTTTCTGGGGATTTTTAGGAATCTATTTAATAGCTTCTCTAAATCCAAAAGTAGATAAAATCATTAACTGGATAAAAAGCAAATTTAAAACTTATAAAGCATTAAAAACATTTGTTATGACAGTATTTATCTTACTCATGATAGATTGTGTGTCAACTGCCTTTGCAATCGAATTTTTCTTAGTAAGAATGATTGTTCAAAATGATATCGATGTTGCTAACAAAGAAGCAGTTATAGAACAATATGATAAAATCTATGGAAATGAAAAATTATCAAAATTTATTTACCAATTTTGGGGAGATAAGAAAATGATAAGAACATTCCCAAATCTAAAAGTAAAAGATAAAAACGGAAATATTGTTTATATGGATAGTTTACTTGACATACAGCCATATTATTTTAAAGTACATGATATAAATAATAGAAACAATGAAGAAGTAGAAGAGGATATAAGAGGAGAACAAGAATAAATTGATAAAAAAATCTCTATAAATAGGGATTTTTTTATTTTAAGAAATTTACAAAAAGAAATATAAATTACCATTGCTAAAATATTTTTGCAATGATATAATATTTTTGATATAGTGCAAGAAAATAAGAGAAGAACATTATATTTTCACACATATAGAATAACCAAAGGAGGAACTAAAAATGAAGAGTACAGTAAAAAAAGTCACATCACTTTTAATAATTATTATGATGATATTATCTATTAGTTTACCAGTTGTATCAAGAGCAGTAGATGTTACATCTTCTGAAGAAGATAACTTCCCTCTTGATGTAGTATTAGAAAGAGATGAAACAAATCCCAATTTGATTCATATAACAGCAACAGATACAGAAAGTAATATTACCGATTTAAAATATGTGCATCAATATATTGATACTGACAATATAGGCTATTTTGAAGAAGAGCATGAGGAAATATATACATTTGATATAACACCATCACAAACAATTGAAGAAACATTTGAATTAGATGGTTATGGAAGTTACACAGTTTTTGCTAAAGATGAAAAAGGGAATGCATTTTTAGCAAGATTGACAGTGAATGACCCAAATGATATGCCACAAATTACATTGACAAAAGAGAAAGATTCATTAATTTTAAATATTGATGTAACAAGTAATAATAATACAATCACAAAACTAAAGATTGCAAAAAAAGAGAATATAAATGATAATATTGATTTTAGCACACAAGGAACAGATATAGAATTTATAGAGAGCAATCATGTATCAGTAAGATATACAGAGATTACAGAGGAAGGCTTATATGTTATTTATGCAGAAGATAGTGAAGGAAATAAAACAACTCGTCAAATTTATATAGCAGAACAAAATACACCAATTTCAGTAGAGATTACAAATGGAACAAATCCAAGAGAAGTGAATTTGCAAATAACAGATGCGATTTGTGACATTGTTTCTGTTAAGGTGGCGAAAGTATCTGAAATAGGAGAAGATTATGATAAATTTGATACGATAGAAGGACTACAAATTACAAAAGGTCAAACAGTTAATGTAAGTTATACAGCACCAGAGGATAATACATATATTTTTTGCATAGAAGATGAAGCAGGTTATAAATTATTTACACAAAAAAGAATTACTGAACAAGAAAAAGTAATGAATGTAACAATTGAACAAGATGAAAATTCTCCTGGTAACTTGACAATAACTGCTACAAATACAATATGTAATATTGTTGAAATGAAGGTAGCAATAGGTAATGATATTGATATGGACTATTTTGAAAATAATGGAGAGTCTATTTCAATAGAACCAAACAAAGAAGTTGTTGCTAATTATGCAGTTCAAGAAAATTGCACATTTAATGTATATATTAAAGATGAACAAGGAAATTCATATATGTATACAAAAACACTTATAGGAATCGATACTCCTGAACCAGAACCAAGTGAAGCACCAACCATTACACTTACACAAAATACAGAAAATCCAAAACAAATTGATGTATATGTTAAAGCAGATAATTCTAATGTTGATGAAATCAAATGGGCAGAAGGAGAACAAAACTTAGCATATTTTGAAACAAATGGAATTCGAATTGGACAAGATAAAGTAGGTGTAGCAATTCATACAGAATTTACAATTGATGCTGTTGGAACATATACTGTATATGCAAAAGATGATAATGGTAATGAAACGGTTAAAACAATAGAAATTACAAATATAGATGAAGTACCACCAACAGAAGAAGATACAACGCCACCACAAGTGAATGATGTTGAAGATAATGGTATATATAATACTTTTGTTACACCAACTATTGTAGATGAACACTTAGCAGAAATTTATTTAACAAGAGATGGATTGGATGTAGAAGATTATCAAAACGGAGATACCATAGAAGAAGAAGGTGCATATGTTTTAAATGCAGTAGATGAAGCAGGAAATGAAGTAGTGGTAAAATTTATTATTGATAAGACAGCACCTGAAATTACAATAAATCAAGAAAATACAGATAATGAAAATGTTGAAGTATCTATATCTCTTTTAGATAATCTTACGAACATTAATAAAGTAAAAGTAGCACAAGGAGAACAAACAGCAGACTATTTTGAAAACGGAGGACAAGAATTAACTCTTCAAAAAGAAGAAAATTCTGCAATAGCAGCTATTAATATTATAGAAAATGGAACTTATACTGTATATGTTGAAGATGAAGCAGAAAATGCAAAAACAGAAGTATTTGAAGTAACAACGATTACAGAAGAACCAGAAGTAGATGATACAACACCTCCAACAATTCAAACAACAAATGAAAGTATCGATGAGAATGCAGCTATAAAAGTAACAATTCATGTAACAGATACACAATCTCAAATTAAAACAATAAAAATAGCCAATGGAGAACAAAATACAGATTATTTTGAGAATGAAGGAAATTCACTTCAAATGATAACAGATGATAAGTCAGCAGAAGCAGCAGTTAGGATTACAAAAAATGGAACATATACAATTTATGCTGAAGATGAACAAGGAAATAAGATAGTAAGTGTCATTACAATTACAGAAATTGTGACACCAGATCCAGATGATACAATTACTTCATCTGTGTATGTCATTACAACAACGATGATTGACAAAATATCTCCTAATACAGATGTAAATACATTTAAAAATAATATTTCGACTGAAGTTGGATATACCATAGTAAATGCCAAAGGAGAAGAATTGCAAAATACACAAGAAATTGGAACAGGATATAAATTGATAACAGAAACAAATAAGGAATATACTTTAATTGTTACAGGAGATTTAACTGGTGATGGTAATATAACACTTATAGATATGTCTTTACTAAGAAAACATTATCTAGAAATAGAAAGCTTACAAGGTGAATATTTAAAAGCAGCAGATATGGATAATAATAATATCATCAGTTTAAGAGATATTGCTAATATGAGAAAAACGATATTAGAAATTGATGAATAGTATATAACAACAATTACCTAATTTAAAATTTTTTTAAATTAGGTAATATTTTTTTACTTTTATCTATCAAAAAATTTTCAAAAAACTATTGACTTAGAGTTAACTCTAAATGCTAAGATAAAAAAGAAATGGAGGGGAAATTTAATGTAAGGTGGAATGATATATGGAAAATGAAAACAACAAAAAGAAAACAACCAAGAAAATAATTATGACAGTATTAATATTGGTTGTTTTTATTGTATTAACACTATATATATATAATCGTGTTAATATAAACCAAACAACAGACACAGTTGACACTGCTACTACAGAAAATGTGGTAACAACAAATGAGGAAGAAAATGTCATTATGAAGGAAGTACAAGTATTTACTGGCAATATATGAACCAAATTGTAAATGCTTGCCAATAATGATTATAATTATATCAGAAATGATTCAGTGGTATCAAATTTCTAATAACGAGTTCTTGTATATTTATTATAAAAAAATAAATAAACAAGAACTCGTTTAATTGTAGATATTCTTACTACTGAATAGTTATACATATCATATAAAAATTATAAAAAAATCTTGAACAATTTTGGAAAAATGATATATAATTAGTAAGAAAATGTTTTATATCATATGTTTTGTTGAATAGAAAAAAACGAAATAATAGGGAAGAATTTAAGGAGTAACCTATGAAAAGAAAAAAGAAGAGAAGATATAAGAAAAATCAAGTATTTTCAAAAAGAATCAAAATGTTCATCATCATTATAGTCATTATGATATTTATCTATCATATTTGTGTAAATGAAAGACAAGAAAATGAGTCTGTCTATGCTTTTTCATCTATCAATGAAATTGCTGATGAAATTGAAACTAATGTATATGCAAATGTAAATCGATATATTGTATATGGTACGCATTTCAATATAGAAGGAGATATTGATATTCATGAAACCAATTCAATAGATTCTGTGGAAGTAGTAGCTAAAACAGCATCAGGAGAAGAAATTGATATAGATACAGAATATACTCATGAAAATAATCAACTTTCTTTTTCTACTCTAAAAGAAATTAATACAGGATTAGATTTAGAAAGTTTAAAGGTTGAGGACTACTATATTTTGTTAAAAGTTAGATTTTTAAATAATGAAACAAAATACTACTTTTTATCTAATGATACAGAATATGGAAATATAGAATATTATACCTTAACAAGAAATCATACCAATAATAGAATTTATATGGATTTTACGACAATAAATAATATGCCTATTTTAGGGTTCCATATCACAACAGTAAATGAATTGCCAGATAATGTCTATGATGTAGTTATTGATCCAGGACATGGAGGAAGTGATGTAGGAGCTGTCAATGGTAGATATATGGAATCAGAAATTGCTTTAGATTGTGCTCTTGAATTAAAAAAACAGTTAGAAGCAATAGGTTTAAAAGTATTATTAACAAGAGATGGAACAGAGTCAGAAGAGGAATATACGATGTATAATATTTATGATGAAGATGGAAGAGTCACTATGGCAAACAAATCTCATGCAAAAATTCTTATATCTTTACATTTGAACAGTAATCTTTCAGATAATGTAGATGGAGGAGTTGAAATTTATGCCTCTTCTAATAGTGATTTAACATTTGCTAAAAAATTAGCAGATGACATTGTTACAACTGCAAACACACCATATTCTACTAATCAAACAGACAAAGTAGAAGACGGAGTTTATGTTAGAACAATAGAAGTTGAAGACCAAAAAAATGAAACATCTTTTTCAGGAGAAAATTATAAAGGAATATTTGATTCTATTCCATACTTGTATATCATAAGAGAAATTGGAGGAATTGCAACAGGAGCCTATGTAGATGGAACTAATAAAGCCTATGCTACAAATAAATATCGAGATTCAAATGTAGGTGTTGAAGGATATTTAGTAGAACTTGGATATATTAATGTAGATGAAGATTTAAATAATATTTTAAGAAATGGGAATCTATATGCGCAAGCAATTACAAATAGTATAGCTAATTTTTATGGAATAAAGTAAAGATATATTTTAGGTGTATAATCTTTTTCAATAAAAAGCATTTTATGAAAGTGATTAAAATAAAAGGAGTTGATTTATATGAGTTTAACAATTAATATTTATTATACAGGAAAAGATGGGAGTGCAAGAAAATTTGCAGAAGAAATGGTTTCATCAGGAGTTGTAGACAGAGTAAGAGCAGAAGAAGGAAATGAAAAATATGAATACTTTTTTCCAATGGATGATCCAGAAACCGTTCTATTAATTGACAGATGGAATAATCAAGAAGCATTAGATATACATCATAAATCTCCTATGATGAAAGAAATAGCAGATTTAAGAGATAAATATCATCTTCATATGAAAGTAGAACAATTTGTAGGAAGAAAGTAAAATAGAAGAGATATAGAAATGTTTTATGAATAGAATATTAGAAAATAGGCAGATGATTAGTTAATAATTATCTGCCTTTAAAAAATTCAAATATTATTAAAAAATTATTTCTTTTTTGTAACAAAATAAGAAAAAAATTCCCTTATTATATAGAAGGAGGTAGAAAAGTTATGCAGAATATCGAAGAAATATATCAAGAATACTCTATAACTGTATATAAATACTTATTCTGCTTAACGCAAAATAGGGATATTTCTGAAGAACTAACAGCACAAATAACATCCCCTTTTATTTTTGATGATAGAACGACTATGTTTAGTCGCTCTATCAACTTATAATAAATGTTATAACTTACAATTTATAAATAGATATCTTGAATGTTGATATATTTGTATTTCATAAATTTTTCGGTTATATCAACATTCAAGAAAATAACTTTTAGTTGTGAACTATAATGCTATAATAAAAAGTTAAAAATTTTTTTAAAAGAATTGACTTGGAGTAACTCCAAACCTATATAATACAAATGTAATTAATATAAATAAATTTTAGGAGGTAAAAACGATGAACAAAAAAGTGATTATAGGAATTGTAATTGTGGTATTATGTATTGTTATAGCAGCTGCTGTATATTTTACAAATAGTAATCCACAAGAAAACCAAAATCAAATTGCTAACAGTAATGAACAAAATATAGAAGGAACAACAAACGAAAGTCAAGTAGCAGAAGAAACAAATACAGCAGGAGGAGAAAATACAGAAACAGAAACTGGTGGTAAAACATTAGTGGTATATTATTCAGCACAAAATCATACAGAAGCTGTTGCACAGCAAATAGCACAAAATTTAGGAGCTGATATTTTTGAGCTTGTACCAGTTGATGAATATACATCATCTGATTTAAATTGGAACGACCAAAACTCAAGAGTAACAAGAGAATATGAAGATGAATCTTTAAGAGATATAGAATTAGAATCTACAACTGTTGAAAATTGGGATGAATATGATACAGTATTAATTGGATACCCTATTTGGTGGGGAATTGCTGCATGGCCTGTTGATACTTTTGTAAAAGCAAATGATTTTAACGGAAAAACAGTTATTCCATTCTGTACTTCATCTTCTTCTGGTTTAGGACAAAGTGGAGAATTACTAGCTGAAGAAGCAAATGGTGGAAATTGGTTAGAAGGACATCGTTTTAGATCTAATCCATCAGATTCTGACATTCAAGAGTGGACAGATAGTATACAATAATTAAAAAATACAATATAATTACTATTAACTAACAAAAAATGTGGAATTTTGTTTTGTTCGGTTGAATTTTATAAAAAAATATTATATAGTAAGTTCATAGAAAATGAAGAAAGTAGATGTGTTCGTGTTACCACCTACATACACAGTTTTACTGTGAGAACGGAGGTGGTGTCTATGATAGAATCAGCATTATTATCAATAATTTACCTATTATTCTATGGATTAATAGGGGTAACTATCATAAATATTGCCTTAATTATAACTTTGGTTATCTTTTTGAGCAAATAATAAAACGGCACATTTGCTTGGCAGAGCGATGTGTCGTTTATCCATATTTTTATGTGGTAACCGCATTTCTGCGATTGTCATTTCCTATATTTATTATACGTAATTTTTAAACATTTGTCAATTTTTTTAGTAAGATTTATCATTAATTTTTTGTTTTTCATCTCTTTACTTTTCAACCAAAAGAGGTTTTTATAAAAATATGTTTGACCAACATCCAGTATGTAGACCAGGAACAGCGTCATATTTCTATGGAGCATGAAAAATAGAAAATAATTTAAAGTATAAGGAGTCGATTAAATGAATAAAAGAAAATTAGGAAATAGTAGATTAGAAGTATCAGAAATTGGTTTAGGGTGTATGGGGATGACACATGCTTATGGACCGGCACAAGATAAAAAAGAAATGGTTAAGATTATAAGAGAAGCTATACAGCTTGGTTGTAACTTTTTTGATACAGCAGTTGTCTAATGGGAAGATTTAGACCAGAAGTAATGGATCATAATCAAGCATTATTAGATTTAATTGCAACAGTAGCCAAAAATAGATTAAAAGAAAACTTACAAGCTAGTGAAATTGTATTAACGAAGGAAGAAATGGAGAAATTAAATGAAGCATTATCTAAGTTAGATATTGATGAAACACATTTTTAAAAGTATAAGAAAAAGTATGCGTAAAGATGAGGCATACTTTTTTCGTATTAGATAATATAAGAGATATTAAAAGATTCTTATAAAATATTCACAAAATTTATCTTTTTTGATATAATTCAATTGTAGTAAAATATATATAATAAGGGGAGGAAAGAATAATGGATGAAAATGAGAAAGTAAATGAACAAAATGAGCAACAAGTAAACAATGACGGAGAATTAAAAAAACAAGCTGCTGAAACTCTAAAGGAGACAAAAGAGCAAATGAAAAACATAAACTTCAAAGAAGAGGCGCAAAAAGGAAAAGGATTGTTAAGTAAATTATTTGGAAAACCAGTAGAAACTATCAAGGAAATCGTAGATGATAATAAAAATCAATTTTATAAAACAGCACTAATTATTATAATTGCATGGGTAGTACTTATTTTACTTAGTAAAATTATAGACTTTATTATTTATGACTATTACAAATTTAATGTATTAGCAACAATAAAATTAATGTTATCACCAGTATTAAAAATATTAGTAATGGCTATTATTATTCATGTATTAAATAAAGATAATAAACAATCATTAACAAAATCAATTACTACAGTATCTATTGCTAAAATACCAGTAGTAATTTCAGTAGTTTTAGGATATTTAACATATATAAGTTCAAATATAAGATATGTTACAAACCCAATAACTTCATTACTAAGTGTTATATCAACAGTATTAATGTTCTTTGTTGTAAAAGAAATGTTTAAAGAAGAAGATAATGAAAAAGCTTTAAAAGTATTTATAAAAGTTGAAGTCATATACTATATTGCTGCATTTGCATTTAGCTTTTTAGGAATAGCTTTATAAGTTTTCCATATGATAATAAAAATGATCATAATTGAAATGTAGGTTATAATAGCACACATTCAAAATGGTAACTACCAAATTAGTAGTTGCCATTTATTTTTTAGAAAAATTTATTAAAAAGTGTTACTTTTGAAAAGAAATATTGTATTTATTATTGATTAACATTTAAAAGTAAAAAAATGGAGGTGAATAATTTGACAACTTTATATTCAGAGGCAGAAAAAGATTCTGACTTATATTCTGAATTTTTAAACGGAGATAACGAGGCTTTTAATCTTATAGTGAAAAGATATAGAAAGCAAGTTATATCATTTATATTTAAATATTGTAAAAATTATGAGATTAAGCAGGGTAATTTCATAAAATATTACGAAATTGTAATATTGTCAGATATATGTTAAAATCTCATTGGTGATAATAATGAATATAAATGAGATATTTAATATGTATTTTGGAATAATAGAAGATGAAAGAGATGCATATACAACAAAACATAAGTTAATAGACATATTGAAATTAGTTATGATATCAGTATTATGCGGAATGGATGAATTAGATAAAATGATTGATTATGGAAGTAGTAAAAAGGAATTTTTAGAAAAAGAATTTGAAATAGAATCTATTCCATCAAAATCAACATTAACAAGAATATTTGTAATGATAGACCCTAAATGGTTAGGGCTAAGTATTGTAGGAATAGTACAAAGCTTAATAAAAGAAAAACATACTCAAATAATGATAGATGGAAAAGCAATAAAATCAACAGATGCAATAAAGAGCATAGAAAAAATGATGAATATTGTAACAGCATATACAAATACAGGGATATCATTATTACAAAAAAAAGTAGATAATAAAACAAATGAAATTCCAGCAGTAAAAGAATTAATAGACATGTTAGATGTAAAAGGAATGATAATAACAGTAGATGCAATGCATTGTCAAAAAGAAACAGCAGAAAAAATAGTAAATAACGGAGGAGATTATGTTTTACAATTAAAAGCAAATCAAAAAAGTTTTTATGAAGATGTATACGCAATGTTCGATGACAAATATATGGATGAAACAGATAAAAATTGTGAATATGAAATATACAAAACGGAAGAAAAAAGTCATGGAAGAATTGAAAGAAGAACATGTTATGTGCTAAATGAAATAGCATTTTTTACAGATTATTTAGCAAATTGGAAAGGATTAAAAAAGATATTTGCAGTAGTAAGAGAAGTAGAAAAAGATAATAAGGTAACGAAAGAAATTAGTTGCTATTTAAGTAGCAAGAATACAACAGCAGAAAATTTATTATCATATACAAGGAAGCATTGGGAAATAGAAAGTATGCATCATATATTAGATGTTACTTATGATGAAGATAGATGTAAATTATTAAGTCAAAGAGCACAAGAGAACTTAAATATATTCAGAAAAATGGGAATAAGTATTCATAAGAATTATTTAAAGAATAAAAAGCAAACAGTAAAATCAAACATGTTCAACTGCTTGCTTAATGATAATCTTCTATTGGAAGTTATTGGTAATATTACAATTTCGTAATATTTTATGAAATTACCCTGGAGATTAAGGTATTTGCCTTGTTTTTTTTGTAAAAAAATGATATAAATAATATGTTATAACTATATATTTAGACCAGTGAACAAATTTGATATAATACTCACAAAAAAGTAGGTGATTAATTTGAATAATGATTTAACTAATTCACAAAACAATATAATAATATATACAACAGATGATGGACAAGTTAGGATAGAAGTTAGACTAGAAGATGAAAATGTATGGCTAACTCAAAATGCAATGGCAGAATTATTTGACACGACAAGAAATAATATAACTATGCATATAAAAAATATATTTACAGAAGGAGAATTAGAGGAAAAATCAGTTAGTAAGGAATCCTTACTAACTGCAAAAGATGGAAAAAATTATAATACTAAATTTTATAACTTAGATGTAATTATATCACTAGGCTATCGTGTAAAATCCATTAGAGGTACTCAATTTAGAATATGGGCAAATAAATTGATAAAAGAGTATCTGATAAAAGGTTATAACTTAGATAGTGATAGAATGAAAAATAATGGTGGTGGAGTATATGGAGAACAAAAATATGAACGAAGAAGAAGATTATAAAAAAGTGCAGACATTGCAATAAGTAGAATGCAAAGATTGATAGAGGCCTTCTTACACGATTTTTTTGGGTTAATAATGTTCATTTTTAGCAAGGTCACAAGGAGGAAATATGTTTAAATTACATTCAGAATATAAACCAACAGGAGATCAACCAAAAGCAATCGAATATTTATCAAAAGGAATAGAAGAGGGAAAGAAATTCCAAACACTTCTTGGTGTTACAGGTTCTGGAAAAACCTTTACAATGGCAAATATCATCCAAAAAGTACAAAAGCCAACACTTGTTTTAGCACATAATAAGACATTAGCAGGACAACTTTATTCCGAATTCAAAGAGTTTTTTCCAGAAAACAATGTGGAGTATTTTGTTTCTTATTATGATTATTACCAACCAGAAAGCTATATTCCTCAATCAGATACCTATATAGAAAAAGACTCTTCTGTGAATGATGAAATTGATAAACTAAGACATTCAGCAACATTATCTTTATTTGAGACAAGAGATGTTATTATCGTTGCGTCTGTTTCTTGTATTTATGGTTTAGGAGATCCAGAAGATTATCAAGAAATGATGTTATCTTTAAGACCAGGTATGCAAAAAGGAAGAGATGAAGTTTTAAGAAAATTAATTACCATGCAATATACTAGAAATGAAATTGACTTCCAAAGAGGGACTTTTAGAGCAAAAGGAGATATTGTTGAAATTTATCCATCTGACCAATCAGAATCTGCTATTAGAGTAGAATTTTGGGGTGATGAAATTGAAAAATTAGTCGAAATTAATCCATTAACTGGAAAAACCATTGGATCTAGAATGCATGTTTTAATTTCTCCAGCATCTCATTATGTAACTACAAAAAATAAGATGGAAAGAGCAATTGTTACCATAGAAGAGGAATTGGAAGAAAGAATCAAATATTTCAAAGATCATAATAAATTGATTGAGGCACAAAGAATAGAGGAAAGAACAAATTTTGATATTGAAATGATGAAAGAGACAGGATTTTGCTCTGGTATTGAGAATTATTCAAGACATATTAGTGGAAGAAAACCAGGAAGTCCACCATATACATTATTTGATTATTTTCCAAAAGATTTCTTGTTATTAATTGATGAGTCTCATGCAACCATTCCACAAGTAAGAGCCATGTATAATGGGGATCATTCAAGAAAAGAATCTTTAATAAATTATGGATTTAGATTGCCATCAGCGTTTGATAATAGACCTTTAACATTTGAAGAATTTGAAAAGAAATTAAATCAAGTAGTGTTTGTTAGTGCTACACCAGGAGACTATGAAAAAGAACATAGTAAAGAAAACATTGTAGAACAAATTATTAGACCAACTGGATTATTAGATCCAAAAATTGAAGTAAAACCAGTAACCAATCAAATAGATGATTTGTTAGAACAAATTCGTATCAGAGTAGAAAAAAATGAAAGAGTTTTAGTAACAACTTTAACAAAGAAAATGGCAGAAGATTTAACAGATTACTTAAAAGGATTAGATATTAAAGTAACCTATATGCATTCAGATACAAAAACATTAGAAAGAATGGAAATTATCAGAAATTTGAGATTAGGTGAATTTGATGTTCTAGTTGGTATTAACTTATTAAGAGAAGGATTAGATATTCCAGAAGTATCTTTAGTTGCTATATTAGATGCAGATAAAGAAGGATTTTTACGTTCAGAAAGATCTTTAATTCAAACTATTGGAAGGGCGGCAAGAAATACAGATGGTACAGTTATCATGTATGCAGATGAATTGACAGAAAGTATGGAAAAAGCCATTTCAGAAACAAATAGAAGAAGAAGAATCCAAGAAGCATATAACAAAGAACATCATATAACACCAAAGACTATTCGAAAATCTGTGCGTGATTCTATTAAAGTAACGATTACAGATGATATAGGAGTAGAATATAAACTAGAAAAAGAAGAAGATATCAAAGATACGATTACAAAATTAACAGACGAAATGTTAAAATATGCAGCTGAGATGGAATTTGAAAAAGCAGCAGAATTACGTGATAAGATTAAAGAATTGGAAAAATTGATTGAAGATAATTAGCTAAAATACAATAAAAAAGCCCCTGGAAATTTCCAAGGGGAATCTATACAAATTTTAACTTTAATTATACTACAAAATAGTCAAAAAAAAATAGAGGGTTTAACCTCTATTTTTCATTTACAAAATTCGACAATTTTTATAAATTAGAATTATCCTCTTGATTATTTGTTGGTGGTTCGTCTTGTGGCTTTTCAGAAATATTTACGATACCATCACCTTGATATGTACTACTTGCAGTTGAAACATTTCCTTTTCCAACATACTCCGCTTTACCAAATCCTAAAATCATATAGAAAATAGTTGGTAAGAATAATAGTCCAATTGTATATCCAACATCTTTACCAAATGATTTTGCTAAAGAATTACATTGATAGATAGTAATACCTAAACATACGATCCATCCAACGAATGGAATAATACTTGCTAAATATCCAAATATAATCCATGGTGAAAGTCCAGAAATTCTGAATAATATAACCAAGTTATAAATTGGTATAATACATTTCCAACCCTTTTCACCAGCCTTTGTGAAAACTTTCCACATTCCAGCTAATTGTATGATAGCAACAACAAACCCAATAACAAGGATAATACCTAGAAAAGCTCCTAAAATAGCTCCTAGTCCTGTTGCTGTAGCAGTTTCTGTTGCATATCCATAATCATAATAATCATAATAACTTGGATAAGAAGAGTAATAATCATAATATCCCATAAATGAATCCCCCTTTCATGTTTTCATAATTAAATTTTCACATTTTTCGACAAAAATGTCAATACAAAAACAAAAAAAACTTGTATAAAAAATGTTAGTCTGATATAATCTATGTGGTTACGCAATAATATATACGAGGAGGTATTGAAATGAGCGAAAACAAATGTCAATGTGGTAGTCCTAAAAGGGACGAATTTATGCAAAAATTGTTTGATGAGTATTTACCTATTAAAGATAATTTAATTCAAATGTTAAATGAGGTACAAGAGCATTATGGATATATTCCACAAAATGCACAAATAGAACTTTCAGAATTTTTAAATATTCCAATGGCAGAGATTTATGGAGTCATAACTTTTTATTCGAGATTTACCCTAAAACCTAAAGGAAAATATAATGTTGCAGTATGCTTGGGAACGGCATGTTATGTAAAAGGTTCTCAAAAAATTATGGACAGATTAAAAGAAAGATTACAAATAGAATCAGGTGAAACAACAAAAGATGGATTGTTTTCTATTGAAGAAACTAGATGTGTTGGTGCATGTGGTTTAGCACCAGTATTTACAGTAAATGGTGAAGTATATGGAAAAGCAACTGTTAAGAAATTGGATGAAGTTTTGGATGAAATTATAAAGAGTGAAGAGAAATAAAATGTCGCATAGACAAACGATCTCAGTGAGACAAAATGTCGCATAGACAAACGAACTCTATGAGACAAAAAGGAGGAAAGTATGAAAAGTCTAGAAGAAATTCACAAAATACGAGAAGAAAAAAGAAAAGAATTAGATTTAAGAGTTAACACAAAAGCAGATACCAGAGAAAAACATATTTTGGTTTGTCATGGTACAGGTTGTACTTCTTCAAAATCACCTGAAATTTTAGAAAATTTCAGAAGAATTTTAAAAGAGAAAAATATAACTAATGTAAGAGTTATTAAAACCGGTTGTTTTGGACTTTGTGCAAAAGGACCTATCGTTATTATTAGACCAGAGGATACCTTTTATGCATTGGTAACACCAGAAGATTGTGAGGAAATTATTGATACACATATTGTAAAAGGTGAAAGAGTAGAAAGATTACTTTGTAAAGATATTGATGGAACCGTTGCGAATAGCTTAGATGAATTAAACTTTTATAAAAAGCAAAAAAGAATTGCTCTTAAAAATTGTGGTGTTGTGAATCCAGAAGAGATTGATGAGTACATAGCATTTGATGGATATAAAGCATTGGAAAAAGTATTAAAAGAAATGATACAAGATGAAGTGATTGATGTCATAAAGGATTCAGGATTAAGAGGTAGAGGAGGTGCAGGTTTCCCTACAGGTAAGAAATGGGAACTTACCAAAGCTTCTGAGGGAGAACAAAAATATGTGGTTTGTAATGCGGATGAAGGTGACCCAGGAGCATTTATGGATAGAAGTATCTTAGAGGGAGATCCACATTCTGTATTAGAAGCGATGACAATTGCAGGATATGCTATTGGAGCAAATAAAGGATATATTTATGTTAGAGCAGAATATCCAATTGCTGTTCAAAGATTAAAAATTGCGATAGACCAAGCAAGAGATTATGGATTACTAGGAGATAATATTTTTGATACAGATTTTAGCTTTGATATTGAAATTCGATTAGGAGCAGGCGCTTTTGTTTGTGGTGAAGAAACAGCACTATTAGAATCTATTGAAGGAAAAAGAGGACAGCCAAGAGTAAAACCACCATATCCAGCGCAATCAGGATTATGGGGAAAACCAACATTAATTAATAATGTAGAAACTTATGCTAATATTGCACAAATTATATTAAATGGAGCAGAATGGTATTCTTCAATCGGAACAGAAACTTCAAAAGGAACAAAAGTATTTGCTTTAGGTGGAAATGTAAATAATATTGGATTAGTAGAAGTACCTATGGGAACAACCTTAAGAGAGATTATTTATGATATTGGTGGAGGAATTCCAAATGGTAGAGAATTTAAAGCTGCACAAACAGGAGGACCTTCAGGAGGATGTATTCCAAAAGAACACTTAGATACACCGATCGATTATGAATCTTTAAAACAAATTGGTTCTATGATGGGATCAGGAGGACTAATTGTTATGGATGATACCAAATGTATGGTAGCCTTAGCAAAATTCTATCTAGACTTTACAGTAAGTGAAAGCTGTGGTAAATGTACCCCTTGTAGAATTGGAACAAAAAGAATGTTAGAAATCTTAGAAAGATTATGTAATGGTGAAGGAGAAGAACTAGATTTATATAAATTAGAAAAACTAGCTGCTAATATTCAAAAATCAAGTGTATGTGGATTAGGGCAAACAGCACCAAACCCAGTTGTTAGTACAATGAAATATTTCAGAGAAGAATTTAGAGAGCATGCTGTAAAAAAGGAATGTAGAACAAAGGAATGTAAGGCAATGGCAAAAATTGTAATCAATGAAGAAAAATGTAAAGGTTGTGGTTTATGTCAAAAACATTGTCCAGTCAATGCCATTGATGGTTCAGGAAGAGATAAAAGAATTATCAATCAAGAAAAATGTATTAAATGTGGTACTTGTATTACAAGCTGTCCATTCCATGCAATTGGTTAGGGACGTGCCAAAATGGACAAAAATTGTCCAAAAGTGACACACCTATGGGATATAATTGAATTGAAGGGGAAAAGAAATGAGTGAAAATGAACCAATAGGACCAATAGTAGAAGCAAGTGTTGATGACCTTATGCGTATATATAATATTACAGAAATAAAAATCTATAGTAAATTAGAAGATATAATATATTATTATGATATCTTATTCTATATAATATTAATTATATCAATATTATTAATGTTCAATGTATTAAAAAAGAATAGCGGGAAAGTAAAAACAAAACTATATAATGTTTTACTTATAATTAATATATCTTTGATAATATTAGTAAAATTTGTTGTAGCTTTCTTAGACATTTTTTCGGTTGATATATATTCTATTATATTTTTAATTATCGTATTAATGATACGATTAACGGCTAGTATAGGGTTAATTTATGTACCTCTTTCTTTAAGAAGAAAAGGACATGATGAAAATTAGGAACATACCAAAAGGAGTAAAATGTCAAAAAGGGATATATAATAAAAAAATACAATAAATAAAAAACAACCAAGGGGAGGAAAAAATGGATATTACATTAAAGGACATACAAGAATTTTCAAAAGAATACAATGATAATCCAAACAATAAAATCATTGAAAATGCCATTACAACAAATGGACTAGAAAATGCTTGCTTAGATAGAGACATTATTAGAGAAAATCAACCAGTTTTCAATATTGAACTTCCAGATACCAAACGATATGATCAAAAAGAAAGTTGGAAATGTTGGATATATGCAGGATTTAATATGATTCAATATAACATGGCAGAAAACTTAAATATGGACTTAATGAATTTTGAACTATCAAGTAATTACATTGCTTTCTTTGATAAATTAGAAAAAGCAAATAATGTTTATGAAAACATTATCAACTTATCTGTTGAAAATACAACTTTAGAATATATAAAACAAGAAAGACTTTTAAAAGATTGTGTCACTGAAGCAGGATTTTATGAATGGTTTGCAAGCATTATAAAAAAATATGGAATTGTGCCATATTCTTATATGCCTAATCCAAAAGAAGGCGAAGATGGTGAAAAAATTTCTCGTATCTTTAGAGAAAAAGTAAAAAAAGATGTAATTTCTTTAATAAAAGAGAAAAAGCAAGGTAAAAACGAAGAAGAACTAAGAAATCTAACAAAAGTATATGCAAAACAAAATTACATATTTTTATCAAAAATCTTAGGTGAACCACCAATGACATTTGATTTAGAATATAAGGATAAAAATGGAACATACATATCACAAAAACAAATAACACCAATTGATTTTAAAATTCAATATCTAACATTAAACTTAGATGAATTTGTATCGATTGCAAATACGCCAATGTATAACAAAGAATATAACAAAGTATATCGATTAAAACATTTTGGAAATGTATATAAAAATAGCTACAGACAATTTTTAAATCTACCAATAGAAGACTTAAAAAGATGTGCTGTAAAACAACTAAAAGATGGAATGCCTGTATATATTAGCCTGGATATTGCAAATAAGTATGTGTATGAAAAGCAAGGAATTTTAGATACAAGAATTTACAATTATGAAAAAGCTTTAGATATGCATTCATTAGATAAAAGAGAAGGATTAGATCTTTCAGAATTCCATTCATCACATTCTATGACAATTACAGGTGTAAACATAGTAGATGAGCATATTGAACGATGGAAAGTAGAAGATAGTTATGGTGCAGGTCCAGATGAGAAACCAAATGGATATTATACAATCAATGATAATTATTTTGATAAATTTACAATAGATATCATTATAAACAAAAGATACTTAACTCAAGAACAAAGAGAATTGCTAAGTCAAGAACCAATTGAGTATGACATGGATATGGAAGATCAAGTTTAATAATAGTAAAAAGAAAGAGAGATGTGGATATGGAAAAAGAAATGGTTAATTTAACAATTGACAATCAAAAAGTAACAGTACCTAA
>CALXXJ010000004.1 GCA_944392665.1 uncultured Clostridia bacterium | reverse complement strand
ATTAGCTCAGGTGGTAGAGCACTTGACTTTTAATCAAGTTGTCCCGCGTTCGAGTCGCGGATAGCTCACCAAATGAAACTAAATAATATTTTTATTATTTAGTTTCTTATATAAGGCCCCGTGGTCAAGCGGTTAAGACACCGCCCTTTCACGGCGGAGACATGGGTTCGATTCCCGTCGGGGTCACCAATTTTGCCACTTTAGCTCAGCTGGCCAGAGCATCGCACTTGTAATGCGAGGGTCCCCAGTTCGAATCTGGGAAGTGGCTCCATTATAAAGGTCATTCGTTTTGAGGGAAGCTCTTGATGATTGGCTTTTTTTTTATACCTTATATCTTTTTTATAGAGTAGGCTATTTTTTTACTTTTCATAACTAACAAAATTGTGGAATATTTAACAGTTGATTTTCGGAAATTTCATTTGACAAAGCACTAATAATATGTTATTATTTAATTACAAAATAAATGAACTTTGAATGTCGCTAGTATTCAAAGAATAGTAGTATGTGTACCACGAATGCACATACTTTTTTATTAAAAAAAATAGAGCAGACCACGAATCCGCTCTACGACTAAATACAAGCTAATTAGTCTTAACTTTGTTGTCATTTTGCATTTGTTGTTTTTGTTGTTCTAACTGTTGTTGCAAGAAAAAGTTTTTTTCTTTTTCTTCTATGTACTTATTAACAAAATGCAAAACTAAATCGCTAGTATTCAAATTATAGCCCCCTTTCCGCCTTTAAGAAAAAGACTGGCCTTTTCAAGCGAAAGGTTGCTATTATATTACATTAATTTACAATAAAAAACAAGCGAACATAAAAGGAATTTTAAATTATTTTTATTAAATATCCGTAAATATATTTTCTATCTTCTTTCATTTCAGTTACTTTTATTAATACTCTTTATTTTTTTATTTATTATTTATCTTCTAAAAATTATCAAACAAAGAACTAAAATATTCAGCATATAAAGTATCAGAAACACTGCAGACATAGTTTCAAATCATAGTTACCAAATTATTTTTTTTTATTGCAGAAATGACAAGGTTTTAGGTTACCAAACTGCATCTCTAATTATTAATGTTAGATCAAGTTCTTATTTTACATGTTACCTTTATTAAAAAAATGGTAATATGTAAATAGATATCTAGAAAAGGAGCTCTAAACAAATGAGTAATAAGAGAATAAAGGAATATATTTCTGATGGAAAAATAGATATAACCAATGTCATAAAAGACTTTGCGGGATATGTTTTTATTATCATAAAAAATAGCAAATATTATTTTAACAGCGAAGATATTGAAGAAATTGCTTCAGATGTATTTCTTGCAATATGGCAAAATAGAGAAAAATTAGATGTAACCAAAGAAATAAAACCATATATTGCAGGAATAACAAAAAATTTAATTTTAAAAAAGAAAAGAACGATTACAAATCAGAACTTAAATATTGAAATTTTAGAAAAATCTATACAGGATAATATAGATGTCTATAATAAAACAGAAGAACACGAAAAAACAACAATTATCATGGAAGAATTAAAGAAAATGAAAGAAGAAGATAGAAAAATATTTACAAGTTATTATTATTCTTCCAAAAAAATAAAGGATATATCTAGGGAGCTTAGCATATCGGAAATTAATGTAAAATCAAGATTATCCAGAATAAGAAAAAAGTTAAAAAAAGAATTAGAAAAAAGGGGGTATGGTTATGAACGAAAATAAAATAATTGAAAATATAATTGAAAAATCACAAATGAAAATAGCTATATCCGAATTTAAAGAGGAGGAACGCAGTATGCCAAAAATCAATAAAATAGCAAAATCAGTTGCCACAATTTTAGTTGTATTAGGATTAGGAACAGGAATCGTATATGCTACAACAAATTTGTATGAAAAAATATGGAAATCACCTACATATGTAACCCAAGAGCAAAAGGAAGAAGAAATTGCAAATATAAAGTCAGAAATAACAAATGAAGAAAAAGAAGAATTTATTACAAATGATGAAGCAAATAAAATAGTTATATCCATACTTAGCAAGCTAGGATATACAAACGAAAATATTACGGAAACGAATCTTTTGAGAGGATATGAAAATAGTGTTAATTATATTATAAAAACAGATACAAATAAAACAATTACAATAGATCCAAAAACTGGAGAATTATATAATATGATTAACAATGACATTATGAATAAAAATGTAAATCCAGATAAAATAGATAGTCAGAAAGCAATTCAAATTGCGGAACAAACATATCAAAATTTAGGCATAGAATTCATCAATAATGGATATGAAGTGGCTAAAGCAGAGGAAAATGATTATACATTTGGTGAAAATAGTAATAAAATGTGGAATATTATATTTGCTAAAAAGTATGAGGATAGGTTTGATATGGAAGATTATTATTCTATTGCTTTTTTAGTAAATAGTGATAAAGTTTACTATTATGTAGTTACTGGAAATATAAAAGGAAATTTTGAAAATAATCCTATTATTCTTACAAAAGAAGAAGCTATAAAAATTGCAGAGGAAAAAGAAAAGGAATTTTCAAATCTTGATATTTCTAACATAGAAGCAGAATTATCTATTGAAAAAATGAATTTATTTATTTGGGGATTAGAAAATAATATAGATAATCATGATGGTAAATATACAATAGAAGAAAAAAGTAGAAATGTATGGGTTGTAACAGTAAAACATGATACGGAATATCCAATAAGAGAATATGATATGGAAAATATAAGAGAAAAATATGATAAAAAATACTATGTTGACGCAACTACAGGAGAAATTATTGGTGGAGAACAAGCAGAAATATTGCAAAATAAAAAATAAATTGCTATATATTTTTTTCTTAATTTGTGATAATCTATAGATAAAATATCTAGAAATTTTAACATATACCTAAGATAAAGAAAGGAGAAATTCGTATAATCAATATTTTCATTATACGACAAAAATAAAATGAAAGATAAACTAAAAAAATATAAATACATTTTCCTCATTTTAGTGGTAGCAATTATTATATCCGTTCCTCTTTTTAGCAAAGATTTATATGTGTATTATGATGATGGAATTCAGCATATAGCCAGAGCATATGCAACTTATCTATCTATTGTAAATGGAGAACATACAGAAGTTTTATCCAGCCTAGCAAATGGATTTGGATATAGCTGGGATTTATTTTATGGAAATTTTTCAACAATATTAATTTTGATTGGTAAATGTATAACGACAACCTTTATTGGTGGATATAAATTAACTTTATTTATAGGGCTTTTCCTTTCTCGGAATAACCATGTATTGGTTTGTGAGTCAATTAACTAAAAGTAAAGAAATAGGAACACTTGCAGCAATTCTATATATGTTAATGCCATATCATTTAAATGATATGTATATTAGAAATGCTTTAGGAGAATTTTTAAGTTATATATTTATTCCATTGGTATTTTTAGGATTATATAAAATATTCCAAAAAGAAAAAGGCATTTACATATTATGTATAGGGGCTATTCGGTTTAATTTTGACACATATTCTAATGACATTATTAACAGCCATTATGGCTGGTATATATGTATGTGTAAATATTGTAAAATTAAAAGATAGAGAAATCTTAAAACAATTAGGGATTTCCATATTATGTATTCTTGGTATTAGTGCGTTTTTCTGGGTGACAATGGTAGAAACCTATTTTTTTGCGGATTATGTGGTGTACCAAGAAGATAGTATGGCAACAACAGAATCTTTACATGAAAGTGGATTAGATATAAAAACATTATTATATACAGATACAAAGGGAGATACAACACATGTATTTGAAGTTGGAATACCAATTTTAATTATGCTTTGTTTATCTATATTTGCCATAAAAAAAGGAATTGTTAAAACATATAGAAAAGAATATATTGTATTTTTCATTCTAGGAATTTTATCTACGGTAATAACTATAAAACAATTCCCTTGGGGAATATTTGAAGATATTTTTCAAATTATACAATTTAAATGGAGAATGTTACTATTTTCAAATTTTTTCTTGGCTATTATTTGTGTAATGAATATGAATATGATAATCAAGAACTTTAATTATAAGGATATTATTGCTATTTCTACTATTTGTATTTTATATACTGGATTACTTATGCCATTACTACCAAAAAATACAGAAATTCAAGAGATTGATCAATATGCCATAGGAGAAGTTACAGAAAATAAAAGGGATACCATTGTTGGAATGGGAAAAGGGGAATATTTACCTGTAAAAAGTAATGAGAATAGAAAATATTTAAGAACAAGAGAAGATACAATCTACATAATTGAAGGCGTACGGAATAGTTGAAGAGGTACATAAAAATGGTCAAAATCTAAATTGTGAGATAAAAGTTTTAGAAAATGGAACAATCATGGAGTTTCCATATATATATTATCCAGGATATAAAATAATCGTAGATGGTGAAGAAATCGAAAGTTTTGAAAGTGAACATGGATTTTTAGCAATTTCCTTGCCAGAAACATACAAAGCAGAAATTGTCGTAGAATATGTGGGAACAAACTTAATGATAATATCAAAAGTGATTTCTGGAATGACATTGATTAGTATTATTGCATATGAAATTTATAAGCGAAAAATATAATATATATGGGAGTACCTTTTCTTTTTACAAATTGAAAATAGAGAATAAAGTAATTTGCTATTTATAACAGAAGATGATAAAATGAAAAAGAAGAAATAAGAAAAAAAGAGGTAAGAATATGGAAAGAGTAGCAATTGTAACAGGTGGTTCAAGAGGAATCGGAAGAGCGATTGTAGAAGATTTAGCAAGAAAAAATATAAAGATAATTGCAAATTATAATCAATCTGAAGAAAAAGCAAGAAAATTAAAAGAAGAATTAGAAAAAGAAAATATTTCTATAGATATATTTAAAGCAGATGTATCTAAGAGAGAACAAGTAAAAGCAATGGTTGATTATACCATAAAAAAATATGGAAAAATTGATATACTGATTAATAATGCAGGAATTGATCAAGAAAAAATGTTTCAAGATATTACTGATGAAGATTGGGATAAAATTGTAAAAGTAAATTTATATTCTGTTTTTTGTACTACACAGGAAGTTATTAAATATATGTTAAACAAAAAAGATGGTTGTATTATTAATATTTCTTCTATTTATGGTATTAGTGGAGGTTCTTGTGCAGTAGCATATTCTGCTACAAAAGCAGGAATAGATGGAATGACAAAATCCTTAGCAAAAGAATTAGGACCTTCAAATATAAGGGTAAATTCAATAGCGCCAGGATATATTAATACAGATATGAATAAAAGATATTCAAAAGAAGAAATTGAACAAATAAAAGAAGAAACACCATTAGTAAAAATAGGTAAACCAGAAGATATTGCTAAATGTATAGAATGGCTTGTAGATGATAATTTTACAACAGGGCAAGTCATTTCAATAAATGGAGGTTGGGAAATTTAGAAAATGGATTAATTTGGACTTGGACTTAATTGACCTGAAAAGAAAATCATTTTTTAAAAACAAAAAAGAGGCTTTTGTATGAAAGCCTCTTATAGTTTATTCTTCATTATTATTTGTTGCTTTTTTCTTATAATTTCCAGAAATAATTTTTGGAAGATATGTAATAATTTTGTATACAGCTAAGCGGATTTTTTTGCTCCACAAATAAGCCTTTCTTAATTTTCTAGGAGAACCTAATGAAGATGGCTCATCTTCTAAAACTAATAATTCGGTTGGAAGTTTTTCTAAATTAAATACATAATTCTGTCCATTGTTGTTATCCCAATTATCATTTTCGTCTTTAAAACAGAAATTAAAGGTATTTCCTTCTCCTAATTCAATTTCAGCTTGGAATCCTAAATCTGTTTTTTCCATGATAACATCATTTACATTATTCCAATCATCACCAAATCCATAGTGAATAGATACTTCTTTAGAATCATCTTGAAATAACTGTCCAGTATATGAAATTTTAACTTTTGTATTTTCAACTAATTTATCAGTATTAAAAAAAATATTTTTTGTTAACTCCATTTTTAAACTCTCCTTATTTATCTTTTGCTGATTACATTATAATATTAAATTTTACATTGTTCAAGTGTTTTTTCTAAAAATAAACAAAATATTGAAAATGTAATGATTTTGTAATTATTTTGTAACAAATATGTGAATTGGGAAAAGCTCCTTTGAATAAGATATATAAGCAAAGAATTTCTTTTTTAGCTAGATAGATATATTGTCAAAAAAGTAAGAATATGATAATATTTAGATAGAATGAAAAGGGGAAGATATTATGAAAGAAGATTTAATGGAGGCAAAAGAGTTGGAAGAGAAAAACTTAGAGCCGGAAAAAGAAAACTTGGAAGAATCATTACAAGATGAAAAAAATCAAGAAATCGAAATAAAAAAAGAAGAACAAAATAAAAAAGAAGAAATAGTAAGTGATGAAAATACAATGCAAGAGGAAAAAGAAGAAGCAAAAGTAACAGATATAGAAGAAGAAAAAGAACAAGATAAAGCTAAAGTAGATGAAAAGCAAGAAGATAAAGAAAAGACAAAAGATGACCAGAATAAGGATTTAAAAAACAAAGTCAAAAAAGATAAAAAGAAAAATAGTCAAGAAATTAAAAATGAAAAAAAGCAAATAAGCAAAGCAAAAAAAATCATTATTTCAATCATAATTGTTGCCATTGTAGCATTGCTATTTTCTACAGTTTTTGCATTAACCAATATCAATAATGAAAAAATTATTAGTGGCGTTACAATCAAAGGTATAGAGGTTTCAGGATTAACAAAAGAAGAAGCAATTGCTAAATTAGAAACAGTATATACTGAGAAAATGAATAAAAATATTATGCTTCAATATGAAGAATTAGAGTCAGAACTAAATCCAACACTCATGGAAGTGAATTATGATGTAGAAAAAGCAGTAAATGAAGCTTGTTCTTTGGGAAGAAGTGGAAATATATTTGTTAACAATTTTAATATATTAGGAACACTAATTGGTAAAAGAGATTTTAATGTAGATATGACGATGAATGAAGAGACAACGAAACAAACTATTAATGATATTGGGGCTAATTTACCAGGAATATTGATAGAATCTAGTTATAGTGTTGAAGATGATGAGTTGATTATTACAAGAGGAAAAGAAGGAGTTGTAATCAGTTCAGATACACTTTTATCACAAGTAGAAGAAATGCTAAATGATATTCATGAAACAGAAAATGTGATTAAAATTCCAGTAGAAACAAAAACACCACAAGAAATAGATGTTGATAAAATACATAGCGAGATTTATCAAGAAGCACAAGATGCCTATTATACCAAAGAACCTTTTACAGTTTATCCAGAAGTAGAAGGAATTGATTTTGATGTAGAAAAGGCAAAAGAAATGATTGCATCTGAAGTAAAAGATGAATATGTGATAGAATTAATTATAACAAAACCAAAAGTAACACTAGAAGATATTGGAACAGAAGCATTCCCAGACCGATTATCTACTTTTTCAACAAGATATGATGCAAGTGATAAAGATAGAACAACAAATTTAGTAATAGCTTGCCGAAAATTAAATGGAAAAGTGATTATGCCAGGAGAAACATTTTCATATAATGAAACATTAGGCCCAAGAACATATGCAGCAGGTTATAGAAATGGAAAAATATATTCAAACGGCCAAGTAGTAGACGGATTAGGAGGAGGTATTTGCCAAATTTCTTCAACATTATATAATGCTGCTCTAATGTCAGATATGGAAATCGTCGAAAGAAGAAATCACCAATTTGTTACATCATATGTTGATAAAGGAAGAGATGCAACAGTGGTATATGGTGCAACAGATTTTAGATTTAAAAATACAAGAACATATCCTATAAGACTTGTAGCATCTGCTACTGGAGGAGTTGCAACTGTTTCTGTATATGGAATAAAGGAAGCTGATAAAGAGTATACATATTCATTTAGAACAGATGTTATATCTACTATACCATATACAACCAAATATGTTGAAGATTCAAGTTTAGCGACTGGAAAAGAAGTGGTAACACAAAATGGTACAAATGGATTAGTTTGCAAAACATACATGACGAAAATGTTAAATGGAAAAGTGATTTCAACAGAATTGCTTTCGACAGATACCTACAGTGCAATGCAAAGGATTGTAAAAAGAGGAACATTAGCAACCAATTCTAATCAAAGTCCATCTACGACGACACCTACAACAAATCCAGAACCAAGTGATGAACCAACAGAGCAAACTCCAGAAGAAACAGCTCCAACACAAAAACCAGATGAAACACAAGAACCAGAACAAGGAACACAGACTGAAACGAAAGAATAGGCTATAACGAAAAAGGACAAAATAGAAAACGGCGTTTTTTATGAAAAATGCCGTTTCTTCGTTAAATAGGAAAAAGTGATTCTTCTATTTAACAAAAAAACATTAATCATACCTCTGTTATTCTTGACAAAAGGAAAAAATGTAGTATAATAATATATGTCTAAATGAAAAATGCGCCATTAGCTCAGTTGGTAGAGCAGCAGACTCTTAATCTGATGGTCGGAGGTTCGATCCCTCTATGGCGCACCACTACAATAATAAAAAGTAAATCTAAATAGATATAAAACATTAGATTTATTTTTTTGTTTTTAAATACAAATTATGTAAATTTTAAAAAGGGGTGAGAGATTTGCTAAAAATTTATAACACAAATATGGAAACAAATAAATTAGAAGAAATTAAAGAATTTAGAAAAGGAAGCTGGATTAATTTAGTAAATCCCTCCGAAAATGAAATCAAAAGAGTATGTGAAAGTATTAATATTCAAGAAGACTTTATAAGAGATGCATTAGACTATGAAGAAAAAGCTAGAATTGATACAGAAGAAGATGACAATACGATTCTTTTTGTGATTGATGTTCCAGTAATTGAAAAAAGTGAAGATAATGATATATATACTACAATGCCATTAGGAATGATTGTGGTAAGAGATGACTTTTTCATAACTGTATCTTTGAGAAAAAATAAAATTATAGAAGATTTTGAAAAAAGAAAAATCAAAAATTTTCAAACATATAAAAAGACAAGATTTATTTTTCAAATTTTTTACTTA
This sequence comes from uncultured Clostridia bacterium, assembly GCA_944392665.1. Classification (GTDB taxonomy): domain Bacteria; phylum Bacillota; class Clostridia; order TANB77; family CAG-508; genus CAG-269. The sequence goes on along the minus strand of CALXXJ010000004.1, from coordinate 58,914 downwards.
AATTCATCATATTTCCTAAATTACCTAAAACAAATTAATAAAGAAACAGAAATTGCAGAATATATTTTAAAAAATTCTATGAAAAATAAAGAATTGTTAAAATTATTAAGTTTGGAAAAAGGTTTGGTGTATTTTGCAACATCATTAAAATCAAATGAAATCGTCATGGAAAAAACCATGAGAGGAAAAATTGTAAAATTATATGATGATGATGAAGATATACTAGAAGATGCCATTATTGAAAATAGACAGGCGATAGAGATGGCTCAAATTTATACAAATATCTTAAATGGGACGATGGATGCGTATGCTTCTATTATTTCAAATAATCTAAATGGAGTGATGAAATTTTTAACGTCTATTACCATTGTGCTAGCAATTCCTACTATGATATCAAGTTTTTGGGGAATGAATGTAAAATTACCATTTGAAGATAGTCCATTGGGATTTGTTATAATGGTATTAATTGCAGTTGTATTAACATTAGGGGTAACATGGTGGTTAAAGAGAAAAGATATGTTAAATTAAAAAGGAAAATTAGGAACAAACTTGAGGGAAATTGGGGACGGACTCATTTTTCCCTTTTTAGAAAATTAAGAATGAAAAAAATATAGAATATAAAAAAATGGAACGATTTTGCGTATCTAAATTTGAATTTAGAAATTCTTTAAGAAAAAAATGAGGAAAGCTCATTTTGCTTATGATTTATAGCAACAATGAGAGAGGCGTATTTTTTTCTTTTAGAATTTCTATGAAAATTTAGCTTATACAAAATTGTGTAATGGTTTTATATTCTATATTTTTTCTATTTCTAAAATTAAAAAAAGGGAAAAATGAGTCCGTCCCCAATTTCCCTTTTTAATTTAAAATATCAGAAATTGTATTTAGTTCTCCTTTTAAAAATATATACATATTTTCTCCAATAGAAGTATCAGATGAATCTTCATAAGAAGAAATGGTTTTATTAATGTCTAATAATTTCATTTTTTTCGTACTTGCTGAAGAATCTTTATACATATATATTGGTATATAATTTACATCATCTATTGTAACAGATTCATCTGTGTGTTTTGTTATTTGTAAATCTAAAACAATAGAAGTTCTCGTATTATCAGCGTTTTGATCACTAATAAAATTTCCCAGAGAATAAATAATAAAACCATCTTGAGTTGTACCATTTTCCAAAGTAACAGTTCGTTTCTCCATTTTCTGTAAAACGTGAGGATGTGTTCCTAAAATTATGTTGACACCATTTTCGAAAAGAAAATCAGCTAACTCATTTTGGGTATCATTTGGAACAGTATTATATTCTGTGCCCCAATGAACAGAGGCGATAATTATATCTGCTTCTTGCGATTTGGCAGTTTCTATATCATTTTTAATTAATTCTTTATCAATTAAATTAATACAGTATGGTTTATCAGAAGGAATGGTAATTCCATTTGTGCCGTAAGCATAATTTAAAAATGCAATTTTGATATCGTTTACATATTTAAATACGATTGTATCTCGATCTTCTTGTGTTTGATAAGTTCCCACATGAGTAATATCGGCACTATCTAAAACATCAATAGTTCTTGATAATCCGTTAAAACCATAATCTAAACTATGGTTTCCAGCAGTAGAAATAATATCAACACCTAGTGTCTTTAAATTATATGCTAATGCATCAGGTGTATTAAATCTTGGATAGTTACTATAACCTACATCTTCACCTGCAAATGTTGTTTCTAAGTTAGCAATCGTAATATCAGAATTTTTTATATAATTTTCAATATCTTTAAACACATATGAAAAATCATATTCACCTGTACTTGCATTATAGGCATCCATATATTGTGTATTATGACACATGACATCTCCAATAGCTGTTAGATGAAAAGTGATATCTTCATTTGTATTTTGTGTAACATTATCAAAATTGTCTGTATTTTCTTGTATATTATTTGCTATTTCGATATATTGTTCTGTAATAGAATCATATTTCATCCAATTATTCAAAATGTTAAATAGTATAAGAATTAAAAATAAGATAAGTAATATCAATACAATTTTTAATAAAATACTTGTAATTCTTTTTGTATCATCTGGAAGGGGATTTTTACATTTTTTATTATTTTCTGGATTTTTTTTCAAATACTTATCCTCCTAATATAAGATTTTTTCGTATACAACAAGGTTAATCCTCTTATGTTCGTGAAGTACTGCGAAGCAGTCTTCACATGTGTGCGTCGAAATCTTTGATTTCGTTAGCGCACGCTTTTCTTACAAATTATCATAAAAAACAAAAATTTTCAATTATTGTATAAATAAAAGAAAAAAGGTAAAAATAATATAAAAATACAGTAAAAGGAGGAAAAGGGATGAAAGTAATAGATAAAATCGCATTAGTTTTAATTATTATTGGTGCCATCAATTGGGGATTAATTGCATTATTTGAATTAGATTTGGTAGCTTTAATATTTGGAGAAATGACAATTTGGTCAAGAATTGTATATGGACTAGTAGGGCTATCTGGTTTATGGGGTATTAAGTTATTATTTGATGATTAAGGTTATAACATAAAAAATAAATTTTGAAAGGGAATTTTGTATTCCCTTTTTTTTATGGTATAGGAAAAATGCTAAAAAACCCCACCATTGTTCTATGTAAAATCCTTGAAAAATATGTAAAAATAGTATATAATACCAACGATAAAATATTAAAGGGCATAAAAAGATGAAATGCCAAAAAGAAAGGAATGAAATACATGCTAAGTGCAAATGGAGTAACCGTTAGATTTGGAAAAAGAGTCCTTTTTGAAGATGTAAATATAAAGTTTGGAAAAGGAAATTGTTATGGAATTATTGGAGCAAATGGTGCGGGAAAATCTACCTTTTTAAAAGTGTTATCAGGAGAAATAGAACCAAGTAAAGGTGATGTCAGTTTAGATAAAGGAGAAAGATTATCTGTATTAAAACAAGACCACTTTGCTTTTGAGGAATATACGGTAATGGATACTGTCATCATGGGAAACAAAGAACTATATGACATTATGAAAGAAAAAGAAGCAATTTACGCAAAACCAGATTTTTCAGAAGAAGATGGTATGAAAGCTGCAAAATTAGAAGAAAGATTTGCAGAACTAGATGGATGGAATGCAGAATCAGATGCAGCGATTCTATTAAATGATTTAGGGATTATACCAGATAATCACTATAAATACATGAAAGAAATTGAAGCGAAAGAAAAGGTAAAAGTTTTATTAGCACAAAGTTTATTTGGAAATCCAGATGTTTTATTATTGGACGAGCCAACCAATGACTTAGACATGAAGAGTATTAACTGGTTACAAGATTTCTTAATGGATTTTGAAAATACAGTTATTGTTGTATCACATGATAGATATTTCTTAAATAAAGTATGTACTCATATTGCAGATGTTGATTTTGGAAAGATAAAAGTATATCCAGGAAACTATGATTTCTGGTATGAGTCAAGTCAATTAGCATTAAAACAAGCAAGAGAACAAAACAAGAAAAAAGAAGAAAAGATAAAAGAATTACAAGAATTCATTGCTAGGTTTAGTGCCAATGCTTCAAAATCAAAACAAGCAACTTCAAGAAAGAAAACATTAGAGAAGATTGAATTAGAAGAAATTAAACCATCTAATAGAAAATATCCATATGTAGACTTTAAACCAGATAGAGAACCTGGAAGAGAAATTTTACAAGTAAAAAATATATCAAAAACCGTTGATGGTGTAAAATTATTAGATAAAGTTTCATTTGATGTAAAGGAAGGAAATAAAATCGCATTTTTAGCAGATAATGAATTAGCTAAAACAGTTTTATTCCAAATTATAGAAGGAGAAATGGAACCAGATGAAGGCGAATTAGTATGGGGAACAACCATCACAAAATCATATTTCCCTAAGGATAACAATTATTTATTTGAAACAGATGAGAATATAACAGAATGGCTTAGAAAATATTCTAAAGATCCAGATGAAACATATGTCAGAAGCTTTTTAGGAAGAATGTTATTCTCAGGAGATGAGGCATTAAAACAAGTAAATGTATTATCTGGAGGAGAAAAAGTAAGATGTGTGTTATCAAAAATGATGTTATCAGGAGCGAATTTCTTAATATTTGATGAGCCAACAAACCATTTAGATATGGAAAGTATTACATCACTAAATGAAGGAATGAAACGATTTACAGGAAATATTTTATTTACATCACATGACCATGAATTAACACAAACTGTTGCTAATAGAATTATTGATATAAAAGAAAATGGAAAAATTGTTGACAGAGAAGTTACCTATAATGAATATTTAGGAGTAGAGTAAAAATAATCCTTTTGAAAGGAATGTGGTAAAAATGGAAAGAGTAGATAAAGTAAATTACTATTTAGACATTGCAGAAAGTGTAGCAGAAAGAGGGACATGTCTTAGAAATAATTATGGAAGTATTATTGTAAAAAATGATGAAATTATTTCAACAGGATATACAGGTGCTCCAAGAGGAAGAAAAAATTGTATTGATTTAGGATATTGCACAAGACAAAAATGTGAAATGCCAAGTGGAAAAGGTTATGAAAGATGTAGATCAGTACATAGTGAACAAAATGCAATTATTAGTGCGGCAAGAAAGGATATGATAGGTGCTACACTGTATTTAGTAGGAATTAATCAACGAAATGGAGAATATGTAAAAGATAATGAACCATGCTCTTTTTGTAAAAGAATGATTATTAATGCTGGAATTGAAAAAGTAGTTATGAGAGATACGAAAAAAGAATACAGAGTAGAAGAGGTAGAAAATTGGATTAGACAAGATGATACAATTTTTAAAGAGGATTGAAAAATAATTACAATTTTAGCTTTGTCAAATTTGATTTAAAACGCAGTTACATACAAAAAGTATGCGCCTTTGCCTTTTAAATCAAATTTTCCTTGATAAAATTTAATTCTTTTCCAATCATTATTTATTATAGAAAAGGAATGTGAAAAAGAATGGATAAAATTATTAATATTATTGCAGAAGAATTGAATATTAAACCAAAACAAGTAGAGGCTACAATTACATTAATTGATGAAGGGAATACCATTCCCTTTATTGCACGTTATAGAAAAGAAGTAACAGGAGGATTAAGTGACGAAATCCTTAGGGATTTAGGAGAAAGATTAAATTATTTAAGAAATTTAGAACAAAGAAAAGAAGAAGTTGTAAAATCAATTGATGAACAAGGAAAATTGACAGATGAAATTTTACAAGCAATTGCTGTTTGTAAAACACTAGCAGAAGTAGAAGATATCTATAGACCATATAAACAAAAGAAAAAAACAAGAGCGACTGTTGCAAAAGCAAAAGGCTTAGAGCCATTGGCAAACATTATTATTGAACAAAAAGAAACAACATCAATTTTAGAAATTGCAAAAGAATATGTTAATATTGATACTTTGTCAGAAGAGGATAAAAATAATAAAGACAAAGTAGTGGCAACTCCAGAAGATGCAGTGCAAGGTGCTTTAGATATTATTGCAGAAGATATTTCTGATAATAGTAAATATAGAAAACAAATCAAAAGAATTTGTTATAGAGAAGCAACCATTCAAACAAAAGCTGCAAACCCAGAAGAAAAATCAAATTATGAAATGTATTATGAATATCAAGAAGCCATAAAATACATACCAAGTCATAGAATATTAGCGATTAATCGTGGAGAAAAAGAGGATTTTCTAAAAGTAAAAATTGAAAAACCAGAAGAAAAAATATTAGACTATATGGAAAGAGATATTATAAAAGGTGAAACACAATTTACCCAAATGCTAAAAGACACGATTTTAGACAGTTTCAAAAGATTAATTGAACCATCAATTGATAGAGAAATTCGTTCAGATTTAACAGAAAAGGCAGAAGACAAAGCAATTAAAGTATTTGGTAAAAATTCAAAACAATTATTGTTAGGAGCACCAATCAAAGGAAAAACAGTTATGGGATTTGACCCAGCATATAGAACAGGTTGTAAAATTGCAGTTATTGATGAAACAGGGAAATTATTAGATTATACGACTGTATATCCAACAGAACCTCAAAATGATGTAGAAGGTGCTAAAAAAGAATTATTAAAATTAATCGAAAAAGATAAAATCGATATGATAGCTATTGGAAATGGAACTGCATCAAGAGAGTCAGAAATGTTTGTAGCAGATATGATAAAAGAAGCTTCAAGAGATGTGCATTATGTGATTGTCAGTGAAGCAGGCGCATCTGTATATTCTGCATCAAAATTAGCTACTGAAGAATATCCAGACATCAATGTATCTATCAGGGGTGCCATTTCTATTGCAAGACGTTTACAAGATCCATTAGCAGAGTTGGTTAAAATAGATCCAAAAGCTATTGGTGTTGGACAATATCAACATGATGTTAATCAAAAGAAATTACAAGAAAGTTTAACAGGAGTTGTAGAAGATAGTGTTAATAAAGTAGGTGTTGATGTAAACACAGCGACACCATCATTACTTTCATATGTTTCAGGAATCAATAACACAATTGCTAAAAACATTGTAAAATACAGAGATGAAAATGGAAAATTAAAAAACAGAAAAGAATTACTAAAAGTTCCAAAACTTGGAAAAGTAGCATTTGAACAATGTGCAGGATTTTTAAGAATATTTGATGGAGATAATCCATTAGAAGTGACAGCAGTTCACCCAGAAAGTTATGAACCAACAGAAAAATTATTAAACCAATTAGGATTTGATAAAAATGATTTGAAAGATAAAGAAAAATTAGAAGAATTAAGAACAAAATTAAAAAGTGTTAATGTTCAAGAAATGGCAAAAGAATTAAATATAGGAGAAATGACATTAACAGATATTATTGAAGAATTATCAAAACCAGGAAGAGACCCTCGTGAAGATATGCCAAAACCAATTTTAAGAAGTGATGTATTAAAATTAGAAGATTTAAGAGAAGGTATGGTATTAACAGGAACTGTTCGAAATGTAATAGATTTTGGAGCATTTGTAGATATTGGTGTAAAACATGATGGACTTGTTCATATCTCAGAAATGAGTGATAAATTTATCAAAAATCCATCAGATGTAGTATCCGTAGGTGATATTGTAAAAGTAAAAGTTATCAAAATTGATCAAGAAAGACAAAAAGTAGGGCTTTCTATGAAAGTTTAAAATGTCCTTTTGAAAACGTTTTGTCCTTTTGGGGACGTTTCTGTTTGGGACATTTTATATTATGGAAATAGAATCAGATTAAAGCAAAAAAAGCACAAGACTTAAATCTTGTGTTTTTATTTTTTATATTCAATGCTAGGTCTGTCCCTTTTGTTCAATTTTTGAACGATTTGACACGTCCCTATTGTTCAGGTTTATATTTTTCTTGTATTTCTTGTATTTCATCATAATGATTTTTTAAAATGTCTAAGAATATATCATCTAATTCTGGGTCAAATTGTGTTCCTCTACATCTTTCAAATTCTGAAATAATTGTGTCTAAATCTAAAGAGTCACGATAAGCTCTTCTAGAAGCCATAGCGTCAAAGCTATCTGCAATCGTTGCAATTCTTGCTAAATATGGAATATCATTTCCTGCAAGTTTTCCTGGATATCCTGTTCCATCATATTTTTCATGATGATGTTCTACAATTGGCAAAATATCATCAAATATAGAAGCATTTGATAAGATATGGACACCAATATTAGGATGTTGTTTAATTTGTGAATATTCTTCATCTGTTAGTTTGGCTTCTTTTAATAATATGCTATCTGGAACACCAATTTTTCCAATATCATGGAATAATCCACCAATTTCTAAAGTATGTAAATCTTCATCTGATAACCCTAATTTTTTACCAATTAACACAGAAATAGCAGCAACTCTATCAGAATGTCCTCTTGTATACACATCTTTTGCTTCAATTGTGTATCTTAAAGTTTTGATAGAATCTAAATATGCTTGTTCTAATTTTTCGTATGTATCAGACAATTTGGCATTTATCTCTTTAATTTCATTCATTTGTTTAATAGATTTGATACCTGACTCAATTAATAAAAGTAATTGGTCGAATTTATCACTTTTTTCACAATATCCTTGGATATCTAACCTTCTAATAGTTTCTAAAGGTGGAGCTAAATCTTTATGTCCTGTTAGTAATAAAATATATAAATCTTTATTAAATTTTCTGATTTCTTCAACAACTTGGTCTCCATGAAAAGGTGTCATGATAAAGTCTAAAATCATTAAATCAAAATGTTCTTCTTTTACAAGCTGAATAGCTTGTTGCGGGTCTGTAACACCAGTAAAATCATATCCAGAACGTTTTAAAAATATAGATAGAGAATCTACAATGCCTTCTTCATCATCCACAGCAATAATTCGATATGAATTATTTTCTATGTTTTCTGTATTTTCTACGCCATGTAAATGTGTTCTCATAATATCCTCCTTTTAAACTAAACTTTGAATTATTATATTCATAAAAAAAATAAAAATCAAGCTTTTTACACGATTTTATGTGTAAAAAACTCGATTTTTATGACTAGTTATTTTTTATAATTTTTGTAAAATATACAAAAAATCTAATTAAAAATACAATAAAAATAATAGGTAATTATGTGTAAATGTAAAATAATTATTTTGTTTTTACAGAAAAAACAGCAACTATTCATAGTGTGATTTTACAAAAGATATCATACTGGCAATATGATTGTAAAAGTAGTTCCTTTTCCTTCTTCTGACTCAAAAGTAATATCACCATTGAAGTGAGCTTTAATGGTAGAGTATGACATATATAAACCTAAACCAGTACCATTTTTCCCTTTTGTCGTAATCATTTCCTTAAATAATTTATCTTGAACTTTTTTAGGCATTCCACTTGCATAATCTTTTACATGTATTAGAACATGATTATCTTTTGATTCTAATATCAATTCAATATTTTTATTTTTTTCTCCATTATATGCTTGAATCGCGTTAGAAATCATATTGTTAATAACTTGAACTAAACTATTAATATCTCCATTAATAACAGTATGTTCATCTGTTTTCATTAAAATATTTAAATAAATAATCGCATTTTTTAGTTCATGTTTCATTAAAATATCAACACGTTTTACTAATTCATCAAGTGTGAAATGGACAGAATCTGTTTCAGATAAGGTAACAGCTTGTCCTTTTACAGCAGTAATGATATCTGACATATATTCTGTATGTGTTTTGATTTTTTCAATCCAAGAAAGCATATCTTTTGCAATATCATGATGGTCTTGATAAGTTACTCTTGGATCTTCGATAGAAGCATCATATTCTGATACTAAATCGTGTAATCCTTCTGCTGCACCAGAAATAGACATAATAGGCGTTTTTAGGTTGTGAGCAATTCCACCAATTAATTGTCCAAGTGAAGCTAAACGTTCTCTTTCCATTAAAGTTTCTTGGTTATCATTAATGATTTTTAAATCGTGAACATGTTGAGAAATATCTTTAAACAAAATGAGTGTACCAAGAATAGAACCATGAGATTCAATTCCAGATATTTCTATATTAAAATATTTATCTACATTTATTACTTCTAATTGTATGGAAAATGTCTTACTAGTTGTTTTAGATTTCTTTATATATTCTTTAAAAAGATCATTATCTATCTTAAAATTGGTATTTTTTCCAAACATAGAGAAAAATTCTTTACCTCTTAATTTCGTATCACTTAGTCTAACCATATTTAGTAAAGTTTTGTTAAAATCGATAATTGTATTGTTTTCATCTAATACAATATATCCATCAGACATTCTATCAACAACTGTTTGTAAAGCAATTGGTGTAACATTTAAAAAGTTAAATTTCAAAATAGCAATTGAAAAGAATAATACAGTGGTTGTGAAAGATATAGGCGTTACATAAATACTCATCTCTACACCAAATAATCCAACAATATTAATTGCTAAAGGAAAGATAACACCTAAAATTAAAAGTACAGATTGTTTTGAGAAGAATCCTGTATTTTTAATAGAGTATCTAATCAAGTAAAATACACCAACAAAGATTAAGGCATAAGTGTACAAAGAATGTATAGGGAAATATGGTCCAAAAACCGTTTCAGAATTTAGGACAGCATATTTTATATAGAACAAATGATGAAAATCATTTGTCCAAAGAATTAACAAGGTCAAAATTGGTATAATAAATAATAGTAAATATTTTTTAGTAAAGGTAATCTTTGTTTTGGCAAATGTTAATCCAAATGCTAGGAAAGCAATCGGCAAAAAACAAGTTCCTATATATACAAAATAATCAAAGTAAATAGGTTCAATATCATAAAACATAGGAATAATAATGGATAACATTTGTCCAATACAACAAATTAGTAAACAAATAATAATTGCGATAAAGCACCAATGAATTTGTTTTTTCTTTTTTACTTTTACATTGATAAATAATAATGTAAATAACAATAAAGTAGATATTAATAAAGCAACTAAAGCGGCATTACCAACTAATACCATAATATTAACCTCCTATAAGCCCAAGTGTTTTTAAATAATCTAAATATTTAAATAAATATGTTTTATCAATTGAACACCATTTAAAAGACAACTTGGTCAAAAATTCATTTGTAAAATCATTATTTAATATGACATTTGAATCATATATTAATTTTTTATTTGTGTCAAAATCATTAATAATTCCAGATAAATCATTTTCATTATTGGCTAATGTTTGATTTACTTTTTCGATAAATTGATTTTCAGGTAAAACATCAATATCAATTCCATATTGTTTGAAAATAGAAATCATTTTTTCCATAGGAATGTGATTACTATTATATACATGTAATACGGTATATGGATGACTATATTTTACAATTCTAACAATAGCATCTGCCACATAGTCAACAGGTGTAAATTCACAATAACCATCTAATAGATAATCTGGTATAGCACCTAATTTAATAAAGGTAATAATTCTATTTACAAAGGCATTTTCTGAAATATTAATTTGAAATTTACCATCAGAATAGCGATTGGTGATATTACCTAATCGAATGATTGTACCTTGCAGTTTTTTCTTTTGAATAGCTTCTAGAATACATTTTTCAGCCATGAATTTTGTATATACATATATATTTGAGATATCCTGTTTAATATATAAATTAGATTCTTTAAATGTTGTTTTTTCTTCTACAGAAGAATCAGAAAAACTACCTTCTGAAAAGACATTACCAGAAACACTTAATGTTGATAAGTGATATAGAGGAATCTGTAAATTACTACAAAAATCAATAATATTATTGACACCATTGATATTAATTTTATCAAATTCAGTAGATTTTCCATAATGTTTGACAATGGCTGCACTATTAATGACACAAGAAAGATTTTTGGTTAATTTTTGAAAATCCTCATCAGCAATTCCTAAGTTTTTAAGAGTAATATCTCCACGTACCATTTTAATACGAGAACCAATTAAATTATGATATTTGTTTCCAAAATAGAATTGCATAATTTTATATAATCTATCTATATAAGAAACATTATTTTTATTACGGACTAGGCAATAAATGGTTGCATCTGTCATATTTAGTAGTTTTTCTAAAATATGAATACCAACAAAACCTGTAACACCAGTTAAAAGTACATTTTTGACATTGGTTTCTCTAAAAGTTTTCAAAATAGGTAATGTATTTATTTTTAAAACTTCATCTATTTTAGAATAATCATATGATTTGATAGCTAATTTTGCTTTGTCATCATCACGAACACCGATTTTTTCTGATAATTTCTTTATTGTAGAATGTGAGAAAATATCAGAATAAGAGATATCTAGTCCTTGTTTAAAAGCTTGAATTTGTAGTTTAATCGCAATTAAAGAATCTCCACCCAATTCAAAGAAATCATCATTAATTCCTATTTTATCAATATTTAATAAATCTTTCCATAAGTCAACTAGTTTTTTCTCAAAATCATTTCTAGGTGCTTCATAATTTGTATTTTCTTTAATTTTCACAGATGTCAAATATTTTTTATCAATCTTTCCATTGGCTGTTAAAACAAATTTTTCTAGTTGTATAAAATGATTTGGAATGCTATATAAAGGTAATTTCATAGATAAGAAATTACGCAAGTCATTGATAATAATCTTATTCTCGGCTGTGAAATAAGCAACTAAAGATTTTGTATTTTTTGTTTCCTTTACTAAAACAATACATTTTGCGATAGATGGATAATTTAAAATACAATTTGATATTTCACTTAATTCGATTCTGTGTCCATTTATTTTAATTTGATTATCATCTCTTCCAATAAAAGAGATATTGCCATCAGGTAATCGTTTTACAACATCACCAGTTGCATACATAATCTCATCTTCATAGAATGGAGATGGTATATATTTTTCTTTTGTTAATGTCTTTTTATTTAAATACCCTTTTGAAACATTGTCACCAGCAATATATAAAGTTCCAGGAATACCATTTGGTACTAAATTTAAGTCTTTATCTAATATATATCCATGTAAATTATATAAAGGTTTTCCGATAGGAATAATGTTATATTTTTTACAATTTGATGGTGTAACTTGAAAAGCAGTTGAACAGATAGTCGTTTCTGTTGGACCATATCCATTAACGATTTTCATAGAAGGATTTAACTCAAAATATTTTTGTATAATAGATGTTTTGATTGGTTCAACACCAATTAATATTTTTTCTAAATGTGTCTTTTTAGTACTTTGAGATAAGATAACATATACTTCATTTAAAATATTTGGAGGAAGATATGCCATTGTAATTTTTTCTTCTATTAATGTATTACAAAAATCAAATATATCTTCAATGGTTTCATATTTATATAAATAAAGAGTAGCACCATTTAACAATGTAAAGAAGAATTCCCATATACTAACATCAAAAGCAATACTTGTACTTGCTAAACAAATATCATTTGTACTAACAGAATCACTATATAATTTGTTAAAACTATGGATAAAATTATTCAAGTTTTTATTCATCACAATAACACCCTTAGGATTTCCTGTGGTTCCAGAAGTATAAATACTATAAATAGGATCATCAGGTAGTGTGTGAACAGAAATATCAGTAGTACTATATGTATTTAAATCAATGTGATTCATATGTACAGTTTGTATTGGTAAATCTAAAGTATAGGCATCTGTAATTAATAATGTTGCCTTAGAATCTTCTAGGATATAGCGAATTCTATCCTCTGGAAAATTCTTGGAAATTGGTAAGTAAACAGCACCACATTTCATGATAGATAACATGGCAACAATTAAGTTTGTAGAACGATTTAATAAAGTGGCAACATAATCTCCTTTTTGAATACCTTTTTTTATTAAAAAGTTACTAAATTGATATACTTTATCTTTTAATTGTTTATAGGTTAAAGTATTTCCATTATCATTAAGAGCAATAGCATTTGGGTGTTTTCTTTCTTGCTCTTCAAATAATTCTATAATACTTGTATCTTTTGGATATTCTAGTGATTGATTGTAGCAAGTTTTTAATATAGTATCTTTTTCTTCTTCAGATAACATAGATACATCAGAAATTTTCATATCTATATTATCAGTAATACAATCCAATATTTGGATATAATATTTTAAGAAATCTTGCATAAATTTCTCACTATATAATTTTGTTGAATATTCCAAATTTAATCTGTAAAAGTTCTTTTCAGGTGTGATTTCTAACATAAAATCAAATTTTGATGTGTAGGTGTTTGGTGTATAGATATCTGTATGTAATTTTCCAAAATCAAGTTCTATTTTTTCTTCATTTTGAAAAACAAACATAGTATCAAATAATAGATTTCTTGATAAATCCCTAGGGATATCTAATTCTTCCACCAATTTATCAAATGGATATGCTTGATGTTCAAAATCTTCTAAACAGTGTTTGGTTATTTCAGATACAAAGTCTTTAAAAGATTTTGTTGCATCAATCGTATTTTTTAAGGCCAAAGTATTAACAAACATACCAAGAGTATGATTAAATTCCTTGACAGTCCTATTGGCTACAGGTGTTCCTACAATAATTTCATTTTGGTTGGTATATTTATATAAAAGAATATAATATACACATAACATAAATATATATGGAGTCGTATTTAGTTGACTGCATAAAGTAGATATTTTACCAATATCTGAAATATAACTTTGCACACGATTACCTGTATTAGAATAGATAGAAGGTCTTGGATAAGTTGTCGGCATATTAAGAACAGGTATATCAGAAGAAAATTTAGACTTCCAATAGTCTTTATCAGATTGATAAAGTTTGCTATTAAAATAGTTTTCTTCATATACGGTATAGTCTTTATAATCAAAGTTCTCTGTAGAAAGTTCTTTACCACTATATAATTTGCAAAGTTCATCTGTAAAAGTGCTAATTGAAATTCCATCACAAATAATATGGTGAAAATCTGTAAATAAGATAGATTTACCATTATCAAATCTTACTAATTGAACTCTAAATAATGGTGCTGTGTGTAAATCAAAAGGTTTTAAAAATTCATTAAATAAAGTATCTAAATGACTATATTCATCATCTAAAACTTCAAGTTTCATTTTATAACTTGGTAATATTTTTTGTTTAACATCATCATCTTCAATAACAAAATAAGTTCTTAAAGCATCATGTAATGTAATTAATTGATTAATAGATGATTCTAATTTCTTTATATTTGGTACAGCATCAAAAAGAATTCCGCCAGGTGTATTATACATAAGAGAAGATGGGGCTTTTTGAACCGTATAAAAGATTCTTTTTTGAGCAGATGTCAAAGGATAAGCGTCAGAAAATTTGGCTTTAGATACAGGAATTACCATATTTTCTGAAGGACGAGCTTCTATATAATGACTAAGAGAAGCAATGGTTGGGTAAGAGAAAATATCCGTTATTCCTAAATTAATATCAAAATCAGAACTTAATTTTGTAATGATTTTGATAGAAATTAAAGAATCTCCACCTAATTCAAAAAAGTTACTGTCAATACTTATTTTTTCAATGCCTAAATATTCTTCATAAACAGATGCTAATGTTTTTTCTAGTTCTGTTTTTGGAGCTGTATAGATATAATCTACTGTGATTTCTGGTAATTTTTTTGTGTCGATTTTGCCATTAACGGTTAATGGTAATGTTTTCATAAATACAATATGACTAGGTATCATATAATGTGGTAAACGTTTAGCAAGTGCATTTTTGACTTGCGTGACATCTTCTATCGAAGAAACAATAAAGCTACAAATGGTATCAATGTTATGAATTTTTCTCACAATCGTAACACTGTTATGAACACCAGATAATGCTTTTATGGCATTATTGATTTCTTCTAATTCAATTCGTAATCCTCTAATTTTAATTTGAAAATCATTTCTACCGATATATTCAATATTACCATTGGTATTCCATTTTGCTAAATCACCAGTTTTATATAAAAGTCCTTTTCCAAAAGGATTTTTTACAAATTTTTTATTCGTTAATTCTAGATTATTAATATATCCTAAAGAAACACCATCACCGGCAATACATAATTCGCCCACACTTCCAATAGGACATAGATTTAAATCTTCATCACAAATATAAATCTGCACATTAGGAAGAGGTTTTCCTAAATTAATATCTTGAGAATCGGTAATATATTTGCAAGTACAACAAGAAGTAGTCTCACTTGGACCATATCCGTTGTATATTTTTGCTTTTGTAAATTGTGAAACTTTATCAAAAAATTTAGGATCTAGAACTTCTCCTCCTAATTGAATCGCTTTTAAATGTTTCAAACAACCAGATGTGGTATTGTTTGCAAGCAATAAATCCATTTTAGAAGAGGTAATTAGCATAAATTCACAGTTTTCTTTGTTAATTAATTTACTCATAGGAATTGGATTTTTAGATTGTTCTTCATTGGCTAATATCAGTTTTTTACCAGATAGTAGAGCAATCCAAACTTCAGCTGCAAACATATCAAATGCAACAGAACAGATGCTTAAAAAATTAGAAAGTGCGTCTGTGTGCATAGAATATTTGTAGCCATTTACGAGATTAATCATACTAAATCTTTTAATTAAAACACCTTTTGGCAATCCAGTTGAACCAGAAGTATATACAACAGATAAAGAATCTGTAGGTTTATCTTGGATTGGGATTTCTTGGCTAGATAGTTCTTCCCAATTCAGTGTATCCAAATATACGGTGTTTGCAAAATCTAAATAATTTACATCATAAGCTGTCAATAATAAAGGAGATTTTGCATTTGTAAGCATATATTGAATTCTATCACTTGGTAAATCCTTTTCAATTAGCATATATGTCATATTGGCTTTTAATATAGCTAACATAGAAATAATCGTGTTGGCAGAACGATTTAGCATAATACCAATCACACTATTTTTAGGTAAGTTTAAAGATAATAGATAATTGGCTAATTTGTTAGACAATACATCTAAAGCTTTGTAAGTATAGGTTTCATCTTCAAAAATCAATGCTAAAGAAGATGCATTTTTTTCTACTTGTTTTCTGAATACCTGTAAAATGCTCTCATTTCTATCATAATCTAAATTTGTATGGTTAAAATCTTTTAAAATCAACTGTTTTTCTTCTTTATCTGTGATTTCTACATTTGATAAAGGAATTTCAGGATTTTGTAAGACGAAATCTACCATAGATAAAATGCGAGAATGCATATGAGAAATATCCTCTTCATTAAATTTATTGATTTGGTAATCATAGAAAATATCTAAAGTTCCTGTATTATCCATATCATAGAAATGAACTTCTAAGGAATCTAAAGTATGACCACTTTCTATCCATTTTGAGTAATAATGCACATCAGAAGATTTTCTTTCATCTCTTGCATTTTGATAAGAAAGTACCAAATCATAAGGACTTTCTGTAAGATTATGTTTTTTCTTAATATATTTTAATAATTTATCATAAGGATATTTTTGGTGTTTAAAGATAGACATTTGCATACTAGCAACTGTTTTTAGAAATTCAGAAAAAGGTTGTGTCTTATCAATGTCTACTTTAAAAGGAATCGTACTAATAAACATACCAGATGTACGTTTTTCTTTTACACCACTTCTATTTAAAACAGGAGTACCGATAATAGGAGAAGTGGCATGATTAATTTTAGATAAATATAGAGAATAAATTGCCATAAAAAATGTATAAATAGAGCAATTTGAAGTCTTACATAAATCTAAAATTTTTGTATATATATCATTAGATAATTTGAAAATTTTTCTTTTTGCTCTTGTATCTAATTCATGTTTATTTTTATTAGAAATATAACAAACATCAAATTCATTATCAAAAAGTGTATGCCAAAATGCTTCATCTTTTTGATAACGAGATGAAGATATATAGTTTTCTTGTGAATGAATATAATCAATGTAAGAAGGGAATTTAGAATCATCTATTTTCTCATTTTTTAGAAGTGAAGAATAAAAGTCCATAACTTCATTGATTAATAGACTCATATTCCATGCATCAGCAATTAGGTGATGTAAAGTGGCATTAAATCCACCTGTGCCATCTGGTAATTGGAACATGGTAAAAGAAAATAGAAAAGAATGAAAAAGAACAAATGGTTTTTCTACAATTTTTTTATTAAATTCAGTTACTTCATCTGAGTTTTTTAAAGAAACCAAATCAATAGATAAATTAGAAAAATCTTCTACATATTGATAAGGTGTACCATTTATCAATTTCAATTTTAAATGTAAAGAATCGTTTTTTTGTGCATATAAATTTAAAGCTTTTTCTAAAAGAGAAAAATTAACTTTATCTTTGATGAATACATAACCACCAATATTGTTAAGATTTGAATTACTGAAAAATAGTTCTGTATCCCAGATATTCTTTTGTGAGCTTGTTAATTCATAAATATTATTTTCTAACATTTTGTCCTCCGCGATTTTAAATACATTCATCATGCTCAATTATATAATTCCATTTTAAAAAAATCAACTAAATATTGTAAAATATTGTCGTCATATTAGATAATTTGTTACAAAGTAAAACGATGAGATAGAAAATGATGTTACCTTTTTAGTTTTGAAATTTTTACAAGCAAGGTGGTATGTATTATTTTTTGAATTATTTCCTCGGCTTGTTACATAATTTATAACTTCTAAGTTTCAAATAAACGAGCCTCTCGCTGCTCGCGCTTCCTCATTTATTTAAAACTAAGAATTTATACAATTATTCCACGGCACATTCGTCAATGAATTCAAAAAATAATACATACCACCTTGCTTGTAAAAATTTCAAAATTTAAATATTGTCATGTCTTGAAAAATAAAAAGAATAACGATACAATGAAGAAAAAAGGAGGGAGCGTATGGGAGATAATGAAAATAGAAAGGTGTATGAGCCAAGAATTGTAAAAAATTATAGGGAGATGATAGAATATTCTGTTAAAAATTATGCAGATAAAGTAGCCTATAAGTATAAGAAAAACGGAGATTTAAAACATGTAGAATATGTAGAGAAGACATATGAACAAGTAGGAAAAGACATAAAAGCCTTTTCAACAGAATTATTAAATAAAGGATTAGAAGGTAGGAAAATTGTGCTTATAGGAAATAATCGATACGAGTGGTGTATTAGTTATTTAGCAGTTACAAGTGGAAATATGATTATTGTTCCATTAGATAAAGCGCTTCCAGACAATGAGATAGAAAATTTAGTAACAAGAAGTGAGGCAGAAGTTGCTATATTTGATAAAAAATATGTAGAAGTCATGAAAAAACTAAAGAAAGATACAAATGTAAATCTAAAAATGCTAGTTTGTATGGATGATATAAAAGACAACAAAGTAGAAAAATTTTCACAATTAATGAAAAAAGGTGAAGAACTAGTAAAAAATGGAGATGACCGTTATGAGAAAGTAGAAATTAATCCTGAAAAAATGTCCATCATGTTATTTACATCAGGAACGACAAATCTTCCAAAAGCCGTTATGCTATCTCAAAAAAATATATGTGCTAATTTATCAGATTTTGCTTCATGGGTAAAGCTATATCCAACAGATACATTACTTTCTTTTTTACCAATTCATCATACATTTGAATGTACGGTAACATTTCTTTATGGATTTTATAGTGGATGTACAGTAGCCTTTTGTGATGGATTAAAATATATTCAAAAAAATCTGGCAGAATATAGAGTTTCTGTATTTGTAGCAGTTCCGCTCGTGTTGGAAACTATGTACAAAAAGATTCAAAAGGCGATTCATGATCAAGGAAAAGATAAATTAATCAATATAATGATAAAATTATCGAATGGACTTTTGAAATGTAAAATAGATTTAAGAAAAGTTATTTTTAAACAAATCTTAAATAATTTAGGTGGAAATATTCGTTTAGTATTATATGGTTCAGCTCCTATGGATAAAGAAACAATTGTAGGATTCAATAATTTTGGAATTGCACTAGTACAAGGATATGGTTTGACAGAAACATCACCAGTTATTGCTGCAGAGTCAGATAAGGAAAAAAGACCGGGTTCCGTAGGATTAGCCTTACCTAGTCTAAATGTAAAAATAGAAAACCCAGATGAAAATGGCGAAGGAGAAATTTTAGTAAAAGGTCCAAGTGTTATGATGGGATATTATCATAATGAGGAAGAAAATAAGAAAGCATTTGTTGACGGGTGGTTTAGAACAGGAGATTATGGATACATAACAGAAGATGGATTTATCTATGTAACAGGTAGAAAAAAAGATATTATTGTTTTAAGGAATGGAAAAAATGTGTATCCACAAGAAATCGAGTTTTTGATTAACAAACTTCCTTATGTAACAGAATCCTTAGTTTATCAAAGAGAAAAAGATAAAACAGATACCATGTTATGTGCTAAAATTGTATATGATAAAGATATTATAAAGGAAAAGTTAGGAGAAAAGACAGAAAAAGAATACAAAGATAGCATTTGGAAAGAAATAAAAGAGATTAATAAGCAATTGCCAGTATTTAAACATATAAAACAAATCACCATAACAACAGAACCTTTGATTAAAACAACAACACAAAAAGTAAAACGTTATGAGGAATTAAAAAGAGTTTAAGAGTGAAAAAGGGATTTTGGGGACGTGTTAAAATGGACAATTTTTGGACAAAAGGGACAGGTTTGAATTAAGTCAGACCTGTCCCTTTTGACAACTCTTTAACGATTCAATGACTAAAATTGAAAATATTGTGAATACTATTTTTGAGGTGATTTTATTGAGAAGAGCCAACAAAAAAAGTACGGGTAAAAAAATTATTGTTACAACTATTATTTTATTAATCATATGGTTATTAGGATTTTATATATATGTTACATATAATAATATAGAAATTTATGACTCAAATTATACCGCAGAAAGGACACAATCCACAATAGAGGAACAAACTGTGGAAAAAGTAGAAGAAGAAAGTAAAAACGTGTCAGATGTTATTGAAGAAACAGTCGAAAGTGTTGTAGGAATTTCAAAATTAAAAAATGCAGGGACATCTATTTTCTCGAATAGTACAGAAAGTCAATTAGGATTAGGAACAGGCGTGATTGTCACAGAAAATGGGTATATTTTAAGTAATGAACATGTCACAGGAAGTAAATATAGTAAATGTTATGTGACATTAGAAAATGGAAACAATTATAGTGGGACAGTTGTATGGAGTGATTCAAATATTGATTTATCTATTGTAAAAATAGAAGCAAATAATTTAAAATATGTTACATTTGCAGATTCAGATAATATCAAAATAGGAGAAACTGTGTATGCCATTGGAAATCCAATTGGTTTTGAATTTAGAAGAACCGTTACTTCAGGAATTATCAGTGCAAAAAATAGGACAATCAAAATAGAAGAAGAGGAAAATGTATCTTATATGACAGATTTGATACAAACAGATGCAACAATAAATCCAGGGAACAGTGGAGGACCACTAATTTATCCAAATGGACAAGTGATTGGAATTAATACAGTTAAAATATCTTCAGCAGAAGGAATTGGTTTTGCGATTCCGATTAATATTGTAAAACCAATTATTGAAAGTTATCAAAACACAGGAGATTTTCAAGAAGCTAAAATTGGGATATATGCCTATGATACAGAAGTGATACCATATTTAGAAACAGGAACTAGTACTAGTTTTCAAGAAGGAATTTATGTAACAGAAGTAACGAAAAATGGACCGTCAGATACCGCAGGAATAAAAGAAGGGGATATCATTACACAAATAGATGATGTAGAACTAGAAACGATGAATGACCTAAGAGAATACATTTATACTAAGAAACCAAATGATGAAGTTACATTAAAAATTAATAGAGGAAAAATAAAAAGAGAAATTGTTGTAAAATTAGGAAAGTAAAAAGTGTCCAATTGGGGACGTTTCCGTTTGGACATTTTTAATTAAATTTTATATATAAATCGAAAAAAATCTATTCATATTTTATGAAACCCATTATTAAAAAATAAGACAAAGTGAAAATGTCCCAAACAGAAACGTCCCCAATTGGACATTACTCTGTTAAAAATTCTTCCATTAAATCATATTTTCTAGAATAGTCTTTGGTTTCTTCATTTGAAAGATAAACTTCTGATGTATTTGTTTTTAAAAATTCAATGATTTCATAAACATCTATCCAAATCTCATTCGGACTATCTACTTGTGATTCATCAAAGATAAGTTGCATACCAAAATGTAAATGGGCAACATTTATATTATTTACATTTTCCTTTATGCTATATCCTGTCATGCCTAAATATCCAATAACATCACCAGCTTTTATAGTATCTCCTTTTTCTAGTCCTTCTACATAAGGGTGGTCTTTTCGTAAATGAGCATAATAGTAATATCGTTTCCCATCAAAACTTCTAATACCAACACGCCAGCCACCATATTGATTCCAACCAAGTTGTTCAACAATGCCAGATTCTACTGCTATGATAGGAGTTCCAATACTACCCATTAAATCATTTCCTAAATGGGTTCTTTTAAATCCGTAAGATCTAGAATTTCCAAAATCTTTGTAATGTGTAAAATAATAATTTTTGGCAATTGGTGAAAAAGCTTTTAAACCATACTTTTTTTCAAAAACTTTCTCATTATTTTCATTGATTGTTTCAATGGTATAATTACCTAGAAATCCGCTTAAAACTGCAGAATAAGCTTCTAAATAATAGTCATAAAAAGTTAAAGTAGATGTGAGTTCTTCCATTGTTCTGCCATTTTTTAAATTTTCTACAATTTTGTTTAAATCACTTGATTTAAAGTTTTTAAAATTCCCACCATAAATACATGCCAAATAGGCCAATAATTCAATCCAATTATAGGTAATCTCTTCATTGTTATTATGAGAATTGATGTCTAATTCAGAAGTTAGTTTTAAAACATTACAAGGAACGGTAAAATCTACCCATTTTATATAATCATCTTCACTATCAGAATTTACCTCAATTGATTGTAAATGTTTTTGTCCCAAATAAAAAATGAGAGTGGAAGATAGAAAGACAACTAATATTAGTAGAGATATACATATGATACAATTCTTTTTTATATGTATCGATTTCATAATCAATCAAAACACCTCATAAAAATATATGAGAATAAAATGAAAATCATGACAATCACTTAGGCAAAGAACAAAAAGAAATCAAGAATAATGTTACTAAATGTTTTATGAATCTATTTACGAAATTGGAAAATTATATTACAATGAGAATGTAGAAAAACATATGAGTATATAATGTAATAAAGAGAGGATTGAGGAATATGAATAGATATATGGAATTAGCAAAACAAAATGCAGAAAAGGGAATAAATAGGGGAGAAGGAGGACCCTTTGGTGCAGTTATTATAGATAAAGAAGGAAATATTATTTCAAATGGAAACAACCAAGTAATAAAGAACAATGACCCAACAGCACATGCAGAAATTGTTGCGATTAGAGAAGCATGTAAAAAATTAAATACATATGATTTATCAGATTACATATTATATACATCTTGTGAACCATGTCCAATGTGTTTATCAGCAATTATTTGGGCAAATATAAAAGAAGTGTACTATGGTTGCACAAAAGAAGATGCTGGAGAAATTGGTTTTCGAGATGATATGATTTATGATTATTTAAAAGGAAATAAATCTAATTTGATTGATTTGAAAAAAATGGATAGAGATGAATGTTTAGAGGTATTTAAAAAGTATAAAGAAACAGATGGGATTATTTATTAAAATAAAAAATATGATAAAATTGTTATTGAAAAGTTTATATAAAGTATCATGTATCGAAATGTAAAAAATAAGGGGAATGAAACATGAGTATATTCCAAAGCAAATTAGGAAAACAAAAGCAACCAGAACATATAACAGAAATAAATAATGGAGAATCAGAAACATTAACTGGAAAAAATTTTGAACAGAGAAAGTCTGAATTCATGGAAGAAATAATATTTGATGAAAAGAATTTATTAGATCCTAGAAGATATCAAGGAGAAAATATAAATTTTAGTATTTTAAGGGCTTTAGGTGTTAATGAAAAAATTTTAAAAAATCCAACAGTAAGACGAGATATGAGCAATGGACATACACTAGATCTTCTTATGCAAAGATTAGTTAAACAACAAGGCGTAGAAGATATATATAATAAATTAGAAATGGGAGAAAAACAAATTAAAGAGTCTGATGTAGAAGGAATGATATGGAAATTAGATTTTCTTACTGATAGCAATAATATGATTTTAGATAGCACAAAACGAATGGAAGAATATGGGAAAAATATAGGAATAAGACAAGCAGAATATAAAAATGCAGCTGAACATAGTGATTTGTATAATTTTGATGACATTAACAAAAACGTTGAAAAAATTGACTTACGAGTAGATGAAAAAACGGGAGATTTTACAATAGGATCTCTTAGAATTTCAGCAATAGATCCAGCATGTGATACATATCAAGAAACCAAATATTCCTTGGATAGCAAAGATAATGTTATCAAAGAAGATATGAATAGTCATGGATTGCCAAAGGGAGGAGAACATTTTTGGAGAGATGATAGCGTGATGATTAATGAAGAAGGAATAGAAGTAGAAGGTCAATTTATAAGAGATTTTGAAGACGAATATACTTGTACAAAAGCTACTAGAGATGCTGAATTTCCATTTGTGGCAGAAGAGGAGACTGTGCATAGAAAAAATGGAGAGAAGACACAAGAAACAACATATATGCCTATCAATTTGGAAGAAATATATAGTTTATCAAAAGGAATAGGACAAGCAGATAAACAATATAAAATTCTTAGATTTAACACTCGAGAACAAGTTTTAAAATATTATGAAGAAAATAAGCAATCTATTGAAAATGCTTTTAGAAAAAATAAGAGTATGCAAAAATTAGCTATGGAAACAGGAATTTTATCAAATGAAGCTGAACAAGTCCAATCATAAAAGAATAATTGAAAATTGAAATGAGCCATTTAGGGTAGATATGAAAAAAGAAACCTTAATAAAATAGAAGTCAGATTAGACTTCTATTTTATTAAATTTCATTAAAGCTAATTTAAAAAGTAAAATGAAATTTATTAGATATATCATCATAGAATGCCATAAATTTATTCCACTAATACTTGAAGTGTTTCCAAATAAATAGATACTAAAATCCCAATTATTTGTTATAAAAAATCTTGTTACAATTGATAAACTTTCTACTTTTGACCATTCAACAAGTATTGTATTTGTGAATAAAAATGCAATTAAAGTTAAAATCATGGACATAGCAATATTTTTATTAAAAGTCCCAATGAATATACAAAATAGTATGACAATTATATACATAGGAATTTTTGTGATTCCTACTAACATGATGTAAGTAAATAAATTCATAGTAAATACTTGTTCATGAATATAATCATAACCAATATAATCTAAGGCATAACTATCAAATCCAAAAATAAATCCACCAACAAAATACTGAATCATGACAATAAAAATCATAGAAATAATTACAGTAAAGATACAAGCGAATATTTTAGATATCAGAATTGAGCTTCTTTTATGTGGTTTAGATAATAGATTTTTTATTGTTTTTTTACTAATTTCTTCTGTTATGATAGTAGAAGAAATGTAAATAGCAATAATAATGATAATCAAGTCAAAGTGTTCAAACGTTCTTATAAAGGAAATTCTTGCATCAATATTATTATCGTAAATTAGATTGTTTTCATTTGATATATCATATTCAATATTATTTTCTATGGCATATTTACATAGTTGCATTCTAGCTGTATATTCATTTATATTTTTATCAACAAAAGTTTGTGATTCGCCATATGAATTTGATTGAAATAATTGTATGCTGTAATAATTACTTTTATATTGCTCTAAATATTGGTTTTGCATATTATAGTCGAAGTTTATATGATTATCTAACCTTAAAAGATAAAGTTCTATCTCAAAATTTATTTCTTGAATTTCTTTATCTAAAAGTGTATCGGTATTTTTTCTTTCTTCTAAATTTTTAATTTTTAAATTAACAAAATTTTCCCAGTTGTTTGAATTTAAAGCTTTTACATACTCATTATATTTAAGTTTGGAATTTTCATACAGATCTAATGTTATTTGTGTATGGGGGTTATACTCATAATCATTAATATTATATAAATAAGTTTGTATATCTAAATTGTAATCTGTGAAAACATTATTTACGATATGACTAGTGTTTTCTTCTTTTAGTGCATATCTTTGCCATGAATTTTCTTCAAATGTATTGTATAATTTATAAAAATCAATTGATACTCTTTGATTAATGTATTCTTCTATATTGTCCGTCATTTTTTCTAAGGCTGTTTCCATACCTGTAATAGAAACATCTTTTGTATCACTACCAAAAGAAGATATTTCATTTTGATTAGGATTAATATAGTTGTAAACGATAATTGCTATTATTGAGAGAAATAATAAAAAATAGATACTTTTCCTTTTAAATATTTTTATTAATTCACTTTTAATTAATTTAATCAATTTTATTCTCACCTACCTTTTTGATAAAGGCTTCCTCAGATGTTAATTTTTCTTCTTGCAGTGAATAAATTTGATATTTATTTTCTATAAGTTTTTGCATTAGTTCTGTAAGTTTGTCCTTTGAAATATATACTCTTATTTTATTATCTTTTATAATCTCAAACTTATAATCAGAAATTATTTTTGCTAGATTACCAATGTAATTTAATTCTAATATATAAGAACTTATATTAGATATAGTCGTAAAGTTTTCAATTGTATCATCTGCAATAATTTTTCCATTTTTTATAGCAATAATTCTATTACATAAATTGTCGATTTCAGTTAAATTATGACTAGATATTAAAATAGCCATTCCTTGTTGTGATAATTTTTTAATCAAATTTCGTATTTCTATGATACCTTCAACATCTAATCCATTTGTTGGTTCATCTAAAATTAATAATTCTGGCTCATTAATGATTGCTTCAGCGATTCCTAATCTTTGTCTCATTCCTAGTGAATAGGTTGAAACTTTGTCTTTTATTCTGTTTTCCAATCCTACTATTTTAATAACCTCATGTATTCGGTCTTTAGAGATATTTTTATAATTATTTGCTATTATTTTTAGGTTATCATATCCAGATAAGTACATATATAAGTCTGGATTTTCAACAATAGAACCAACTTTTTCTAT
Organism: uncultured Clostridia bacterium; assembly: GCA_944392665.1. Classification (GTDB taxonomy): domain Bacteria; phylum Bacillota; class Clostridia; order TANB77; family CAG-508; genus CAG-269. Next base: position 32,203 of record CALXXJ010000004.1, on the reverse strand, counting down.
TGCTTTAATAAAATCTTTTTCAATATCAAATCCATTGATAAAAACTTTACCTTCAGATAATTTCATTAATCCTAAAATCAGTTTTATAATGGTTGTTTTTCCAGCACCATTAGGCCCAATAAATCCTACAATATCACCCTTGTTTATTGAAAAAGAAATATTTTCAACAATTATTTTGTTTTTTATTTGTTTTTTTAAATTACTACATTTTAATATTTCCATTAGAAATCCCCTTTTTTAAATATTTTTAATATCTTTGTTTTCGAATATAATCATCAGTAATGAAAATATTAATAATAAACTTATAGAAGAAATGACGATAGATTGTTTTATTAATATATCAGTAGTAAAAAGATATTTACTTATATCCCAATGATAAATAAATAGATATTGAGTAATATTATTAATTAGAAATTTTATGGTGGATATAATGTATAATCCTAAAGAAATTAATATATTTAAGGCTATGTTGGTAGTAATAATGCCAAATAATAAACTTATGCAACTTAGTAATAAGTACATAGGCAATTTTGCCAAAGTCACTGTTAACATATATTGTAATAAATTCATAGTTTCTATAGATTGTGAAAAATGATTATATCTTATAGCCTCTAATGAATAACTTTCAAATCCAAACAATAATCCTCCAAGTATATATTGAAAAATTAACAAGAATGTTATTGTTAGTATGATAATCAATATATTTGTTAGTATTTTAGATAATAATATTTTTATTCTCGAATGAGGTTTAGTTAATAGATTTTTAATTGTACCATTATGAAATTCCTCAGAGATAATAGTACATGACAAATAAATGATAATGAAAATAATAATAATATCAAAATTATCAAATATTTTCATTAATAAAATTCTAGCATCTAATGGGATAGGAGCATTACTATTTTGAGAATTTAATAAGATATTATATTCAATATTATTTTCAATAGCATATTTTTCTAATTCTATTCTTTCAACAATATTTTCATATTCTTCATCAAGATTTAGTTCATTATAATTTTCTAAAAAGAATGTATCAGTATTATATGCTCTTTTATATTGAGTACTAATATCTACATTTGAAGTGGTAAATCTTTGAAATAAATTGTAGCCGACAATAATGAGAATGCCGAATAATGAATAATATGTATATATTTTTTCGCTTAAATATTTTTACTAATTCATTTTTGATTAATTTTAACATTTAAAAATCCCCTATAAATATTTAGTATTTCAAATTATTTATATATTTTCTCCTATATATAAGATAACTTAAAAAAGGTATTTGGGTGCAAGTTTTATAAAAAAGTTCTTAAATTACTTGCAAAGACAATTTAAGAACTTCTAATGGTGCACCAGGAGGGATTCGAACCCCCGACCTTCCGGTTCGTAGCCGAACACTCTATCCAACTAAGCTACTGGTGCATACCTAATATTATAACGGTTTATCGTTAATTTTACAAGAGTTTTTGATTATTTTATAATTATTATTGCAAAAAATAGTATTTATAAAGTAATTTACATGAAAACATTAAAAAAATATAAAAAACACTTGCAAACTAGAAAAAAATATGCTATTATATATAAGCATGAAATAAATCGAGGTGTAGCGCAGTTGGTAGCGCGCGTGGTTTGGGACCATGAGGTCGCAGGTTCGATCCCTGTCACCTCGACCAGAAGAAAGAACTGGGCTGATGATAGTCAAGTTCTTTTTTATTTCTTGTAATTATATATAAGGAGAAACAAAACAATGAGGATTTTAGAATTTATTTTAAGTAAAAAAGAATATTTAGAAGATTTCATTACAAGAAGTACATATCATTCAAATGCTATTGAGGGGAGCACACTTACCTATGCGGAAACTTATGCTATTCTATACAATGATAATAGCTTTTTAACTATATAATAACATAAATTAGGAAAAAATAAAATATCATGTTAAATCTTATTAGTTTTTTTTTTTGATTTGACGTTTTATGTAATATTATCGAATAAAATTAAACTTCATATATAGCAAATAAGAGACTTTTTCAAGTCTCTTAATTTTTTACTGATGGAATGAATTTTTCTTTATCATTTTCATCCTTACAAACTCTTCCCTGTCTCTTTCCTCTAAGATATCCTGTATTCTTTTCTCATCCTTTTCATAATTAGGAATAATAATATCTTTTAGAGAATTAGACCTTTTCTGAACCTTTTGTATAGCAGAATCTAATCTAGAGATGGTAATTTCTAAACGAGCTAAATCAACCATCATTTCTTTTACATTTTGAAATTCTACAATTGCTTCATCAATACTAATTGTTGTTCTAAGTAAACCAAATGTTAAATCTGGATTAGAAGAACTAGTATAAGAAATTAGTGGTATTTCTACACCCATAATTGTTTTGTACTTTATATCTAATTGATTATCAATTTCAATGGTATGAGAAATCATATTGACTTTATTGATTCCCATATCAACATTTGCATTTTGCAAAGCAAGAAATGCTTTTTCATATTGCTTATGAAAGGTTTCTTCTAATTCCTTTTTTTGAGAAATATATTTTTCTTTTTCGTTTTCAAGAATATATTTTTTCTTTTCTAAAAGTTTTTGCCCTTGTTTAGATAAAGCAATTGTTTTTTTTAATTTGATTAAATTACTTTTTGTTGGAAGAAGTGTACTCATAAATTATTCTATTCCTTTCTAAACTACAATTTGCTAGAGACAAATTCATAATTGTTTTTAAATGAGAATTCTACTATAGTTTTGTCAATTCTTCTTTTGGCAGGATATTTAAAATATTTAGAGCTAAGTCTAAAGTTTCATTAATTGTTCTTCTTTCATCTTGTTTTTGATTGATGAATTTTTCTTCGAATGTATTTGCAAATGCTAGGTATTGCTTATCCAAATCATTTAAATCATTTTCACCTAAAACTTTTGCTAAGGCTCTTACATCTTGAGCTTTAGAATAAGAAGCAAAAATTTGGTCAGAAATTTTTGCATGGTCTTTTCTCGTATATTTTTCACCAATACCATCTTTCATGAGTCTTGATAAAGAATTTAAAATGTCAACAGGAGGAACGATTCCTTTTTGATACAAATCCCTAGAAAGTACAATTTGTCCTTCTGTTATATATCCTGTTAAATCTGGAATAGGGTGTGAAATATCATCATTTGGCATGGTAAGTATTGGGATTTCTGTAATAGAACCTGATTTTCCTTTTATCATACCGGCTCTTTCATAGATAGAAGCTAAATCACTATATAGATATCCAGGGTAACCTTTTCTACTTGGAATTTCACCTTTTAAAGTAGAAACTTCTCTTAAACTTTCAGCATAAGCGGTCATATCTGTTAGAATAACTAATACATGATATCCTAAATCAAAAGCTAAATATTCTGCACAAGTCAAAGTAACTTTTGGTGTCAAAATTCTTTCTATACTTGGATCATTAGAAAGATTTTGAAACATAACGACTTTAGAAAGAGATCCGTTTTCTTTTAAACTATTTTTGAAGTATTCAGCTGTCTCAAATTCTGCACCCATTAATCCAAAGCAAATCGCAAATTTCTCTTCTTTTCCAATATTAGAATCTGTAATAATTTTATTGGCGAGTTCATTATGATTAATTCCACTACCAGAGAATATAGGCAATTTTTGACCTCTAATTAAAGTCATTAATCCATCAATACTAGAAATACCTGTTTCGATATAATTTCTTGGATATTCTCTAGAAATAGGATTTATACTACTACCATTAATATCTCTTTCAATGTCAGAATGGATTTCGCCTAAGCCATCAATCGGTTTTCCTGTTCCATCAAAAATTCTACCTAACATATCTTCTGATAGTTTTATACTTAATGGTTTTCCTTTTAATATGGTTTTTGTTTTGTCTAGTCTAATTCCATTTGTCCCTTCATATACTTGTATCATTGTAACATTCTCATCTATACAAATAACATTTCCCAAACGTGTTTCATTATTTGGTAAGATGAACTCTACTTGTTCATTAAACATGATGTTTTTAGGGGTTTTTAAATATACAATAGGACCATTTATGCTTTCTAATCCGAATATATTGAATATCCACTTATTTTTCATCCTTTCTATAATACTTCTTTATATTCTTCTGCTATTTTGTCTAAACTATCTAAATATTGTTCTTCCATTTCATCTATTTTTGCCATTTCAATATTCGCAACTTCATTTTTTATTTTTGGATAAGTCTCAAAAAATCCAATTTCTTTAATTTTAGACATAGGGATGCCCTTGTTGATAAGGGTATCTGAAGCTTCGTATATAGACACAATTAATTTTATCATTTTATATTGTTTTAATAAAGGTACATAAGTATCAATTTCAGAATTGGCATTTTGTTGTAAAAATCCTTCTCTGATACATTTGCAAATTTCCAAAATTAATTTTTTAGAATCTGATAATACATCTTGTCCAACAACTTTAGCAATTTCTTGTAATTCATTTTCTTCATTTAACAATTTGACAATTTTATTTCTATATACTAAAAAATCTTCTTCTGCATTTTTATCATACCAATTTTCTAAATTAGAAATATATTCACTATAACTAATCATCCAATTAATGGCAGGATAATGTCTAGAATATGCTAAATCTCTATCTAGTCCCCAAAATACATGGACAAATCTTCTTGTATTTTGCGTAACTGGTTCTGAAAAGTCTGAACCTTGTGGAGACACGGCACCAATAATAGTAACAGAACCATCTGTTCCATTATGATTTAAGGTTCTACCAGCTCTTCCATAAAATTCAGAAAGTCTTGAAGGTAAATATGAAGGAAAGCCTTCTTCTGCTGGCATTTCCTCTAATCTACCAGAAATTTCTCTTAAAGCTTCAGCCCATCTGGATGTTGAGTCAGCCATAATTGCTACTTGATATCCCATATCTCTATAATATTCTGCAATGGTAATTCCTGTATAGATAGAGGCTTCTCTGGCAGCAACAGGCATATTGGAAGTATTAGCAATTAATATCGTTCTTTCCATTAAAGGCCTACCAGTTCTAGGGTCTGTTAGTTTAGGAAAATCTTCTAGTACTTGTGTCATTTCATTTCCTCTTTCACCACAACCAATATATACAATAATATCAGCATCACACCATTTTGCTAATTGATGTTGTAACATGGTCTTACCTGTTCCAAAACCACCAGGAATGGTTGCAGTACCACCTTTGGTAATAGGAAATATAGAGTCAATGACTCTTTGACCAGTAAGCAAAGGAATATTGGCTTGCAATCTTTGTTTATAAGGTCTTGGAGTTCTGACAGGCCATTTTTGAACCATGGTAAGTTCTAGAGTTTGCCCATCTGGAAATTGGACTTTTGCAATTGTGTCATTGATACAATAGTCTCCTTCAGGAGCGATTTCCAAGATTTTTGCACTTTGGTGATTTGGGTATAATATTTTATGTGTAATACTTTCCGTTTCTTTTACAGTACCAAGAATGAAATTATATTCTACAGTATCTTCGATAGATACTGTAGGAGTAAAATGCCATTTTTTTTGTTCATCTAATGAAGAAATTTGGACACCTTTTTTGATAAAAGGACCAGATATTTCTTCTAACATCTTCAAAGGTCTTTGTATACCATCATATACACTGCCAATCATTCCTGGTCCTAAACTTAAAGATAAAGGGGCATTAGTGGTTATGACTTCTTCACCAATCTTCATGCCAGAAGTATCTTCATAACATTGAATTGTGGCACTTTTTCCATCTAATTTAATGACTTCACCTAATAATCTATGAACACCGATATATACCATATCATGCATTGCAAAACTTTCATCACCAGTTGCAATGATAACAGGTCCATTAATTTTCGTTATTTTCTTTGGTTCCATATAGTTTCTCCTTTAAATTTGTTAAAAATGTATTATCGATCAGCATATTTTCATTTTTTAATATAAGTCCACCAATATATGCATCTTCTATGATTTCAATATTTCCATAATTTTTAAAATCTACTTTTTGAGCATCTCTATTTGTCAAGCAAATCGTTATATTTGAGCGATTCTCTAAATAAGACATTGTATTTTCAAGAATTTGTCCAAGAAGATGAATATACTCTTCTGTAGAAGTATAATCCTCTAATTTTCGAACACATTCTTTAAAAAGTTGTTGTTTTTCTTGTGCTTCTTCATCTAATAATTGTTTCTTGGCATTAAATTCTATATGAATTATTTTTTTATTATATTCTTTTTCTAATTGTATTTTTTCTTTTTCAAATTTAGTTTCAAGTTTTTGTTCGAAAATAGATAATTCTTTTTCTATTTTACTTTTTGCTTTTGTATCTAATTCAGCTTGCAAGTTTTTCTTATCATTTTCAGATATTTCTAAACAAGTATCTTGAAACTTTTTTAACTTTTCATCTATACTCAAAATGATACACTCCTCTTACTTTAATTTTAATAGTAATGGCAATTGTGATTGTTCTATTTTATCAAATTCTTCGGGTAATAAGTGATAGATGTCATTGTTAATGACTAATATACCTACATTTGTATCTTTATTTAAATCTTTTAAAAATTCTAAAAGTTCTGTTTTATCTTGAATAAAATTGGTTTCCATACCAGATAATCGAAAACCAACTTCTTCTTCTCTTTTATTAAATATTCCTACAATTTTCAATTAAGATCTTCCTTTATATTTTATTTAATATCATGATAGATATAATTAAACCATAGATGGCAATACCTTCTGCTAAACCTGCAAATATAATTGTTTTTCCTAATAAAGAAGGATTTTCGCTAATAGCACCAATGGCACTAGAAGCAACAACGGCAACAGCAATACCTGCACCAATACAAGCAAGTCCTGTTGCTAATGCAGCTGCAAGTAATCCCATATCATGGTTAGATAAACCTTCATTTTCAGTAGATGTTGCTTGCTCAGAAGTTGTTTGTGCTTGATCTTGTGTTTGTTCTTGTGTTTGTTCTTGTGTTTCAGCTTGACTAGTGGTTTCTTCACCAACAATACTTTCTGATGAAGTATTAATAGTTGTATTTTCTAAAGAAGTTGTATTTGCATTACTAGTGTTTACACTAGCAGAAGAATTTGTAGTACTCACAGCATAAACAGAACCTGCACTTAAAACTCCAAAAATAATAGCAAATATTAAAATTACATTAAAAACTTTTTTTCTCATACCAAATTCCTTTCCTTTCTCCAAATCGGGATTTTGGGGACGGACTCAATTTTCCCTTTTTTATTTTTCATTTTCAATTGGAATATATTCTTTTCCATCTCCAGAATAAAATCTACTAAATAATTCATAATATTCTAATCTTAATACTTGAATGGCAACAATTAAACCTTCAAGAACGATAACAATACCATTACCAATAATAGCAACTATTAAACTTCCAGTACTACCAAACATATTGGATAAAATATATACAGCCATACATAAACCAACATGATTGATGGCAAAAGCCGCTAGTCTAACAAATGAAATTGTATTGCTTGCCATACTTAAAAGCATTTCTATTAGTTCAAATATTTTTTCTACAATGGATACTTTTTCTTTTGCTTTCTTTTTATTTAAAAGATTTTCAATTTTTTCTTTAAATAAAATAAGAAGTAAAGGTATAATAATTAATACCAATGTAATTGTTAAGCTTAAAATCATTTTTCCATTTTGTAATAATCCTACAACTAGAATTAAGATAACACTATAAAAAATTAATCCAGCTAATCCATTTTTATCAAATAGAACACGTGAAATATCTTTATTTTTAATACCATTTTTAATATTAAATATCATGGCAATTAAAATTAATATAGCTCCACTACCAATTCCAAAAACTAACATGTTTTGAATATTGTCCATTGGACTTGGTACGATTCCTTTGATAATATCTTCTTTTCCAAAGATACTACCATACAGGAATCCAAATAAAATTGCTGAAATTCCTGCGGCTGTAAATATAGGACCTAAAGATTTTTTCTTTTTAATTAGAATAAAGCCAATTAGTGCGATAATAAAGCCTTGTCCTACATCTCCAAACATGAAACCAAACATTAAAAATGCTGTTATTGCAACAAATAATGTTGGATCCATTTCTGTATAATTTGGTGTTCCATACATTTTTACAATGGATTCAAAAGGCTTTATAATTTTATTATTTTTCAATTTTGTTGGTGGTGTACTTGCTACTTCATCATGACTTTTAACAACATATTCTACTTGATGATTTTTTAATTTAGTTGTTAAAGCTTCTAAATTATGATAAGGAATCCAACCAACAATATAGAAAGAACCTTTATTATCATGTGCCATATATTTTTTTACTTTATTTATTTTTTCTAAAAGTTGTAACTGTAAATAAGTATGGATTAATTCTCTTCCGATGGTTTCTCTCAATTCAGAAAGTTTTATTTTTTGATTTTCTATTTGTGTTTGATTTTCTTTTATATATGTGTTTACTTGTGTAATTACTTCTGATGGCATTCCTTTAAAATCTTCTGGAAGCCAAATTCTTTTAAATTTCATTACTTTAAAATAGCTATCTACTTTTTCAGACAGAGCTTTAGGTGTAAAATATACTACCCAAACTTCATCTTCGGTTTTATCCAATTCTAATAAAATGGCATCTATATGTTCTAATTCTTTACAAAGCTCATCATAATTTTCTAAAGAAAATACACCAAATCGAAACGACATGTATCTTAAATTGTATAAATTTTCTAATGTTTCTGGAAAATTCTTAAGATGTTCAATCGGAATAATACTCGTATTTAATTCTTCTATTTCTTTTTTCTTTTCTGCAATTTCTTGATATACATTGTTTATTTTTGATTCAGAAGTTTCTATAAATTGCTTGAGGGCATCAAAATTTTGTGTTAATTCAACTGACTTTTCCTCATAATGTATATCCAATTTCTTTAGTAAATTTTCGGCTTTTTTGATATATTCTTTTATACGAGAATCATATGAAAAATATGTAAGTTTCCAACCTTTTTCTAAAACTTTTAAAGCATTTTCTGGTTGAAAGCCAGAACCGATTAAATCATTGGCGATAATAAAATCTAAATGTTCTTCTTTACCAGTCATGCTTAAAAATTTCATTCTTTCTATAGCCAAAATTTTCACCTCTTTTGTTTATATAATAATTTTACTTTCGATACTTGGCTTAGACATTTTATATCTAATGCCTTCTATAATGGTTACAATATTTTCTTTTTCTGTTTCTAATATTTTAAAATAGCTAATAATCATGCTTAAATCTAATAGTTCATTTCTAAATGCTTTTTTACTTTTTTGATATACATATTTTTTAATATCACTTTCAATATGTGTACCAATCATATTTTGATAAATAGTACCAGCTAAAGCTTGATTTAAATCCTCTCGGGTGTTCGCATTTTCAATTTTTTGAATGGTATTTAAATCGATTTTGTAAAAATGAGGAATTAATATATCTTGATTGACAATTCCATAATATTTTTTACATCGATATGTCCAAAGGATATTTAATGAGTCAATTCTTATATTTAATAATGTTTCTATTTTTTTATTTTTCCCTTTTACTGTTTTGAATAAGTTTTCAAAATAATATTTATCTAATGTATTTTCTCTTTCAAAATCTGTGTGACTATTTTCAAAAATTGATTTTATATTTTTATCAGGAATTTTATCAATAAAATCTTCTTTACTAGTGGCTGTATATAGAACTTTTAAATCTGTAAATATATGTTCAATCCAATCATTACTTTGTATCGTTTTTACTTTTGGACTATCTATGTTTTCGTATAGCTTTTTAATAGTTTCTATTTTGTATTTTATAATATATTGTGTAAATATTTCTTTGTTTGCACCATGCAAATACTTAAGAATTTTTTGAATATCATATATTAAAAGTGTATCTAATGCTGTTTCTAATTCCATTCTTTTTGCATTATCAGATAAATTATCTAACTCAGGTAATTTAGATTTTAGAAGGATAATTGCATCAGTTAAATTATTTTGTTTTATTAGATCTTCTAAATCCTCTTTTTTCAATTTTTGTGCATACATTGCTTTTAATTTTGCATTTAAACCAGGATTATTCATTGTTCTCATTATTTGAAACCACCTCTTTTAATATATGATTTATTATTTGATTTACATTTTCTTCTTTCATGGCTTCAAATGTATTTCTTTTATGGTTTAATTTTTCTAAAGTTTCTGATTCTACTTCTTTTTCTTTTTTGGCAAAAGAATCTTCAAGATTTTGTTGAAATTGTAATATATTTTTTTTATATTTTGCCTCGAGAGCAACCTCTTTAGCTGTAATTTCTTGCTTTATATATGTTTCTACTTCTTTATTTTTTTCTTCCATTTCTGCTACATTTTTTTTAGCAAGCTCATCAATTTGTAATATATGATCAATGAGTTTTTTATCCATTTAATTCACCTCTTATATATTGAATGAATTTTTATTTTCATCTATATTTTATTTTTTCAGATGATAGTTGTCAATAAAATACACATAAAAATCACATATGATTTGATACTATTTAGATTTATAACGAGTATACCCAATTTCAGCATAATTATTTTTTGAAAAGCTGATATATAAAAATTTATCAAGTTCATTCAAAATAAAAAAGTGATATGATATAATATAATATGAAAAGAAAACATAGTGGAAAAGTTGAAAAATAATTACGATTTTGGTGTTGCTAAGCTTCATGATTTATGTTTTAGGAAGGAATGTGAGTTACAATGGAATTTATCAAACAACATAAAAAAGCAATATTAATTATTCTTTGCATATTGATATTAATAGCTGTTATGATATGTAGCTATATAGGTTATTATTTTTATCAACAAAGTAAAATTGATATCAAATCAGAAAGAACATTTTATATAGAAACAGAAGAACAAGATTTATCTAAAATTGCAACTGACTGGATCAATCAATATGTTGGACAATATATGCAAAAATATGTACCAAGAACGGAAAAAATAAAAAGTATAGAAATTAAAAATGTGGAAGTTTTAGAAGAAGAAAACCAATATGTGCAAATTGATTTTGAATTAAAAACAGCTAAAAAGGAAAGCGATTATTTTCTAGAAAATGAATGGGGAATATATGAAGAAAATCATATACTTTCTTGCCAATGGGTTTTGAAATTTTTATTAAGAGAAGAAAATCAAATTTCTAAATATTTTGTAACTGCTAGAATGAAACCAGTAGAATATCAAATACAGCAGTACAAAGAAAGTGGACAAGCAGAAGCAGAACAACAACAATTTCAATTTGAAAATAAAAAATACTATGAGGATAAAGAGAAACAATGTACTTATAAGATAGAAAATGAAAAAATATATGTAACCTATGATAATAGCAATACTTGGAAAGAAGTAGAAACAAATGGGATAGATTTTAGAGATAGCTCTAAAAAATACAAATTAATAGATAAGTTATATACAATCTCTGAAGAAGTAACAGCCATTATGAATATGGATAATCAAATGATATATTCAAAAGATAAAGGAGAAACTTGGGAACTAAAAGAATATAAGGGTGAAGGAAATCCTATGTATCTACAATTTTTAAATGCAAATACAGGATATTTAGTAGAAGTTGTAGATGCTGCACTAGGAGGAGAAAGATTTATAGAAATATTAAAAACACAAGATGGGAGAGAGACCTGGACGAGTGTAGGCAATGGACCTAATGAAAATGGTTCTATCAGAGACGGTGCACAGTTTAAAATGTTTGATGAAAATGTAGGTTTTTTGGTAAATCCTGTATCAGCAGGAGAGAAGGCTACTTTATATAAAACAACAGATGGAATGAAAACTTTTTCAGAAGTACAAATACCAGCACAAACTTTAGAAGACACAACACTTAATTTGAATTGGCAGGATGTCTATGATACACCAGAAATGCCATATATCAATGAAAATAATGAATTGATTTTAGTTGTTGGACAAGGTAGTGATGGGGATTATAATGGAGGAACAAAAGCAGCTTACAAATCAAATGATATGGGCGATACATGGACTTTTATAGAAGAATATATACCTGAACCAGAGGAATGGGAAGGATAAAATATAATCCCAGAGGTTATGATATCGTAACTTCTGGGATTCAATTATGTATTATGATATGAGTATTTTTATAGGATTAGTTAGTATTTTCTTTATTATCTAATAAATAAATAGCCATACAAGCAATTCCAATTCCTAACATAATGATAGATGATTTTACATCTATTTGATTTAATATATTTAATACTATAACAGCGATTCCCATTGCTAAAGCAACTGCTTTCAATATTAAATTTATTAAATCTTTCATTTTTGTATTGGAATTCTCTTTCTTTTTAGCTTTCAATAATTCCTCAACAGATACATCTAATATATCTGCTAATTTTGAAATAGTATTAATATCTGGACAAGATAAATCTCGCTCCCACTTTGAAACTGCTTTATCCGTAACATTCATTTTTTCAGCTAATTCATTTTGTGTCATACCCTTTTGCTTTCTTAAAGAAGCAATTGTTTCTCCTATACTTTTCATTTTTATAACCTCCTTGTTTTCGTATAATTCAATGTTACTATGTTTCATAAAAGAAGTAAACCAATAATCAGTTTAGTTTTCTCGACTATTAGTTTACTTATAGTAGAATTGTAAATCATCTATTCAAAAGATAATTTGCATTATAAAATTTACGATATTATTTTTCTATGACACTTTTAGATAATTTTTTAAGCCTTATTATAGAAATAATAAGAATGATAATATCTATCAGTAAAGGAATTCCAAAAACATATAGGTAAAGGCATAGACCTACCCAAACATGTTGAAACCAGTAAAATATGGTAACACCAAAAATATCATCATAATAATTACCAGCCAAAAAACCATTTATTATGATATATCCTGCAAATATCATGAAACATACTAATAGAGCTAAAGTAATATTTCTAATAATTTTCCATTTATTCATAATAATAAATCCCCTTACAACTTAACATATATTTATTAGAATTATATCATTAAGGAAAAAAGCATTCAATATTTTTCAATATAAATTGCTTTTGCAAGATAAGGGGTAATCTCATTAATATCATACCAACCAGAACTTTTGCTATCATTTTCTAATCCATTAGGATTAGAAACATAAACCATTCCATTTCCATCAGTAGCAAGAAGAGCCATGTAATGAGAAGCAGTAGTCCAACGATTATTATGTGGTTGGTTCCAAACACAAACAATAATCGGTCTATTGGTAAGTAAATGTTCTTCAATAGCTGTATTAGATAAATGATCGGAGTCATAGTAAAAACCAGAATTTTCAATTCCAAAGGTAGAAGCTAATTCACTTGGAAATTGTTCATAATCCATAACAGGATAATATTTTTGTCGTAAATCTTCAGGAGTATAATTTTTATTATAACCACTTAAAATAATAGACATAACAGTTATACCACAACCATTTTCAGCCATAGTATCTCCCCAGTAGGTGTTATTGCTCCAAGAAGAATCACCATTTTGTTTATATTCCAGATATGTTTTTTGATGATTTTCTTCTGTGGTAAATGTAGTAAAATATCCATCTTTATGTTTTACTTTTTCTTGACCGATTCCAGCATAATTACGATTGGTATCTTGTTTGATAACATCATATTCGGAATTGTTTTTTAAAGAAGAAATAAAATTCGTACTTTCAACAGAAATATCTTGAGAATTTATATATAAATAAAAAATGACACATAATAAGAGTAAAGATAGGAATAATCTTTTCTTATTTAGTTTTTTATGTAATCTTTTTTTCATTTCATATCCTTCTTTCTATAAAAATGTTTTGTTTTCATATAGATTTTATAAAAGAAATACAAAAAGAACTTTAAGAAAGAATTAACAAATTCTTAACATTTTCTTACATTTGTAAAAAACGAATAAAAATGGGAGAATGTATGGTATAATGCGATAAAGAGAAAAAACAAAATTTTGTTGCCAAAATTATAATTTTTTCATATAATTTGAACCTTGAGAAAGGAATTGTAGAAATGAATATTTTAGTATTAGATGACGAAAAAGAAATTGCAGATTTAGTAGAATTGTATCTGCAAAATGAAAATTATCAGATATATAAATTTTATAAATCAGAAGAGGCAATCAATTGTATAGATACAAAAAAAATAGATGTTGCTATTTTAGATGTAATGATTGAAGGAAAAGATGGATTTGAAATTTGTAGATATATTCGTGAAAAAGGACTTAAATTTCCTGTCATTATGCTAACGGCTAAAATAGAGGACAATGATAAGATAAAAGGATTAACTATTCGGAGCAGATGACTATATTACCAAACCTTTCAATCCGTTAGAGTTGGTGGCAAGAGTAAAATCGGCATTAAGAAGATACACATTATATAATGGAGAACATACATCAAATAATATAATCGAAATCAATGGTTTAGTGATAGATAAAGATAAACACAAATGCTCACTATATGAAAAAGAAATCGATTTAACACCAATGGAATTTGAAATATTGTTATACTTAGCAGAAAATAGAGGAAAAGTGATTCCTTCAGAAGAATTATTTGAAAAGGTATGGAAAGAAAAATATTTAGACAGTAATAATACAGTTATGGTGCATATTAGAAGGATAAGAGAAAAACTAAATGAAGATACAAAACATCCAAAATTTATAAAAACGGTATGGGGAGTGGGATATAAAATTGAAAATGAATGATTTAACAAAAAGAAAAATTAGATTAAGCATATCTTTAGTAGCAAATATGATTGTCGCATATATTATTTCTATGGTTGTATATTTCATAGTTGCCTTATTTTTTGAAAGTGGAATATCCATTATGGTAGAGAGTTTAAATTATGAGCTATATTATTGGATTGTGAATAACAGAAATATAGTCACATACATATACATTGGTATTGTTATGGTTGTTGTTATCTATCGATTTATATCAAAATATGTAAATGGCACGCAAGAAGTATATAATGCATTAGACTTGATATTAAAAGAAGATAATGAAACCATTAAATTACCAAGTGAAATGAACGAGTTTTCAGATAAAATCAATGAAATCAAATATGATTACATATTAACCAAAAAGAACGAAAGAGAAGCAGAGCAAAAGAAAAATGACTTAATTGTGTATATGGCACATGATTTGAAAACACCATTAACTTCTATTATTGGGTATTTAACATTATTAAAAGATGAAAAACAAATATCGAAAGAATTACAAGAAAAGTATATCAAAATTGCATTAGAGAAGGCTTTAAGAGTAGAAGATTTAACTAATCAATTTTTTGATATTACAAGATATAATTTACAAAATATGCCGATTAATAAACAAGAAATGAATTTAGTATATCTATTAAAGCAAGTGATTGATGAATGTTATCCTATGCTTGAAAAAAGAAACCTAAAATGTCATTTAGAATCTGTTGATAAAGTAATGTATGTGGGAGATGGTGATAAACTAGCAAGGGCTTTTGATAATTTATTAAAAAATGCCATTAATTATAGTTATGAAAATACTACAATAGAAATACAGTTAGAAGAAAAAGAAGGAAAAATATCTATTGTGTTTAGGAATAAAGGAGATAAGATTCCACAATATAAATTGGATAAACTATTTGAAAAGTTTTATAGAGGAGATGATGCAAGAACTAGTAGCACAGGTGGAGCTGGATTAGGACTTGCTATAACCAAACAAATTATAGAGTTGCATCAAGGAAAGATTTATGTTAAAAATGATAATGAATATATAGAATTTTTTATAGAGTTATAAAATGAAAAGTAAATATGCATAATGGGTTTGCAACAAAAGAAATGATAAATAAATATAATTTGAAGGAGACAATATTATGAAAAAGAAAGTATTCATAATAACCATAATGATATTATGCATTATGGCAGGTATATATAGGATATATCAAAACAATAAACAAGATAATATGGACTATAAATTTGAAAATGATAAATTATATGTAACAACAAACAATAAAGATTGGATAGAAGTACCCTATGATTTTTCACTTACGATAAAGCATTTACAAGAAACAAATAATGGAGAATATAAAGAGGGAACATATCAATTAAATAATCAAAAAATGGTTTTCTATTTAGAAAGTGAGACAGTAACAACAATATATGACCAAGAGGGGGATGTAGTTAATACTTTGCCAAATTTCAAATATGCAACACATCTTATTTATTCAGATGATAAAGGAAAAAATTGGAATGATGTTGTAATTGGTACAAGCGATTATTTAGATATGGTAGCTAACATAGAGTTTGAAGATAAAGATAATGGAAAGGCTATATTAAAAAGTAGAGATGATATAGGGTATTATGCCTATGTAACAAATGATGGCGGTCAAGAATGGGATAGTGTAACAACAGAAGAAATAAAAAATTATCATATAGATTTAAAAGATTTAGAAGAATATACAGAAAATGAACTTAGTGAAGATGATGCTATACAGTTATTAGAAAAAATAAAAGCAGATTACAAGAATTATTTAACTTCCTCAACAGAAAATGGAGAAAGTACAGGTTTATATTTGTATTTTTCAAATGATGTAGAAAGTAATTCTGAAGAAATAAAAAATAAAGCTATTAACAGTATGATTGATGATTATATCAATACTCTAAAAAGTGGAGATACAGGAACATTTGAAATCACTTTAGGAATAGATGATAATAATAGACAATATATATATGTTTTAAAAACTGAAAAAATTTCTATAGAAGGAAATATTACAGATGTAGGAGAGAATTATATTCTTGTTCAAGATCCAGAGAGTGGAAATACATATAGGGTAAATGCAGATATAGCAACAAATCAATTTGTAAATTATAGGACAGAACAAAATATGGATATTTCCGATGTAAAAATAGGAGATTATTATATTAAGTCTTTCAAGGGAAAAACAATTATAAGAAATATTTCAGGGGAAGAATGGAAAAACGAATGTATAAAAAATTTAGCATATTGTTACGAAGAAGGAAATTTAAGTTGTAATCCTGTGGAAATAACAAATGTTGAAAACATGGGAAATTATGTTATCATTACTTTAATTATGGGGGATTCTTCTACACAATATTTGAAAAGAAAAGATAATATAGATATGTTTGAATTGAAAGCTATTGCAAATGCAGACTTAAATATCCATACTTCTTCGGGAGATGTAACAGTATATAACTTAAAAGAAGAGGTAGAAGGATTCATGTTCTGGATAGGACTAGATGAAAATACAATCAATAATGAATATCCGACAATTAATCATATTGAAATATATGATAAATAATACTATAAAAAGCTCTACTACCATTAATGAGTGTGAGAATAGAGCTTTTAATTCGGAATTTTTTATTAGAAATAAAAAAATGCTAAATATCAGGATTTTGGCTTAAATAGAGGTATTCATTGTTATATAATGAAAAATTTAAAAAAAGTATTGACAAAATGAAGAAAAACCAGTATAATTTATAAATGTCAAGAGTAATGCAGGTGTAGTTCAATGGTAGAACCTCAGCCTTCCAAGCTGATGACGTGGGTTCGATTCCCACTACCTGCTCCATAAAAAAACAACTTACGATTTATAAAGAGTTCGTAAGTTGTTTTTTTGTATACAATATTCATTAATTATTTTTCAAGATCATCTTTACTATTTTGACCGACTAGATTTCTTTGGCTGTATATCACTACGATCAATTATGTTGATTTTACTATCTCTAGTATTAGCAATTCTATTTTCATCATTTCTACTTATTATTTTTATTTTATTTTCTGGTTGTTGATCTGTTCTACTAATAATTCTAATTTTACCACATAATGCTTTTTTTAAATCATCTAAGGATTCATTAATAGAACGATTTCCACATAATTGTTTTAACTCATCAAAAGTTTTTAAAAAATAATTTGATTTATCAACTTTATTTCTATTCATAATAGCATATGCAATATCAATATGTTTTAATTCTCCTTGATTAGAAACAACATTCCAAGCGTGTTCCATACCAGTAAAACCAGTTACAACTTTGCATGGAATTCCGAATCGATTACAAATATCTTCAAATGTTTTTGCATAAGAAATGCATACACCAGAATGATTTAAAATAACGGGATATTTAGTTCCTTGTTGTATTCTCAAAGTCTTGTAGGGAGGAAATTCGTATCCATAATCTAGTGCCATTCTTCCACTAGGAGTTACACCCATAAGATTATATTGCATATTTTCTCCCGTCAGATAATCAAAAAGTATCCATAATTTTTGGTTATCATTACTACATCTTTGATTTATTTGTTCAACTAAATAATTTACAATTCTGTTATATTTAGCATCAACATCATCTTGGAATTTTTTTAATAATTGTTTATGTTCTTCTTCACTAATTACATTACCATTATCATCATAAAATGTTCTATTAGTTATATTCATTATTATATTCTCCTTAAGTTATATTCACTTATTCTTTGACTTAATTAATTTAACCATATTTAAAATAGATGGAATTGTAATTATTGTTAATGCAACAATTAGAATTAAATCAAAATCTAAATTTGATACTCCATATTTTATTTCATATTTATAATCAGAGATTATACTTGGAATGATGCATCCTATAATACAAATCTTAATTATACTATTAATACAGGAATATATGAATCCACCTTTAATTTTGCCAACTGTTATTAAAAAATCAAATACTATTACAGTCAAAGCAATAGTTGAGGGTATTATAAAGATAACTCCTAATTGTCCCCAACCATCTGTACCTATACTTTGTAAACTCATTAATAAACCATATGATGATAAAATTAATCCTATTATACTACAAATAATTGATATTACTTCTTGTATTTTAAATTGTTTCATATACTTTCCTCTTCTCTTAATCAATGCAATACTTGAACCATTTTTTGTGAAAAGTTATTAATTTCTCGCAGTAATTTTATATTAAGATTATATTATAAGAGTCAAAAAAAATCTATATAGCTGTTGAAATAATATTCAATTTTAATACAAATATTATTGGATTTCTATAAATCTATTGGAATTCAATAATAAAAAATCTATTAAATAAAAATATTGAAAAAATTCATGAATATGATATAATAACAAAGACTGAGCTAGTAAGAATATCTTTATAGCAAAGTATTTAAAAATTTCTGATACTAAAATATTATTGAAGTAGAAGTATGAATATAATTTTAGGAGGAAATCATGGATACAAGGGTTGCCATAATAGGAATAATATTAGAAAAAAAGGACGAAGTAGATAAACTAAATTCTATTCTACATGAGTATTCAAAATGGATTATTGGAAGAATGGGTATGCCATATCCTAAAAAATCTATCAATATTATTAATATTATCGTAGATGCGCCACAAGATGAAATAAACACTTTATCAGGGAAAATAGGCAAACTTTCTGGAATTACAAGTAAAGTGATTTATTCTAATGTATAGTAAAGATATATTCTTATTTTAAAGCTCTATTTCTATAAAAGGAGGAGTTTAAAATGGAGAATGAAAGTGTTATTAATAAAAGAATAACTCAATTTTCAAAAGGTGCTGATATAGCACAAACAATTATTATATTTTTAATTGCCCTATTAGTTCCAACATTTTTAGGACAGCTTATTACAAGTCTATTTGGATCAACAAGTGTGATAGCAAGTAATTCTCAATTAATTGTTGGAACAATTGTTAATATGGCTTTAGTCACAACAGCAATTAATTTAAAAGGTTGGACTAAAATTCTTGGAGTTGTAACAATGCCAAGTATTTCTACAATACTAAGTGGGTATGTATTTGGAACAGCTTCTACATATATGGTATATATGATACCAGCAATATGGGTAGGAAATTTTGCATTAGTTTATGCTTACAAATTTATCATGTTAGGAAAAAATAAACATTACTTTTTAGCTGGAGTAGTAGGTGTTGTTGTAAAAGTAGCTATTATATTTGCATTCTTTGGAATTTTAAATGCCTTTGGTGTTTTCCCAGAGAAATTAGTTTCAAACTTACAAACAGCTATGAGTACAACACAATTAATTACAGCTACATTAGGCGTTGTTTTATCTTTTATTATTTATAAATTAGAAAAAAATGTCGCATAGGGATCAGATCCTTATGCGACATTTCGCAAATAAAAACGAATGCAACTTGACAAAAAATGTCGCACTGACAAACGAACCCAATGAGACAAAAAGACATAAAAAAAGAACTAGATTACTGTTATAGGAGAAATCTAGTTCAATAAACAAAAAATAATTAATAAATCGATATATAAATATATGATTTATTACTGGTATTGTAGCAAATAAAAGAAAACAAGTCAATAAAAAAACGCAAAAAACAACAATTTTCTATAAAATGCTACAGCAGAAATTTATAAAGAAATTTTCTTAAAAATGATAAATATTATTGATAAATTTCTAAATCTTTAAAAGCAGGACCATATAGATTTTTACCCATGGCATCATAGCGAGAACCATGGCAAGGACAATCCCAAGTTTTATCAATATCATTCCAAGTAAGTAAACATCCTAAATGTGTGCAAATTGGATTGATTGCATGGATTTGATTTTCTTTATCTCTGTAAATACCAACCTTTTTTCCATCTAATTCGATGATATCTCCAGAATTTGATTTTATATTTTCTAAAGAAGCATCTGAAGATTTTAATTTATTTAATAGTAAAGAATTGGTAGAATCAACAACCATGTTTTTTACTTCATCAAAATTTTTAAATAAACCAAATCTTGTAGAATCAAATAAATAGGCATATGGATTTTTTCTTTCACAAATTTCATCCACAATTAAATTAGCAGCAACATTAGAAAGTGTCATTCCCCATTTTTTAAATCCAGTTCCTACATATACATTTGGTAATAAGCTAGAGTATTTACCAATGTAAGGAAGTTTATCCAAAGAGATACAATCCTCACTACTCCATTCATATAAAACATCACAATCTGGATAATATTGTTTAGCAAAATTTTTCAAAGTGTCATAAGGATTTTCTTGAGAATAATTATGACCAGTTTTACTATTGCCACTTGCTAATAATAAAATGTCTTTTCCATTAAATTTGGCTGTTCTAAAAGAATAAATCGGAGAAGAAACATTAATATACATATCATTTAATAATTCTTTTTTTGTATCTAATGCAATGATATAGGAAGTTGATTGATACAATTTGGAAAAATAAAAACCAGGAACATTCATAAATGGATAGCGTGTTGCCATAATGACATGTTTTGTTTTTATCATTTTGCCATTATCTGTATAAACTGTATAATTTTTTTTGTCTTTTTCTATATCAACAGCTATGGTATTGGTATAAATTTGCCCATTTTTTTCAATAATTGTTTTCGATAATGCTAAAATATATTTTAAAGGATTAAATTTAGCTTGATTTTTAAAACATAGGGCACCTTCTACTTCAAAAGGTAAAGAAACATTTTTGGTTAACTCTGCATGATAATCTAAACTTTCTAATACTTTTTGTTCTTTTTTTAATAAATCCACTTCTTCTTTTTTTGTGGTATATATATAACTATTTTGCATTTCAAAATCACAATCGATTTGTTCTTTATTGATAATACTTTCAATATTTTTGATAGCTTTTTCATTGACTTCTAAATAATCTTTAGCAAAGTGCATATCATAAGAAGTATTTAGATAAGAATAAAATAAGCCATGCTGGCTGGTGATTTTACCTGTTGTAAAACTAGTTGTACCTGCCAAATTGTTTTTATCGATGATAATTACCTTAAAACCTAAGTGACTTAGATAATATCCACAAGTCATTCCAAAAATACCAGCTCCAATGATACAGATATCAGCTTCTAAATTTTTATCTAATGATTCAAATTTTGAAGTGCCTTTTACAGAATCTATCCATAATGAATTCATAAAATTCCACCTTTCGTAATAATCTTTAGATATAGTATAACCAGATTTTTGGAATAAATTATAAAAATAGTGGAAAAATGAATAATATAATGATATACTGTGAAATGAAAAAAAGAATACATAAGAAAGGAATGATATAAAGTATGAGTGAAGAATTACAAAAAAAGCTTTTTGATAAAAAGGAGAATGGATGGCTTTCAGTAAGTGAAGAAGAAAAACAAAACATTTTTGATTTTTCAAAAGGGTATATGAATTTCTTAAATCAAGCTAAAACAGAGAGAGAATTTGTAAAAATGGCAAGAAAACTTGCTGATGAAAATGGATTTAAAGATATCATGGAATTTGATACTTTAAAACCAGGAGATAAAATATATTTCGTTAATAGAAACAAAAGTATGTATTTAGCCATTATAGGAACAGAAAATATTGAACAAGGATTACATATTATTGGTTCACATGTAGATTCTCCTAGATTAGATTTAAAACCAAATCCTTTATATGAAGATACAGAAATGGCATATTTTAATACTCATTATTATGGTGGAATAAAAAAATATCAATGGACAACAATTCCACTTAGTATCCATGGAACAATTGTAAAAACAAATGGAGAAGCAATTGATATTTGTATTGGAGAAGATGAAAATGATCCAATCTTTACTATCACAGATTTATTACCACATCTAGCACAAGACCAAATGGAGAAAAAATTAAAAAATGGAATTGATGGAGAAGATTTAAATCTTTTAATTGGAAGCATTCCTTATGGAGAAAAAGGAAAAGATCAAGTAAAATTAAATATTTTAAATATTTTAAACCAAAAATATGGAATTACAGAAGCAGATTTAACAAGCTCAGAAATTGAATTGGTACCAGCATTCAAAGCTAGAAGTTTAGGATTTGACGAAAGTATGGTAGCAGCATATGGGCAAGATGATAAAGTATGTGCTTATACATCACTTGCAGCCATGATGGAATTAGAAAATGTAAAAAATACCGCTGTATGTATATTATCTGACAAAGAAGAAATTGGAAGTATGGGTAATACTGGTATGGAATCACATATGTTTGATTTCTTTATATCAGAAATCTTAAATAAATTAGGTGTTAACAGACCAAATCTTTTAGATAAAGTATTTTGTTTTTCAAAAATGTTATCTTCAGATGTAGATGCAGGTTTTGACCCAATTTATGCTTCTGTATCAGATAGAACTAATGCAGGATTTTTAGGAAAAGGAATTAGTTTGAATAAATATACAGGCGCTAGAGGAAAATCAGGAGCTTCTGATGCAAATGCAGAATATGTAGCATGGGTAAGAAATGTATTAGAAAAACATGATATTCATTATCAAATTGCAGAACTTGGAAGAGTAGATATTGGTGGTGGAGGTACAATTGCCTATATTATTGCCAATAAAGGAGCAGATGTTATTGATTGTGGAGTGCCAGTGTTATCAATGCATGCACCTTATGAAGTGACAAGTAAGTATGATGTTTATGCTGCATATAAGACATATAAGGCTTTTTGGAATGAATAAATTGAAAAATAATTACAATTAGAATTGAAAAAAGACTATGATTTTTGAAAATATATTCAAAATTATAGTCTTTATATTTTTATTTATGAAAGATAATTTATAACAAATTTATTTGAAATTAGTCAATAAATCAATCATATTATCAACAAAATTAAGTTTTTCTTCTGAAAGCTGATTTAATTTCTCAGATATTTCAATTTGTTTTATTATGTCTTTATTTGTCATAAGTTCTTTAAAAATAGTATTAGGAGTAATACCTAAAATATTCATATAATTAATTAAAGTCTGGGTTTTAATTCCACTATATCCATTTTCAATTCTAGATATATATTTTAAAGAAATGCCAAGTTTTTCTGCCATAACTTCTTGTGTATAGCCATTTTTTACTCTAAAATCTTTTAATATTTTTCCAAATATTTTGTCAATTTCACTTTTTGAGACAGAATTCATTTTATTCCTCCATAATTCAAAAGTATTATTATAAGTATAACAAGCTGAGAGCTAACATAAAACACAGTAATAATATAAGAAGAAAATGATAAAAATATTCTAAAAAATATTAAAAAACTTGAAAAATAAAAGCACTAATGATAATATGGATTTAAACGCCGTGTATAACTAAAACTTATACAAAAAAGAATAAAATGTGGAGAAATAATTAAAAATGATAAAAAATGAAGAATATATAAACTATTTAAAAAAAATAATATCTTGTGTTAATAATGGAGATTATTACTCTATCAAAGAATTATCTATTTTAAACTTAAATAAATTGAAAGAAGAAACCTCATTAATGGAAAAAGAGTTGGATAAGTATATGGAAACCAATATCCATAAGAGAGAATTAAGGGACATAAAAGAACAGGAGTTATTGTATGTTGTAAATTTATATATGGAATATATATTTGATGAGATAAAAGAAAACAAAGAACTTAAAAAAATTGCCTCTATAGAAGAATTTATCCAAAAAATAGAATAAAAGATATGTTACATATATGTGATATATGTAATTTTTAAAAACAAGAAATTATCGAAAAACAATAAAAAAATATTGACAAATGATAAAGATGAAGATAAAATAGAACACATAGGAGGGAATCTTATGAGTTCGATTTTTATTTGTGGAATAATACTGAGTATATTACAATCTATATTATTTTGGGAAAAGGAACCAGGAATTTCTGTGTTGCTATTTATGAGTTCTTTTATAATAGGACTAATATATTTAATGTATAAACATAAAAAAGTAGAGAATAAAAAAGCATTTATATTTGCAATTCCAATTATTTTATTAAGTGCAACTTATTTTATATATCACAATACATTGTTTCAGACCATTAATGTACTTGTTATTGTAATTTTAACAATTATCATGTGTATATATACAACTAGAGTACATGTAAAAGTACAAGAATTTTTAACTAAAGCAATTGAATTATTAGCAGGAAGTTTTGAAAGTATTAGTGATGTGATAGATAGTTTAAAAAATAAATTTAAGAAAAAAGAAGATATCGAAAATGAGAAATCTGCAAAACTAAAACAAGGAGTAAAGTCATTTGTATATGCGATTCCTGTTATTCTGATTGTTTTTATATTATTGATGTCAGCAGATAGTGTATTTGCAAACATATTTGAAAATGTTTTTGGAGAATTTAAAAATATATTTATGGCAGAAAATTTTGTAAAGTTTTGTTTAAGAATATGTGTCATCATGATATTTTTCTTTATTTTTTCAGGATTTTTTGTAAATATTCTAAAAAAAGATACGATGTTTAACAGTGAAAGTGAAGAAAAGATAGTAGAAATTCACATAGAGAAAATGACAATAGATATAATATTAACAATTTTAAATATATTTTATTTCATTTTTAGTATTATACAATTTACAAGTTTATTTTCTAAAATAGATACGAATGATTTTGATTATGCGACATATGCAAGACAGGGATTTTTCCAACTAATGATCATATCTTTTATTAATATTGTTATGATTATACTTGCAAAAGTAAATAAAGGAAATACAAGTAATTATACAAAAGGAATGTCTATTTTAACATTGTTATTTACAGTTGTTATTCTACTATCTGCATTTTTCAGAATGAATTTATATGAAAAAGCATATGGATATACCTATTTAAGGTTGTTTGTTTACTACATTTTAGCAACAGAATTCATTTTGATTTTACCAATAGGGTTATGGATATTAGATAAAAAGATAGATATATTAAAATGGACAATAGGAATTGTAACAGTTATGTATGTCATATTAAATTTTTCAAATATAGAATCCACAATTGCGAAACGAAATGTGGATAGATATTTTGAAAATCAGGAAGAAAATGAAATTGATTTAGACTATTTGTTTAATCATACAGGAACAGATGCTATTGGACAAATGAAACGATTATTAAATGCAAAAGATGAAACAGTAGCAAAAAGAGTAAAAGAATATTTGCTTCAAGAAAAGGAAGGTTTACAAGATACCAAAACAAATTGGCAAGAAACCAATTTGTCTGAAATAAAAGCAAAAGAAGAACTTATGAATATTAAGTAGGGGGAATTTATTATGAAAATTTTAGGAAAGAAAAGTTTATCATCAGTTGTTATGATATTTTTATGTGTATTGTTAGTACTTTGTATCATTGCAATTGTTGCTGGAGGTATATTTGTTCTAAGTAACTTAGCATTTTTTACTAAAGATTTATTAAGTATAACTTATATTCTGATTTATTTATCATCTATACCAGCATTGGTTATGATTATTGCATTTTTACAAATATTTAATACTTTAAAACAAGAAAATCCATTTGAAAAGAAAAATATAAAAAGATTAGGCATTAGTTATATAGCTTCTATTGTGATAGGAGTTATATATGCTATAAATGTATTGCTTATCTATTTAGGTGTTGGAATTATGCAGAAAGGATTTTTCATTATATATCCATTAGCAAATGTAGCAATATCTATCATATTTTTAATATTTGGAATTGGTATTGTGGTTTTAAAAGAAATTTATAGAAAAGCAATTGAATATAAAGATGAAAATGATTTAACTATATAAAGGAGGGAAAGATATGTCAATTGTTGTAAATTTAGATGTTATGTTAGCCAAAAGAAAAATGAGTTCACAAGAATTAGCTGAAAAAATAGGCATTACACAAGCAAATCTTTCCATACTAAAAACGAATAAAGGAAAAGCAATTCGATTTTCAACTTTGGATGCAATTTGTAAAGCATTAAATTGTACTCCAGGAGATATTTTAGAATATAGGGAAGATTAGGGGAAAGATTGAATTTTAAATGTATGATTTAGAAAGGAAAGTGAGAAAGCTGGAAATACAAAAACCGAAACTATTTGAAATAGAAGAAATATCAGATTTAAAAAAAGAAATTTTAGAAAATTCTGAAAAATTTGAAATAAGAGAAAAACAATTTAAGGATGCAGAAGAAGAAAAGATAGAAGCTGAGAAATATGAATTTAGAAATTGTGTATTTGAATCTTGCAAAATGGTACACTCTAATTTTGAAAATGCTTATTTTTCAGATGTCATATTTCAAAACTGTGATTTTTCAAATTCGAATTTTAGTAAAGTAGGATTTAATAGAGTAGAATTTATTAATTGCAAACTAACAGGTTGTGAATGGATAGAAGCAGATATTTTTAATACCTATATAACAGAATCCAATTTTGCTTATGTAAATTTTTCAGAAGCGAATTTTAGGGATGTAAAAATGGAAAATACGAATTTACAAAGTACAAGTATGAATGAAGTTACATGGAAAAATATTGCTTTTTCAGAATGTGATCTCAATAAAGCTGAATTGGTTAGAACAAAATTAAAAGGAATTGATTTTTCTACATGCGAATTTAATGGAATTACTGTAAATATATCAGATTTAAATGGTGCCATTGTGAATGAATTTCAAGCTTTAGAATTATCGAAGCTATTAGGATTGAAAATTAAGTAGAAATAAAGACAATCTGTAATGGATTAGATTGTTGAAATTCGAAACGAATTATGAATTGGTGCTTAAAATATTGAAATCTAGGGAAATCTCCAGTCAAAAAACTCATACCAGTTTAAAAAAATTATTGAAAAAAATTTTTATTATGATAAAATAAAATTGTATATTTGTATAAATATAAAAGGAGAAAAAATGGGAATTGATAGTTTTTATAAGAAAAATTCGGATGATCGTGCCAAAAGAGCTATAGATTTGCAATGGATTAAAGAGAATGAAACAAAAGAAATGATATATGACGAAACTGGAAAATTAAGTCAGGTACAAAAAAGAATAGATAATATTGGAGGCAAAACATCAGGCGATTTAGAAGATGTAAGTTTAAGAATAGATAAATTATTAGCCGAATTGGACAGTTTAATAGAAAGCGAACAAACTGATTTTCAACAACAGGAAGAAACAAGTAATGAGCGTAATAATGAAATTGCATTTTTAGATGGATTGAATAAGTGTAACAATTCGGAAGAACTAAAATTATATGTAGATAGTATAATAGATAAAATTCAAGAGCAGAAAATTTCTACTAAAGCCATAGGAGCAACAAAAAATATTTTTGCAAAAAATACATATGAAAATGGAGGTTATTATGATGGATTTATATCTCCCAATATAGAAATATTAAATTCCAATGGAGGATTTGGTTATCATATTTACGATAGAGATTATTTATATGAGTTCGCTAGAGATATTAGGGGATACAATTTGGATAGTAATACAAATTTGTTACCATATATAATGCCTTTTCTAGATAAATATTTTGGATTACCAAAAGATCAAGTTGACAGAAGAGAAGAGGTTTTTTTTCAAACATGCACAGCATATGCTGAAAATTTTTATAAGAAAAATGGTATCAGTTTTGATGAAAATATGAGTGCTATTGATTATATGCAATTAAACGGAGACTTTCCTTTGAAAGCTTTAAAGGGAAAAAATGTAGCACAATGTTCAGAAAGAAGTTGCTTGGCACAAAATATATTAAAAATGTGTGGGTATGATTCTATGATTCACTTTGGAGAAGCTGAGTCAAGGGGTAAAGTAGAAGGACATGCATGGAATATAATTAGATATGGAGACGGATATTTACTTATTGATTTTAGTAATACAGCACATGAAATTGAAAATCAAAATAATCTTGGAAGAAGACCGTTTTCTTTTAAGATATCTGTTCAGGAATATCAAGATTATATAGAGGGAAAAAAAGATTTAATAACTAAAGATTTTCATTATGAAAATGGCGAAAAAGTATATGAAAATGAAAATAGAATTTATGCTGTTGGTAGAGGTATAGACAAAACAAACGTGAGAGGTAAAGTAGATACAAGAGAATTGGGAAAACAGTCTTTAGCAAGAATGAAAGATGTACAAATTACAGATTTATATGAAAAAGCAACGGGAGATTTAGAAAGAATAAGCATTGAACAGGAAAATGATAAATCTACAAAGGAGAAATAATATGATTGATGTAAAATATGCAAATGCATATAAAGAGGTGTTGGAAATATTAAAGTATATTTCTATTGAAGAATATAATAAAATACCCAAAATTAAAATTGATATTTTTAAAAAGTATGCTAATAAAAATTATCAGTTTGAATATAATCCAAGTTTAACACTTGAAGAACAAAATGTTTCAGAAGGTGCACAGGCAATTATAGGTATATTATTTAGAGATTACTGGGCTACGGCAGAACAAAAAGAAAAGATTCTTCAAGTACAAGAAGCAGAAAGAATGAAAATTCAAAAGCAGAATGAAGAAAAATATAATCCAGATAATTTATTTAAAAACAAGAAAAGTCATACACAAAATTATGAAAATATTATTTCAGAAGAAATGTCAATTGTTAAATATAAGGAAAGGAATTTTTTAGAAAAAATATTTGATAAAATTAAATATCTATTTAAAAGAAAATGATAATTACAGAATAAGAGCAAAGATTTAATTTCACTCTTATTCTTTTATTTTTTATAAGTCAGAAACGAAAAAATCTCCATCTTTGTGATGATTATCTTCTAATGGAATCAGATAATTGGTTATACAGATTTATAGTAACTGTTTCGAATGCAGACTCAGGAATATTTCCAATGGCACAGATTTCCTTCAGTGTATGCTCTTTTGAATCATAATCGACATATGTCTTTTGAAAAGAGCGATACAAAGCAATTTTAGGAAAACGTTCCAATTTTGGTAGTAATTTACTGCTTTTTGTGGTATAATATATATGTGTGCTAAAAATAGAGAAATTTAAGGAGGAAACATGAATCGAGAAGAAAAATTTGAATTTGATATCGCAAATTTGAAACAAGATTTAGCTATAGAAGATATGTATGTTACGGAAGAGGATGTGGCACTATTAAGAAGATATTTTGACAATGAAATCACAATGCCTGAAATGATTGATATCATAAAAAAAACAACCATGTAAGGAGAATGTCTTATGAGTGATTTATATGAAGCTAGAAATTCTATATATTGCTATAAAGATAGTGATGTATTAGTCAATAAATTTGATATACATGATAATAAAAAATTAGAAGAGATTGAAAGAAAGATTGTTTTAGCAAAACTATATGAATTAAGACAAAATCATCAGATAGGAAATTTTGATGTTTCACATTTTGTTGGAATTCATAGATTTCTTTTTGAGGACATTTATCCATTTGCAGGACTTTTTAGAAATGAAAATATCGCAAAGGGAAATTTTAGTTTTGCTGAATGGGAATATATAGAAGATGAATTAAAAAAATTACTAGACCAATTGAAAGAAGAGAATTATTTACAAAATTTAGATAGAAATATATTTATTAAAAGATTGTCTTATTATATGGCAGAATTAAATGTATTACATCCTTTTAGAGAAGGAAATGGAAGAACAATTAGAGAATTCATAAGACAATTAGCATATAAAAATGGATATGTTTTAAATTTAAAAAATATCAATCCAAAAGAAATGTTATATGCTTGTATTCGTTCTGTAATAGATACTACACAATTAGAAAACATTATATCAGAATGTTTAGAAAGAGAAGAATAGAAGTGTTTAATAAAATTTAGAAAGTGAGAATAGACATGTCATTTATAAAAGCAAAAGAATATTTAGAAAAATATGGATTAGAAAATAAAATTATGGAATTTCCTGTTTCTTCAGCAACAGTAGAAGAAGCTGCAAAAGCTGTGAATTGTAAGGAAGAAGAAATTGCAAAAACTCTATCATTCATGGTAGAAGATAAACCAATACTAATTGTGGTTGCTGGTGACAAGAAAATAGATAATTCTAAATATAAAGCAGAATTTCATACAAAAGCAAAAATGATTCCTTTTGGAGAGGTTGAACAATTAATAGGCCATGAAGTAGGAGGAGTTTGCCCTTTTGGAATAAAGGATGGTGTAGAGGTGTTTTTAGATGATTCTCTAAAAAGATTTCCAATTATTTATCCAGCTTGTGGAAGCTCTAATAGTGCTATAAAATTAACAATTGAAGAATTGGAAAAAGCATCGAATTATGAAAAATGGATAGATGTTTGTAAAGATATTTAAGAAATATAATTATATTAGAAAAAAATAGGATTTCAAATTTACTGTTTTTTTTAACAGCTCAAAATGAAATCCTTTTTTGATTTTATGAATTATTTAAAATATTTTCTGCTCTTGCATTTAATGAATCATTCTTTTCTATGTCGTATTTTAATGTACTGATTAATTCGATTAATGTATCTCTATCTTCTTGAGATAAATTTTGTTCTTCTAAAACAGTTAAAATCATATCATAAAAACTAATGCTAGCTTGTGATAGAGTATCTTCTTCTACATCGATTCTTTGAATTCCAGAACTTTCAGCTTCCATCTGTGCAGTTACTGTTTCAAAATTATCATAATATCTATTCATAATTTCTGTTACTTTATTTGTGAAATCTTCTTGTTCGATTGCTTCTTCTGCAAATTGTGTATCTTCAGAATTTGCTCTTGTGGCAATACTTGTTTCAGATTCTGATTGTGAAGAACCTGCTTGATTTTCATGATCTTTAGCAAATTGTTCCTTTTCTGCAAATCTATTTTCTTGTTCTTGATTATTGGCAGTTTCTATCATTTCATCATTAATTTGAGGTAATATTGTCGCCATATATCCCCCTGTTGTCAATGCAATTACTATTAATACAATTATTAAAATAATAGATACAGAAACTATTCGTATTTTAAAAAAGAAGGAGAAAAAATTACTTAAGAAAAGCTAAATTTTCTAATAAGCAAATAAAAAAACATTATCAATTCTCGATGATAATGTTTTTTATTTGTTTTGGTGAGCCAGGAGGGGTTCGAACCCCCGACCCCAGGCTTAGAAGGCCTGTGCTCTATCCAACTGAGCTACTGACCCATGGCTAAATAACAATAAATATAATAGCACAAATCTAACCCTGTGTCAATGATTTTAAGACAAAAAATCAAAATTTATGTTTTTAAATTGAAAAAACATATTAAATGTTAAAGATTAAACCAATAATACCAAAAATGATAAACAAACTATTAGAAATCAGTTCAACTATGTTTTGATGAAATTTCAAACTCAACAGTTTTCCAAAAATAATAGCAAGAAGATTACTACAAACCATTCCTAAAATAGAACCTAAAATTAAAGAAATTTTATATTCTGGATATTGAATGCCAAGACCAATTGAAGAAAGAAAAGTTTTATCACCTAATTCTCCAATAAATATAC
>CALXXJ010000003.1 GCA_944392665.1 uncultured Clostridia bacterium | reverse complement strand
TAGTAATCTTAGATACAGCAGGTAGACTACATATTGATGAAGAATTAATGCAAGAATTAAAGAATTTAAAAGCAAATGTGAAACCACATGAAATCTTACTTGTTGTAGACAGCATGACAGGTCAAGATGCAGTAAATGTTGCACAAAGCTTTAATGATAATGTTGGAATTGATGGAATTATCCTTACAAAGCTAGATGGTGATACGAGAGGTGGTGCGGCACTTTCTGTTAAAAAGGTAACAGGAAAGCCAATTAAATTTGTAGCAACTGGAGAAAAATTAAGTGACATTGAAGTATTCCATCCAGATAGAATGGCCCAAAGAATTTTGGGCATGGGAGACATTCTAGCAGTTATTGAAAAAGCTGAAGAATCATTTGATATGGAACAAGCAGAACAACTTGAAAAGCAATTGAAGAAAAAAGAACTAGATTTAGATGATTATTTGGCACAAATTAGACAAGTAAAGAAAATGGGTTCATTTTCATCATTATTAAAACTAATACCAGGCTTTAATCAAATAAAAGATTTAAAAGTAGATGATAAACAATTTGTTAAAATTGAAGCTATCATTTGTTCAATGACAAAAGAAGAAAAACGAAATACAAAATTATTAAATGCAAGTAGAAGACAAAGAATTGCGAAACGGAAGTGGAACAACGGTACAAGACATTAACAAATTCATTAAATCTTTTGAAATGACACAAAAAATGATGAAACAGATGAAAAACAACAAAGGTGGTATGAAGAAGTTATTAAATGGTATTGATGAAAATACATTAAAGAATTTTAAATTTTAAGTTGTTATTAAATTTTTAAATTTATATATATAGTGATTAGAGGGCTGACAAAAATCCTAAAAAAGGAAAAATAAGTTTGTACCGATAATCTAAATTTTTAGGAGGTGAACCAAAAATGGTAAAAATAAGATTACAAAGACAAGGAAAGAAAAAAGCTCCATTTTATCATATCGTAGTTGCTGATTCAAGAGTTTCAAGAGATGGTAAAATTATTGAGCAAATAGGAACATATAATCCAATGACAGATCCTGCAACAATCGTATTAGACAAAGAAAAAGTTGAAAAATGGATTAAAAATGGTGCAAAACCAACAGATACAGTTAAAGCTTTAATTGAAAAAGCTAACTAGTAAACAAATGAAAAATTTCGTTTTTGATTTGTTTAATAAGGAAGGATTCAATTATGGAAGAATTTTTAAGAATTATTATTTCAAATTTAGTAGAGAATAAAGATGCTATTGAAATTAATACAATAGATAAAGGAAAATCTGTTACATTTGAAGTAAAAGTAGCCCAAGAAGACATGGGTAAAGTAATAGGAAAGCAAGGAAGAATTGCACAAGCTATTAGAAATGTTATGAAAGCTGTTGCAAATAAAGAACATAAAAAAGCATCAGTAGAATTTTTAGGATAATAGGAGTAACCAATATGTTACCAAATCTAGAAATTGGTCAAATCGTCAATACATTTGGAATAAAAGGAATGGTAAAAGTCAAACCTTTTACAGATGATATTAGAAGATTTGATGAATTAAAAACAGTATATGTCGAAAAAAACAGTACTAAAACAGAATATGAAATTGAAGAAGTAAAATATCATAAAGATATGGTATTAATAAAATTCAAAGGTATAGACAAAGTAGAACAAGCAGAAATGTTACGAAATAGTTATTTAACAGTTTCTAGGAATTCAGTAGAAAAACTAGAAGAAGGAAGATATTATATCGTAGATTTACTTGGACTAGAAGTTTATACAGATGAACAAGTTTTATTAGGAACTTTAGAAGACATATTCAATACTGGTAGTAATGACATATATGTTGTAAAAGATAAACAAGGAAAACAAATTCTTTTACCAGCCATACAGGATGTGATTAAACAAATTGATATAGAAAATAAAAAGATTATTGTTCATTTACTTCCTGGATTGATTTAACTAGCATGAAACAAAAATTTAATTATAAAAGTAATCACATAGGGAAGACTATCATTGTTTTGTGATAAAACAAGAAAGGAAACAAAAATCTATGAAATTTGATGTTTTAACACTATTTCCAGAAATGTTTGAAATATTAAATCAAAGTATTATTGGAAAAGCAATTGAGAAGGAACTAATAGATATTAACTTAATTAATATTAGAGATTTTTCAAAAGATAAACATAAAAAAGTAGATGATACACCCTATGGTGGTGGTGCTGGAATGGTAATGAAACCAGATGTAGTATATGATGCATATCAGTCAATAAAAGATAGAAATGCAAAAGTTATCTATATGTCACCACAAGGAAAGCCATTAAATCAAAAAAAGGTAGAAGAATTATCAAAAGAAAACCATTTAATTATACTTTGTGGACATTATGAAGGAATTGACCAAAGGGTATTGGATAAAATTGTAGATGAAGAAATATCTATAGGAGACTATGTGTTAACAGGTGGAGAAATTCCAGCAATGGTGTTAATTGATAGTGTCAGTCGATATGTAGAAGGTGTTTTAAAAGAAGAATCTATAAAAGAAGAAAGCTTTTCAAATGGACTTCTAGAATATCCACAATATACAAGACCAGAGATTTTTGAAGGAATGAAAGTTCCAGAAATATTACTTTCAGGACACCACGAAAATATAGAAAAATGGAGAAAAGAAAAGTCTTTAGAAATGACAAAGAAAAAAAGACCAGATATATTAAAATAAATTAATATTAGCAGGGGTAAACATGTATTCACAAGGGTAGGGGACATATTTTGTCCTAACAGGAATACCCAAAGAAAAAATATGTCCCCTGACATTAAGAAGAAGGAGGAAATTCTAAAATGGATATTATAAAATCAATTGAACACGAACAATTGAAAAATAAAATACCAGAATTAAAAGTTGGTAATACAGTAAGAGTACACGTAAGAATAAAAGAAGGAAATAAAGAAAGAATCCAAGTTTTTGAAGGAATCATTATAAAAGTACAAGGTGGAGGAGTTAACCAAACATTTACAGTAAGAAAAAATTCTTATGGTGTAGGTGTTGAAAAAACATTCTTAGTACACTCTCCATTAGTTGAAAAAGTAGAATTAGTAAGAGTAGGTAAAGCAAGAAGAGCAAAATTATACTACTTAAGAGATAGAGTAGGTAAAGCTGCTAAGACTAAAGAACAAGTTGGAGCAAGAATTGAAGATAGAGAAATTACTATCAAAGAAGATTTAGTAGAAGAACCAGCAGTAGAAGAAGCTCCAGAAGAAGCACCAGCTGTTGAAACAGAAAATGTAGCTGTTCAAGAAACAGTTGACACAGTTTCTGAAGAAGTTGTTGAAGAGGTTAAAGAAGTAGAAGAGCCTAAAAAAGAAGAAAAAGTAGAAGAAGCTAAAGCTGAAGAACCAGCTAAAGAAGCTGAAGAAAAACCAGCAACTGAAGAAGATAAAAAAGCGTAATAAAAAAAGATGAGTTCGTCTCATCTTTTTTGTTTATAATAACGCAATTTCTTCTTTCGACAAATTGGTTATTTTTTGAATTAGTTTTATATCTAGACCTTCTTCTTTCATTTTTTTTGCAATTTCTCTTTTTTCTTTATTTTTCCCTTCAGCTAACCCTTTTCTTTTTGCTTCATTTATTTCTGTATTATATGTCAGTCTGCTTCTTTCTCTAATTTCATATAATTCTCTTTCGTATTCATCTGTACTCATTTCTGTAAGTTGTTTCACTGCTTCTTTGATTTCTTCATTATCATTTTTACATTCTTCTATCATTTTTTGATCGCCCCCAATTACATACAACCATTTTTCTAGTAAATCTGCTACTTTTGGTTTCTTTTTCTTAAATTTTGATAATTCGATTATATAATATTTACACATTTTTGTTAAATATCGTTCTTCTTCTTTGTATCCCATATCTACATATCTTATTTCTTCTGTTTCTTCATACTTTAACATTGCTAAATTTAGATAGGAATTTCGTTTTATAATCGAATCATTTACGATACATATAACTATTGTATCTTTTGCATCTTTATATTCCTCTGATATTTTAATATCTCCTGAAATTAATTTTGCATTATATACAACCAATCTTCTATCTATTGCTGCTGTATTTCCCACTTGCATTTCAATATCAATAATCGTATCTTCATTAATTTCTGCTTTAATATCTAAAATGATTAATTTCTCATCGATTGTTTCTTTTGGTATTTCTGGATTTTTAATTTCAATCTTTTGTATATTAATTTTTAATATTGCCTCTAAAA
Organism: uncultured Clostridia bacterium; assembly: GCA_944392665.1. Lineage (GTDB taxonomy): Bacteria > Bacillota > Clostridia > TANB77 > CAG-508 > CAG-269. Next base: position 67,709 of record CALXXJ010000003.1, on the reverse strand, counting down.
GACTTTTTAGAATTTTCTCATTTCCACCTTTTCCAAAGATTCTTTTAAAGACATAATCATTTGATAATGGTAGCATGTCTACTTCTTTTGAATTTTTTAATTGATTCAATAAATATTCTCCTTTCATTGTAACAAAATTTTTTTGGTTATACAATACAAAAATGTTATTGTTTAAAAATTATTTAAAATCTAAATAAATATTATTAAAAGACCGTTATCATAAGTTTTTAACTACATGAAAATATAAGATAAAAAAATCAAAAAATAGAATAAAAATAAAACGTAATATAGTGATTAAATAATTGTTGAACATAAATATAGGGAGTTAAAGTTTTGATACAAAATAATAAGACAAAATAATAGTTTTCATTAAATAATCTGAATATAAATACTTTTTTAGATAAAAAATGGATATAAAAATATAATTTAAAAATAAAAAGTATAACCAAAAATCTTATGTTAACACTATATCATGAATATTTATAAAGTTCAAGTATTATGAAAAATTTTCTTGTTTTTTATTTTTTGTTATGATAAAATTTTTGTAGAAATAAAAGAGATAAAAATACATGGAAATAAAAGGTGTCAAAAATGTTTAAGGAAATATATAAACTAGGTGAATTATACTTAATGCAAAAGTATAAAGAACAAGACAGGAAAAATCATGAATTAATAGATTTATTTTGGGAATGCACATTAACTTGTAATGCAAATTGTAAGCATTGTGGGAGTAGTGCTGAAAAGAAAAAATATGATGGGGAATTAATAACAGAAGAGATAAAAAATGCATTTCAACAAATTGCAAATGATATGGATGCAAGTAAGATATTAATTAATGTGACTGGTGGAGAGCCATTAGTTAGAAAAGATTTATGCGAAGTTATGGAATATGCAACAAATGAGTTGGGATTTCATTGGGGAATGACAACAAACGGAATATTATTAACTGAGGAAAATATTCAAAAATTAAAAAAAGCAAATATGGAAACTATATCTATTAGTATTGATGGCTTAGAAGAAACACATGATAAATTTAGAGGAGTCCCAAATTCTTATCAAACAATCATTGAGAATATAAAAAAACTAAAACAAGCAGGATTTGTAAAACATATACAAGTAACAACTGTATTTCATAAAGGAAATATAAACCAAATGGAAGAATTATATCAAGTTATGCTAGGCTTAGGATTAGATTCTTGGAGATTAGCTTCTATGGATCCCATTGGAAGAGCAAATGAAAATAATGATTTGTTATTAGATGGTAAAGAAATCAAAAGATTATTAGACTTTATAAAATCTAAAAAGCACAATAAAAAATTAGAATTGACATATGGTTGTCCAGGATTTTTAGGATTAGATTATGAAAAAGAGGTCAGAAAATATTACTTTTATTGTAGAACAGGAATCAATGTTGCCAGTATTTTATACAATGGTGATTTATTTGTATGTCCGAATGTTCCTAGGATAAAGAGATTAATACAAGGAAATATTAGAACAGATAATTTTAAAGATGTATGGGATAATAAATATAAAGAATTTAGAAGTAAAGATAGAACTAAAAGTGATACATGTGAAAAGTGTGAATATTGGGAATATTGTTTAGGAGGAGCATATCATACTTGGGATTTTGAGAATAATGAACAAAATAAATGTCCATATAAGATGATGTATGGAAAATAGGGGGATACCAAATGAAAAAAATTAAAAAAATGTTTATATCAGTTGCAATTTCAATAATGTTGCTACATGAAAAAGTAGCTGCGAGAGCTTCTCTGTATGGTCCACCAGAAGTATTAAATAGATCAACCAACATAATAGACAAATCAACTTTTATAGAATCAGTATGGAAAATAGTAAAAACATATATATTACCTATATCATTATTTTTTATTGCATTTATTATAGGTAGTATTATATTTTTTAAGAAAAGCAAAAGAACAATAAAAGAAAAAATTACAACCTTAATCTTAATATTTTTTAGTATTGTTATTCTTGTATCAATCGGATTGGTAAGATATTATGTGATGATACCTGAAAAGATAGTTACAGCTATTGATTCGAGTGAACCTGGTGAGTTTGTAGAATTATATGATTCGCCAGAAGTAGTAAATGAACCAACATTTATAGAATCAATATGGAAAATGGTAAAAACATATATATTACCTATATCATTATTTTTTATTATTTTTATTGTAGGTAGTATTATATTTTTTAAGAAAAGTAAAGGAACGATAAAAGAAAAAATTATAACTTTAATCTTAATATTATTTATTATTGTTATCCTTATAGCAGTTTGTTGGGGAATATATTATGTAATGACAAATATAATTTAAAAAATAAAGGTAAAAAAATATCAACCAGAAAATCTTGTAAAAAGATTTTCTGGTTTTAACTTAATACAGATGATTAACATAAAAATGTCCCAAACAGAAACATCCCTAAAAGGACATATCTTCCATAGCATACATACCAGGCTGTTGGCTGGCAATAAATTCAGCAGCTCTTAAAGCACCTTCTGCAAATACATTTCTAGAATAGCTGGTATGCTTAATTTCGAAAGTTTCAAAATTGCCAATAAATTGAACAGAATGCTCACCAACAATATTTCCACCTCTGATAGAAGACATACCAATTTCGTTTTTATCTCTTTTTTCATGTTTATCATGTCTGTTATATTCGCAATGAAGCGTATTTCCTAAAGATTCATTAATACTATCTGCTAACATTTGGGCAGTACCACTTGGACTATCCACTTTTCTATTATGATGTGCTTCAATAATTTCAATATCTGTATTTTTTAAAAGTGGTGCAAGCCAAGAAACAACTTTTTTCATAAGCATAATGTCAAAGGACATATTAGCAGATTTAAAGATAGGAATTGTTTTACTTGCTTCTTCAATTATTTTTGTTTCTTCATCTGTAAATCCAGTTGTGGCAATAACCATTGGTATTTTATTTGTTTTTGCATAATTTAATATATTTAGTGTTGCAACAGGAAGTGAAAAGTCAATGATGACATCTGGTTTTACATCAATATTTTCTACTTCTGTAAAAATTGGGAATTTAGAATCAGAATAACTTACTTTGTCAAATCCACCAATGACTTGCATATTTTCATTTTCTTCTACTAAACTACATACCACATTTCCCATTTTTCCATTACAACCATTTACGAATACGTTTAACATTTGATACCTCCATATTTTATAAAATTTAGTGTTATGTTTTCTAATTTGTATTTTTACTATATATTTGTTGCTCATAGCATTTTTAATTTCATTTATTTTATTTATATTAATCTAATTAATCCAATTTATCCAATTCCTCAATCAATCTTTGTTCTTTATCACTACTCATTTTAGTAAGTGGTAATCTAGGAATTCCATAGTTATAGCCAATATGATTTAAAGCAGCTTTAACAGGAATAGGGTTAACCTCTGAGAACAAGGCTTTTACTAAAGGTAAAGCATCTAATTGCATTTTTGTTGCTTTTTCAATATTACCATCAAAAAAGTTTTGAACCATGTCATGTGTATATTGTGGTTTTACATTTGATAAAACAGATATCACACCAAGTCCGCCTAATGATAATACTGGTAATATTTGATCATCATTTCCTGAATAAATATGTAAATTATCTCCACATAAATGTGCAATTTCAGCAACTTGTGATAAATTGCCGCTTGCTTCTTTAATAGCAACAATATTATCTATTTTGGACAATTCTAAACAAGTTTCTGGTAAGATATTGACACCAGTTCTACTTGGTACACTGTATAGTATGATTGGTAAAGATACACTTTCAGCAATTACTTTATAATGTTCAATTAATCCTTTTTGAGTACATTTGTTGTAATAGGGTGTAACAATCAAAAGTCCATCAACACCTAAAGCTTCTGCTTTTTTAGAATTTTCAATAACTTTCATGGTATTATTACCACCAGTGCCTGCGATAATTGGTACTCTTCCATTAGCAGTTTTGACAGCACAAGAAATGGTAGCATCTTTTTCTTCTTCTGTCATGGTAGAAGATTCTCCTGTCGTTCCGCATACAATAATGGCATCTACACCATTTTCAATTTGAAAATTAACAAGTCTTTCAAATTCTTTAAGATTAACACCGTTTTCATCAAAAGGTGTACTGATAGCTGTTCCACAGCCTTTGAATAAAATTTTTTTCATAAAAATCACCTGATTTTCTTAAATAGTAGATAAGAAATATATTTATATTTCTTATACATTGCCATTATATTACAAAAATAGCAAAAAGAGAATAGAAAATGAAAACTTTATTTTTCCTATTCAACAAAAAAACGTTTCTTGGATAAGAAACGTTTTTTATATATAAAACAAATTTTTAAAATCGTATTATTAATAGACTAAAGAAAACATAAGCATATCTGAAAGCTTTTTTCATGAACATTCTAGATTTTATAACTTCTAAAGTTTCAGAAACTGCACAATACTTATCAACAAAAGTTAGAATGAATCCTTCAACTGATGTAGGGAATTGCATTGTTACAGGCCACATATGGGTAAGAATCATATCTTTTTCTTTTTGGTTCAAATCAAATAGTTTACTTGCATTTTCACAAGCTGTTTTTCCATGAGTGAAAGCATGTAAACCTTTTCTGCCAGGTTGACGAACACGCCAGTCATATAAGAATAAGTCATGTAACATGGCTGCCCTTGTGGCTGATATATAATCTAAATGGTATTTTTTGCATATTAAATAACAATAATAAGAAACCATATAACAGTGGTCAAAACAGGTGGTTTCATAATGTTGTCTATACTTTTTCATTTCTTGTACGGTCTTATTATTTACTAATTCTTCAATAATATTTAAGAATTCTTGATTACTTATAGAATTATATTCTTTCATTTCTTTTTTCATAAAAACCCCTTTTTATTTTATGATTTTGAGAAATGTTTGCTATTATATAGGAAATTTATTTTTTACATTAATTTTATTAAGAGTTTCCGTTATGTAACAAGGTTAAATTCCTATTTAAGTAAATATTTATCTCTACCTTTTATTATACCATAAAATACAAAAATAGTAAATTAAAATTTCCTTAAATTCTTGAAGAAAAATGAGAATTATACTATAATAGAAATGAGGGAAAGAGAAAAAACCAGGTACTAGAATAAAAGAAAGGAGATATGTATATTATATATACATAAAAAAAGTTATGAAAGTTTTAGGTAATATAAATGTGAATGGCGAAAATAAACAATTGGGTGTCACGAAAGAGGGAGATTTATATAAATATGTTTTAGGGAATGAAGTTGTTGGTGTGTTTGACCCAGATATTATGGCAGATACATTAATTGTATTTAGAGAAAATACATTAGAAAATGAGTTATCTGATCAAATAAGAGATGAAATAACACAAACAATAGAAACAGCAGGAAAAGAAGAAATTTTAGAAACAGAACCAGAAAAGGAAAAAGAAGAAAATGTTTATGATAGGCAAATGGGATATCAAAAGACAGTAGGAAGAGAAGAAAAAAAAGAACCAGAAAAAGAGGATTTAACACAAAAGAGAGATAGAAGAAAAGATGAGACAATCAGAGGAAAAGAAGACAAAATAGAAAATACAACAGGAGATATACAAATAAAACAAGAAGTAGATATGAGAAGTATGGCAACAGACATGGACTCACTAGGAGAAAAATTAGAAAAGGCAGGAAAAATTAAAGGTTCAGATGAAAAAGGTGGAAAACTAGGAATTGTAGAATCAGATGAGTTAGACAATTTAAGAGACGAAAATGGAGAAAGAATAGAAGGACATTCATCAAGATATGAAGCAGTTGTTATAACCAATAAAACAGGAAGAGATGGAAAACCAATTGTGAGAGCCTTAGATTTAGAAAATGATACACAAGAAGGAACTAATCCAGAAGAGCAAACTTACCAAGTAAGTCAAAATAAGAATCAACCTGCAAAAAAAGGAGATGTATTAACTAGATTAAGAGTACAAGGCCAAGAAACAATTGGAATAGAAAAAGGGCAATATGGAGAAGTAGAAGTATATCATTCAGCTAATAAAACAATAGGTGGAAATGGTATTGAAGGAAATAAAAGTTTAGATAAGCAATTAGAAACTTCAAATTCGAAAAATGCAGTAGAAGGTATGGATGAACAAACGCAAAAATTATCACAAGAATATCAAGATGGATATCGTTCAGTAGAAGCTTCATACCAAGAAGCAAAACAGCATGAAAAGGCCAAGGAAGAACCATGTGAAGAAATGCAACAAGAAGATATGGACGGAAACCCAAATACATCAAATCATAATCATGTAGATGATACAGTAGCTCTATTAATGAAAAATGAACAAATTGCCGATAAGTTTACGGAAAGAGAAGTTAGAGGAATGGTAGAAAGAGCATGGGAAAATAGGGATGAAGATAAAACTTTAGAAGAATTCCAAAAAAACATAGAAGAAGATATAGAAGCAGATGCTGAAAACATGCGTGGAGAAAGAGGTAGATAATATTTATTAAAAATATATTAAATTTTACTAAAAAAGTTGCAATATTTTGCCAATAATAGTATAATATAAAAGGTAGTATAATAATATATAGAAAGTATTATTAAAAAGAGAGGTAGAAAAATGGATTATTTATATATACTAAGAGAAGCTTTAGTATGGATGGTAACAATATTTTGGTTATATCAAGTTGTTGTTAGTTTATGTTCTTTAGTAAAATTAAAGGATAAACCTTTAAAAGTAAAAAAAGACCATCGTTTTATGGCAATTATACCAGCACATAATGAAGAAGCGGTTGTAGGAAATTTAATTGAGAGTTTAAAAAATCAAACATATGATAAAGATTTATATGACATATATGTTATTGCAGATAACTGCACAGATAACACAGCAAAAATTGCAAAAGAAGCTGGTGCAATTGTTTATGAAAGATTTGATGAAACTAAGAAAACAAAAGGATATGCTTTAAATTGGTTTTTACAACAAAAAATTGCAGAAAATGCACCATATGACGCTTTCTTTGTATTTGATGCAGATAATATCGTTGATAAGAACTTTATAAAAAATATGAATAAAAAACTATGCCAAGGAGAAGATGTAGTACAAGGTTACAGAGATATTAAGAACCCATCTGATAACTGGATAACAGCAGGATATGCTATTTTCTATTGGCAAATGCATAGATTTTATCATTTAGCTAGATATAATATCGGATTATCACCATTATTAAATGGTACAGGTTTTATGGTGAAATTTGATGTTATCAAACCACAAGGTTGGGATACAGAAACTTTAACAGAAGATATTGAGTTTTCTTTAAAAAGAATTATAAAAGGTAAAAAACTAGGTTGGGCAACAGATGCAATTGTGTATGATGAACAACCTACAGGATTTAGACAAAGTTGGTCACAAAGAAGTAGATGGACAGTTGGTCATATTCAATGTATAAAAAGATATACAAAGGAATTAGCAATAGCAGCTAAAGAAAACAAGAAAATGATAAATCTTGATGGTTTACTATATATTGTTGGAAGTATACCAATGTTTATCATAACAATTGCATTATTATTAACAAACTTTATTATGTATAATTCAGCATCTATCACAACTGCAGAACTAATTAAGAATCTAATTATGTATTTAGTTCCAACATTTGTTTTACCAATATTTGTAGGAATATTTGCAATGTGGTTAGATGGAAGAAAGATAAAGCCAATGGCAAAAGGACTACTATGTTATCCACTATTTTTATTAACATGGATATGTATAAACTTTAAGTGCTTATTTATTAGAAATACTTCTTGGGAGAAGATAAACCATGTAAGAAGTATAAAAATAGCAGATGTTTCTGATAATCATGAAGCACAAACTGAAAAAGAATTGGTTTAAACTAAATAGAATAAATTAAAAAAGATAAGTGGACGTTTTTAATGTTGTTTAATGGACAATAATAAAATAATGTTCCACTTATTATTGTTGAAAAATAATAATAGAGTGGAGAAAGGAATAAATATGGGCCAACTAAAAAAAATTGACAAAAAAAATAAATATATACATATAGGAATTATTGTATTAGGAATTGTATTTATCAGTTTATCAGCTTTTCATGAAAATATTTGGTTTGATGAAAGTTATTCTGTTTCTATTGCGAGACATAGTTTTAGCGAAATATGGAACATAACAGGACATGATGTTCATCCACCACTATATTACTGGATTTTACATATTATATGGATGATTTTTGGAGATCAAAACATTGCTTTTCGATTATTTTCTGTTTTAGCAATAGCTATTTTAGGAGTATTAGGATATACACATATACGAAAAGATTTTGGAGAAAAGGTAGGAATGCTATTTTCGTTTTTAGTGTATTTCTTACCAGTTATATGTATATATAGTCAAGAGATTAGAATGTATTCATTAGCATATTTATTGGTAACAATCATGGCTATATATGCATATAGATTTTACAAATCAGTAAAAGATAAAAATGTAATGAAAAATCAAAACAAAAACTTGATTATATTTGCTATATTTAGCATATTATCATGTTATACGCATTATTATGCTCTAGCAACAGCAGGACTTATAAATTTGATATTATTTATATTCTTAATAAAAAATGTATTAAAAGCAAGAAAACAAAAAGATTTAGACATAAAAGACAAAAAAGAGATATCAAAACCATTAAAAAAATTTATAATAGCAGCAATCATTCAAGTAATATTATATATTCCTTGGCTATTATTTTTAATAGAACAAATGACACGTGTAGGTGGAGGATTTTGGATTCAATTAAATTTAAACACTTTAATAGAGGTACCAAGTTTTCAATTTAGAGTACAAACAGATTCAACGATTAATGCCACAGCCATTATTTCATTAATAGTATCCATATTATTATATATTTACATAGGGTACAGAATATATAAGGCAAAGAAAAACAAAGAAAAAATTTTACCAGCTGTTATATCTATTATCATATATATAACAGTAATAGCAGCAGTTTTAATCATATCATTAATAGGAAGTCCAATATTAGTAGGAAGATATTTGCTAACATTGACAGGACTATACATTTTTGTTTTTGCCTTTTTCATGGCAAAAGAAGAGAGAAAATGGGTAACTAAAATGATATGTGCAATAATATTAATCTTAAGTTTTATTGGAAACTATAATACTATAAAAAACAATTATGATACAACAAACCAAGAAGTAATGAGTTTTATGGAAGAAAATATACAAAAAGGTGATATTATCATATACAACGAAATAGGAGTACGGAGGAGTATTAGCCTCATATTTTCCAGATAATAAACAATACTTCTATAACCAATGGAATTGGGATGTAGAAGAAGCATATAAGGCATATGCACCAGCAATGGAAACAGTATATAGTTATGATGAAGCATTAGATGATTATCAAGGAAGAGTATGGGTTGTAGGAACAGTGGGAAGTAATATATATAAAGAAGTACCAACAGAAAATATGAATATAATCATAGAAGCAAAAGAATATAAAATAGCATATCAAAATTGTAGTTATCAATTTACGTTATTTGAAAAAAAGTAGAATAAAAGATAAAGGAAAATAGAGTATGAGAAAAAATGAAAGTGCAAAAGGATTAATCATAAATATATTTACTTTTGTCATTTTAATGATTGCTATATATTTCGCATATCAATTCTATCAAAGTAATAATTTTAATGGTTTTATACGAAGTGAAGCTAAATTAAATATATCAGAATTCAAAAGAGATAAAACAGTAAAATATTCTGATAGCAATAGTTATAAAATAACATCAAATGAATTTAATGATGCGATGTTTTCAAAAGAAATAGAAGTAGAAAAAAATACACCATATAAAGTAACTTGCATGATAAAAACAAAAGGTGTAGAAGCAGATAAGAATGTTTCTAGCATAGGGGCACAAATTTCTATTTCTAACACAGTAGAAAGATCTGTAGCAATTAATGGAGATAGTGATTGGCAACAAGTAGAATTTATATTTAATTCGAAAAATAGAGAAATGGTAGACATTGTTTTTCGATTAGGAGGAACAGAAGGATATGCAAAAGGAGAAGTTTGGTTTTCCGATTTTAAAATAGAAAAAGGACAAACTGAAGAAGATAGTGATTGGAATTTTGCTTGCTTTATCTTTGAAAATACAAATGTTGTAGTAGATAATAAGCAAATTGATATACAAGTAACAAATACAGATATAGAAGATATAAAAAATACAATAGAACGATTTGAAAATTCTTGTAATCAGTTATCAGATGGAAAAATGACAGCAGATTGTGATATATATGAAATACAAGAACCAATCACTTCTTTATCATATGATGATGAATTTGGTTATTATGTTGCGCCAGAAGATATAGAGGAACAAATTAAAGATATCATTAATAAAAATAATTATGACCATATTTTCATTGTTGTAAGACTAGGAAATGAAGAATATGAAGATGATATAGAAATCAAAGATTGGATAGGTTTAGGATCTATGGATTATTATGGAATTGGATTTTCCAATATTCGATTACCAAATAGTTCAAAAAGTTATATATATAAATATGATACGAGTGTAAATCAATTTCCAGAAGAAGTATTTTTACATGAATTTCTACATTCATTGGAAAGAACAGCAAAAGAATATGGATATACAGTACCTGCATTACATGATTATAAAGAATACGGGTATGAGAATGAATATTTAATAGGACAAAGAGAGTGGTATAAAGATTATATGAATAAAGAAATATATACATCAAATGGATATGTAGGGTTACCAAATGAAATATATACATTAAAGCCTGCCAAGAAATCAAATTTTGAATATGCTTATGAGTTAGAAGTTTATACAGAACCACAAAATATAATTGAGGAAATTAGAGGAATTTTCAGCAATTTATTTATGAATATAGGATTGTTATTAGCAAAAGTATAAAATGTCCTTTTGGGGACGTTTCTGTTTGGGACATTTTTTATGGTATAGGAAAAATCGCTTTTCCTATACCTTGTTAAAAACAAGAAGGGACAATATTACATTAAAAGAAAAGCGTTGAGGAGGAATCATGAAAGTATCAGAATTTAATTATGAATTACCAGAAGAATTAATTGCACAAACACCAATAGAAAAAAGAGATGAATCAAGATTAATGGTTTTAGATAGAAGTAAACAAACCATTGAACATAAAACATTTAAAGATATTATTGACTATTTAGAACCAGGAGATTGTTTAGTAAGAAACAACACAAAAGTTATTCCTGCTAGAATTTATGGGAAAAAAGAAACAGGAGCAAAAGTAGAGTTTTTATTATTGAAAAATATGGAAGGCGATATTTGGGAAACGATTGTAAGACCAGGTAATAAGCTTCATGTAGGAACAAAAGTTATTTTTGGTGATGGATTATTAACAGCTGAAATTTTAGAGATTATGCCAGGAGGAACAAGGAAAGTTAAATTTTCATATGAAGGAATATTTAATGAAATATTAGATAAGATAGGGTTAATGCCATTACCACCATATATCCATGAAGAATTAAAAGATAATGACAGATATCAAACAGTTTATGCAAAATATAATGGATCAGCAGCAGCACCAACAGCAGGGTTACATTTTACACCAGAATTATTAAAGAAAATAGAAAAAAAGGGTGTCAAAATTGCTAATGTAACACTACATGTTGGTATTGGAACTTTTAGACCTGTAAAAGAAGAAAATGTAGAAAACCATGAAATGCATACAGAACATTTCTATATCAAACAGGAAGATGTTGACAAAATCAATGAAACAAAAAAACAAGGAAAAAGAGTGATTGCTGTTGGAACGACTTCTTGTAGAGTATTAGAAACGATTGCAGATGAAAATGGATTTGTAAAAGAAACAGAAGCAGATACAAGTATCTTTATATATCCAGGTTATCAATTTAAATGTCTAGATGGATTAATTACCAATTTCCATTTGCCACAATCTACTTTATTAATGTTGGTATCTGCCTTAGCAGGAAAAGACTACATTATGAAAGCATATAATGAAGCAGTAAAAGAAAAATATCGATTTTTTAGTTTTGGAGATGCTATGTTTATTCAATAAATCTAAAAACAAGAATTAAGTAGGTGATAAAATGAATATAAGAAAAGCTGAAAAAGAAGATATAAAAGATATACAAGATTTAAGATATTTGCTTGCAAAATATGAAAAAGATTTAGGATTAAATATTGTTGCACCTGAATGGGGATATACTGAAATTGGAGAAAAAGATTTGGAGTATTTTTTGAATCAGCAATATATCTATGTAGCAGAAGAAAATGAGAAGATTGTTGGATTCATAACAGCAGAAATATTGAAAAAAAAAGTGTGGTATAATGTGCAATTAGGTTCAATAAATAATATATTTGTTTTAGAAGAATACAGAAATAAAGGAATTGGAAAAGCATTGATGAAAACGATGATAAATGCTTTAAAAGAAGTAGGAATAACAAATATTCAACTAGATACATTTAACAAAAATAGTAAAGCAATAAAATTTTATGAAGGATTAGGATTTGAAAAGTGTAATCTTCAAATGCTATACCAAGAAGATAAGAATAAAGCATAAAATAAAGCTACGAAAAATGAAATATGGAAAAAGCAAATAAAGAAAAAGCAAATAAAGAAAAAAAGGAGGAAACATGAAACCAGCAGTAACATATGAACTATTGCATGAATGCAAACAAACAGGGGCTAGAAGAGGTGTTATTCATACACCTCATGGAGATATACAAACTCCAGTATTTATGCCAGTAGGAACACAAGCAACTGTAAAATCAATGACACCTGAAGAATTAAAAGAGATGGTTGGTGCACAAATTATATTATCAAATACCTATCATTTATACTTAAGACCAGGACAAGACATTGTAAAAGAAGCAGGTGGTCTTCATAAGTTTATGAAATGGGATAGACCAATTTTGACAGATAGTGGTGGATTTCAAGTATTTAGTTTAGGAGATTTAAGAACCATTTCAGAAGAAGGTGTAGAATTTAAATCTCATTTAGATGGAAGTAAACATTTCTTTTCACCAGAAAGTGTTATGAAGACAGAAGAAGATTTAGGGGCAGATATCATAATGGCTTTTGATGAATGTGTAGAATATCCAGCGAGTTATGAATATACAAAACAATCTATGGAAAGAACCACTAGATGGGCTAAAAGATGTAAAGAAGCACATAAAATAGAAAATCAAGCTTTATTTGGTATTATTCAAGGTGGATTTTATGAAGATTTAAGAGAACAAAGTGCAAAAGAGTTAATTGAATTAGATTTACCTGGATATGCTATCGGTGGTATCAGTGTAGGAGAACCAAAAGAGGAGTTTTTAAAAATGCTTCGATTTACAACACCATTAATGCCAAAAAACAAGCCAAGATATTTAATGGGAGTTGGTACGCCAGATTATTTAATAGAAGCAGCAATTAGTGGAATTGACATGTGTGACTGTGTATTACCTACAAGAATAGCTAGAAATGGAACAGCATTAACCTCTCATGGAAAAGTTGTAGTGAGAAATGCAACATATGAAAGAGATTGGAATCCATTAGATGAAGAATGTGATTGTTATACTTGTAAAAATTATTCAAGAGCCTACATAAGGCATCTTATCAAGGCAAATGAGATTTTAGGGGTTAGATTATTATCAATACATAATTTAAGGTTCTTGACTAATTTAATGGAAAAGGTTAGAATAGAAATAGAGAGAGATAATTTAGCAACTTTTAGGGATGAATTTTATAAAAAATATGGCTATGAAGCTTGAAAAGTAGGAGGGGTATATGAATTTATTAGATGAAGAAGTTTCAAACAATAAAGGAAATAAGACAAAAAACATTATTAAAATAATAATTGTTTTTATTGTATTAATTGTCATGGCAATTATAGGAGTTATTTCCTATATGATGTATTTGGAAGGAAGCGTTTTGCGTGTATATGTTAATGGCATGGAAAATGCAGAAATTAAAAATTCGCTAGTATTTGAAGAAGATGGAACAATATATGTAAACGTAAGAGCTATTTCTACGTATTTAGGATACAACAGTTATAGTGGAGAATACAGTAATAAATCAGAGGATAATAGTAAATGTTATGTAGAAACGACAGAAGAAGTAGCAAATCTTACATTAAATTCTAATAAAATATATAAATTAAATTTAGAAGAAAATAGTAATAATTATACATATATATATATGGACAAGCCTGTAAAAGCAATCGATGGACAATTATATATAACAACTGATGGAATGCAAAAAGCATTCAATTCTACTTTTTTCTATGATCAAGAAAATAATACAATTACAATTTATACAACGCCATATTTAATCACTTCTTATACAAACACTATTTTAGACTATGGATATACAAAATTAAGTGAAGTATTTGAAAATGAAAAAGCAGTGGCCAAAAATATGTTAGTTGTTTCAGATGACAGATATTATGGAGTAATCAATGCATCAGATGGAACAGAAATCCTAGAATGTAAATATGATGATGTTAGATATCAAGAATCTACAGGTGATTTCATTGTAAGTAGTGGAGATAAATATGGAATTATAGGAACAGATAAGAAAACAAAAGTTAGTATTAATTATGATAGTATAGAATTAATGGATTATGATGCGGGATTATATTTAGTTGCTAGAAATAACCGATATGGAGTTGTAGATTTAAACGGAAATAATGTCATTTATGCAGAAAATGATCAAATTGGAGTAGATATATCTAGATTTGAAGAAAATGACTTGAAAACAGGATATATTTTAATAGATAATTTAATACCTGTTATGAAAAATAATAAATGGGGATTATTTGATACTAAAGGAAAACAAGTGGTGGATTTTGAATATGACAGCTTTGGATATATTGCAAGCAGTAATAGAGAAGCGACAAACCTATTGGTAATACCAGGATATAATGTGATTGTAGCATGTATAGATAATCGATATACATTATTAAATGCATTAGGAGAACAACCAATCAGAGCATTTGTAGATGATATTTATATGGTAATTAGTGGAGGAGAAAAACAATACTTAATGAATGCTAATGATAAAACTTATGATGTAGAAGAATATTTAGACAGATTAGGTGTATTGGAATCTACATCAAATAGCAATAATACTACAAATACTTCATCTGATAATACAACCACGAATAGTAATGAGAATAATAATCAAGTAAATAATGAAACAACACAAGAAAATAGTGAACAAAGTAATGGAGAGGAACAAAGTAATGAAGAACAACAAAGTAGTGGGGAAGAGCAAAATAATGAGGAAACTCAAAATAGCGAAGAACAACAAGGAAATGAACAATAAATAATAAGAAACAATGAAGAATATTTGCTTGAATTTCAAGTAGATATTCTTTTTAATTCTTATTTTTGACCAGTCATACTAATAGAAAAAAATACAAAAATAGTATATAAATATATAAGGAATAGTTTGTATTAAAAGCGAAAAGAGGTAGCAAGTGAGCAATATACGTATAGTAGGCAATGGAATATATTTTCCTGAAAAACAAATTGAAAATAATGAATTAGAAAAAATATTAAATTTAGAAAATGGATACATTGAAAAAAGAACAGGAATAAAAAATAGATATTATGCAATCGATGAGACTATACAAGATATGGCAGTAGAGGCAGTAAAGATACTGATTTCTTCAGAAGAAGATAAACAAGATATCGACCTTATTATAGCAGCAACAACAAGTACAGATATGTTAATGCCAGGAATATCAAATTATGTGCAAAAGAAATTAAACCTCTTTCCATGTATATGTTTCGATATATTAGCTGGATGTGGAGGATATATAAATGCATTTGATATTGCAAAAACATATATAGATTCACGAAATATAAAAAGAGCTTTAATTATTGGTGTAGATAAATTATCTGAAATTGTTGATAAAAAAGATATAGGAACAGCTGTTGTTTTATCTGATGGTGCAGGAGCAACACTAATAGAAAAAGAAGAAATAACCACTCATCCAAAAATGTATATATCTAATATTAAAGCTGAGGAAGACAAAAATAATATTTTAATATATCGATATGGACAAAACGTATATATGAACGGAAAAGAAGTATACAAATATGCAGTTACCAAAACAGTTGAAAATATAAATGAGTTACTAGAAAAAGCGAATATATCATTACATGATGTAAAATATATAGTAGCACATCAGTCAAACTTAAAAATTATGAAAGCAATTGCATCAAGACTCCATATACAAATGGAAAAGATGTATACAAATATACAGGAAAGAGGAAATACCTTTTGTGCCAGTATACCAATTGCTTTATATGATATGCAAAAAAGCGGACTTTTAAGAACAGGTGATAAAATTATTCTATTAGGATATGGTGGAGGATTAAACACAGGAAGTATTTTGATGGAAATATAATTGTCCATTAGGGACGTTTCCTTTTGGACATTTTTTGTAAAACACATTCATTTTTAATAAAAAATATTTATATAACATTTTACGATTATAAATTCATATAAAATGTCCAAAAGGAAACGTCCCTAATGGACAAAAAAGAAAGGATGAAGAAAGAATGAAAAGAGCATTTTTATTTCCAGGACAAGGCGCACAAGTTGTAGGAATGGGAAAAGATATTTATGAAAAATATGATGAAGCAAAAAAGATTTATGATGAGGCTTCAAGAATATCTGGAATTGATGTAAAAAAACTTTGTTTTGAAGGTCCAGAAGAAGAGTTAAATAAAACAGAAAACACACAAATTGCTATACTAACAACAAGTTTAGCAATATTAGAAGTTTTAAAATCAAAAGGAATAGAAGCAGATATTGCAACAGGATTGAGTTTAGGAGAATATGGTGCTTTAATCTATGCTGGAATCATCAGTTTTGAAGATGGAATAAATCTAATTCAAAAAAGAGGTTATTACATGGGAAATCTTTTACCAGATGAGAAATTTTCGATGGCAGCGATTATTGGATTAGATTCAGAAAAAATAGAAGAAGTTTGTAAAGAAATTTCAAACAATAATAAATTTATTGTAGTTGCTAATTATAATTGCAGTGTGCAAACAGTTATATCAGGACAAGAAGATGCCATTGATGAAGCAATGGAAGTATTAAAAGCACAAGGAGCAAAAAGAGCTTTAAAATTAAATACAAGTGGGCCATTCCATACAATAAAACTAGAAAAAGCAAAAGAAGCATATGAGAAAGAATTAGTAAATATTGATTTTAATCTTGATACAAAGGTTAAAGTTATAAAAAATATTGATGGTACATATTATACTGAAAATGATAATATAAAAGAAATTTTAGCAAATCATATTATTAGTCCAGTAAGATTTGATAAAGCAATCAAATTAATGGAACAAGAGCAAGTAGAGGAATATTTGGAAATTGGACCAGGAAGAACTTTAACAGGATTTGTAAAGAAAGATAATAAAGAAGCCAAGACATTTAATATAAATAATGTGGATAGTTTAGAGAAATTTTTAGAAGGGAATGAATAAAGATGGAAGAAAATAAAACTGTATTTGTAACAGGCGCTTCAAGAGGAATTGGAAAAGAAGTAGCTTTAAAATTTGCAGACAATGGATATAATGTTGTCATTAACTATGTTTCAAGTAAAACAAATGTAGAAGAATTAAAAGCTGAATTTGAAAATAAAGGTGTAAAGGCACTTATTATGCAAGCAGATGTAACAGATAAAGAAGCAATTGAAGAATTGGTGAAAAAAGCAATTGAAGAATTTGGAAGTATAGATGTATTAGTTAATAATGCAGGTATTAACAAAGATAACTTATTAATGAGAATGAGTGAAGAAGAATTTGATAAAGTAATAGAAGTGAATTTAAAAGGAACATATATTGTCACAAAAGCAGTTACAAAATATATGATGAAAAAAAGAAAAGGAAGTATTATTAATTTATCATCAGTTGTAGGTGTTGCAGGAAATGCTGGACAATGTAATTATGCAGCATCAAAAGCTGGAATTATTGGATTTACAAAAAGTGTAGCAAAAGAATTAGCTTCAAGAAATATTAGAGCAAATGCAGTAGCACCTGGATTTATAGAGACAGATATGACTGCTGTGTTATCAGACGAAATAAAAGAAAATATACATAACCAAATTCCATTGAAGAGAATGGGAACAGCAAAAGAGGTAGCAAATTTAATCTATTTCTTAGGATCAGATGAAAGTGCTTATATCACTGGCCAAGTAATCAATATAGATGGTGGAATGGTCATGTAAGAAAGGCGTTTCGACGCACAAATGTGAAGACTGCTTCGCAGTACTTCACGAATATAAGAAGCTTAACCTTGTTGTATACGGAAAAATCCATATAGGGTCAAGATAAAAGCAGATTTTTCCTATACAATAAAAAATAAATTGAAAGCAGCATCTTGCACATTTTCGATATCAACTTCAAACTTTGACATACAAAAAGTATGCCTTCAGCTTGAAGTTGACATCAAAAATGCACAATATACTACTTTGAATTTGTTTTAAAATAATATAATATATGTGAAATAATAATAGTAGTATGAAAAAATGAAAGGAAGAGAAAGATGGAAAGAAGAGTTGTTATTACAGGATTAGGAGCTGTAACTCCAATAGGAAATAATGCAAATGACTTTTGGAAAGGAATCAAAGAAGGTAAATGTGGAGTTGACGTAATAAAGAGTTTTGATGTAACAGACTTTAAAGTAAAATTAGCAGCTGAATTGAAAGAATACAATCCAGAAGATTATTTTGATAAAAGAGAAGCAAAAAGATTAGATAAATTTTCTCAATATGCAATGATAGCTGCTAGAGAAGCTTGGAAAGATAGTGGACTAGATAAAGAAAATGAAAATATGGAAAGAGTAGGAATTATTATAGGATCAGGAATTGGAGGAATACAAACAATCGAAACAGAACATGAAAAATGTATGTCAAAAGGACCAGATAGAGTTTCACCAATGTATATTCCTATGGGAATTTCTAATATGGCAACAGGAAATGTAGCAATTGATATTGGAGCAAAAGGAGAATCTATAGCTATGGTTACAGCATGTGCTACAGGGACACATAGTATTGGAGAAAGTTTCAGAATGATTAAACATGGATATCAAGATGTTGTATTAGCAGGAGGAACAGAAGCAGGAATAACGCCACTTGGAATAGCAGGATTTGCAAATATAAAAGCTTTAACAAAATCTGAAGATAAAACAAGAGCAAGTATTCCATTTGACAAAGAGAGAAGTGGCTTTGTTATGGGAGAAGGTGCTGGTGTTATTGTTTTAGAAGAACTAGAGCATGCGAAAAAAAGAGGTGCTAAAATTTATGCTGAAATCGTCGGATATGGTGCAACATCTGATGCATATCATATCACATCACCTGCTCCAGGAGGAGAAGGCGGTGCAAGAGCTATGAAAATTGCTATAGAAGAAGCAAAAGTAAATCCAGAAGAAATTACTTATATTAATGCACATGGTACATCAACACATTTAAATGATTCATATGAGACACAAGCAATAAAAACAGCATTAGGAGAAGAAGCAGCTAAAAAAGTAATGGTAAGTTCAACAAAAGGTCATACAGGACATTTATTAGGTGCAGCAGGAGGAGTAGAAGCCATTGTCTGTGCAAAAGCAATCGAAGAAGGATTTGTTCCAGCAACTATTAATTATAAAGTCCCAGATGAAGAATGTGATTTAGATGTGGTTCCAAATGAAGGAAGAAAAGTAGATGTAAAATATGCAATGTCTAATTCATTAGGATTTGGAGGAC
Organism: uncultured Clostridia bacterium; assembly: GCA_944392665.1. GTDB lineage: Bacteria > Bacillota > Clostridia > TANB77 > CAG-508 > CAG-269. The sequence goes on along the minus strand of CALXXJ010000003.1, from coordinate 47,906 downwards.
ACAATAGTAGTATTTTATTAAAGAAATATGAAGAATAGAAACATTTTATCATTTTGAAAGTATAAATTGAATTAGGATGATGTTATTTTAGATTTTATAAATTTTTCGGTTCAATACGATATTTAAGAATTTGTAACATCATATATTGAGCCTCTTTCACTCAGACCCTCACTATGTGAGTACCGTGAACATCCCTCAATATATGATTAACAAATTCTAAGATATCTCCAATCACATTCAAAATTTATTCAATCTAAAATATCATCATCCTTGCAAAAGTTTATTTTATAATATTTTTATATTTGCTACTTTTCAAATTTCAAAAAATAGTATAAAATAAAAATAAAAACGGAGGTAGAAATATGGATTATAAGGAAATTAAAAAATTAATGGACGATATGGGAAATTCAAAATTAGAAGAATTAGAAATTGAATTTCCAGACGGTGTAAAAATCAGTATGAAAAAAAGTGAAAAAAGAGAAGTTATCCTAGAGCCACACGTTATAGAAGCAAGTGCGCCAATGTCTGTTCCTGCTGTAAGACCACAAGAAGAAAAAGGAATAGTTGCAGTAGAAGATAAAAAAGAAGAAAACTATAAAGTTATTAAATCACCAATGGTAGGTACTTTTTATGCAAGTTCATCACCAGATAAAGATCCATATGTAAAAGTTGGAGATAAAATTTCAAAAGGACAAGTTGTATGTATTGTAGAAGCAATGAAATTAATGAACGAAATCGAATCAGAATTTGATGGTGAAGTTGTAGAAATTTGTGTAAAAAATGAAGATGTTGTAGAATATGGTACACCATTATTTAAAATTAAATAATGTCCTTTTGGGGACGTTTCTGTTTGGGACATTTTGTTTTAAATAGATTTAGAATTTAAAAAAATATTGATAAAAGAATTTAACTTAAAAGAATGAAGATTGATAGTAATTTAAAAGTGAAGAAAGGATATAATTAAAATGTTAAATAAAGAACAAATTAAAGAAATTATACCACAAAGAGAACCATTTTTAATGATAGATGAAGTAGAAGAATATGTACCAGGAGAAAGTGCAGTAGCATATAAAAATGTTAGTGAAGATGAATATTATTTTAAAGGCCATTTTCCTGGAAATCCAATTATGCCAGGAGTTTTAATTGTAGAATCTTTAGCACAAACTGGTGCAGTTGCCATTCTTTCTATGGAAGAAAATAAAGGAAGAAATGCTTTATTTGGTGGAATCGACAAATTAAGATTTAAAAGACAAGTGGTTCCTGGAGATAGATTAAAATTAGAAGTAAAAATCATAAAAAGAAAAGGACCTATCGGAATAGGAGAAGCATTAGCAACTGTTGATGGAAAAGTAGCAGTAAAAGGTGAATTAACTTTTGCAATTGTTTAAAATAAATACTGATTGGCATTCAATATTAAAACTCCCTAGAATTGTGAAAAATAATTCAGGGGAGTTTTTCAATTACTATAAAAGTAAACTTAATTCTTAATAAATCAAAAAAAATTCCTCTAAAAACTTGTAATTTTCCATAATATTGATATAATAATATATGGACATAAATAAGAGAAAGGGAGGATTTTTTATGTTAAAGAAAGTGGCAATACTAGCAAATGGTGGAGATGTATCAGGATTTAATGCAGTTATCAGAGCAATTAAGAAAACATGTGAGACAAATGGAATAGAATGTTATGGTTATATTGATGGATACAGAGGCCTTGTAAAAAATAATTATATTAGATTGGATGGAAATGAAATTGCTTCAGGAATATTACCAAAAGGTGGTTCAATTATTGGTTCTTCAACAAATGCAATTGTTTTCCATTATAAAGTAGAACATGAAGATGGAACAGTTACATATGAAGATTTATCAGACCAATGTGTAAGAAATGTAAAAGAAGCAGGATTTGATTGTATATTTACATTAGGTGGAGATAGTACACAAAAATCAGCGAGAGATTTATTCTTAAAAGGAATTAATACAATTGGTGTGCCAAAAACAATTGACAATGATGTAGCATGCACAGACATTACGTTTGGATATAACACAGCAGTTCATGTAGCAACTGAAGCTATTGATAGATTACATACAACAGCAGAAACTCATGACAGAATTATGGTATTAGAAGTTATGGGAAGATTTGCTGGTTGGATTGCTTTAGAATCTGCTATTTCTGGAGGAGCAGATGTTGCTTTAATTCCAGAAATACCATATGATATTCATAAAGCAGCAGAAGCAATTAATAGAAGAAAAGAAAATGGAAAAAGATTTAGTGTTGTTGTTGTTTCAGAAGGAGCACATCCAAAAGATGCTGAACAAACAACACATTCGGCAGAAGGAATTGATAATAAAGCAGGAATCAGTGTTAAATTTGGAGGAGAAGGAAACAGAGTTGCTAAAGAACTTCAAGAACTAACAGGATTAGAATCAAGATGTACGATTTTAGGATATATGCAAAGAGGAGGAACACCAACAGCATATGATAGAGTACTATCTACGAAATATGGTGCAAAAGCAGTAGAACTTGCTATGGAAGGAAAATTTGGTGTATTAACTGTTATTAAAAACGGAAAATTAGATTATGTACCATTAGAAGTTGTGGTAGGAGAGAATAAAGAAATAGGAGCTGTTCAAGGTGGTACAGCAGAAAGTAATGTAAGATATGTAACAATGGATGATGATTTAGTAAAAACAGCAAGAGATATTGGAATCTGTTTAGGAGACTAACAAATTGTCACTACTAATTCTTAAGTAGTGACAATTTGTTTTTTATGCAAACTTTAATTCGTAAGAATAATTGAATTTTAGTCAATTTTATGGTATAATAATACAAAGGAGTTTTTCCTTTTATGTAGTTTAGCCATATCGTTTTTTTGATATGGCATGGCGAGCCAATAGGCTCTTTAAAAAAAGAAAGGAGGTAAAATATGCGGAACATGGAGAATTTAGCATATTTTACGGAGACTATGCGGACAGCACACCGCATGGCGAAAATTGAGAAAGGTCGGGCTGTAAATGCCTTGACCAGATTCTTAAAGGTGACATCCCTGAGTGATTTGGAGAAAATTACTCAGGACAGCAAAAGAGGGGCGGAGCTGATGGCGATGAAGACGAATCCGTCGCTTGTGGACGGCTTCGTGGAAAGCATTGACACAGCTATGAGCTTCCGGGACTGGATTGCTAGCTATTCGCGGAGCTGGCAGATGCTTAATTAGCGATTCCTTTCAACGGAGGGGACCTGTCTTAGGACAGGTCCTTTTCCTATTGCAAATTCAAACAAGTCAAAAGTCAATCTGTTCTAGACTGTTTGATTATTACATTTATATTACATTTTACTTTTTTTATTGAGATACCTAAATATTATTGGTATAATTTGGTTATAATTATAAAAATTGTATACGAAAAAATCCATATGGAGCAAGATAAAAGTAGATTTTTTATATACAATAAAAATTTCTAAAAAGGTGGAGAAAAAATGGATAAGAAACATAAATTATTTATTACGTCAATTTGTATTATTGTAGCAATTATCATAGTAGTATTAATTGTATATATAGTGACAAAAAATCAAGAAGAAATTGCAAGCAAAAATAGATTAGCCAATATGTATGAAAGAATGATTCAAAATGAAACATATAGTATAACATTCCAATTAAATGATAATAATAAATACACAGTATCAAGAAAAGGCGATGTAGCTAATATTGATACATATAATGATGGAAAGCACACAACAGATATTATCAAAGATGGAAATACCTATTTATTAATGTATAATACAAAAAAATATTATACTTATCAAAATAATGTAACAGAACTTGGAAAATTAACAAATCAATTAAACGAAATTATTCAAAGTCAAGAACCTGAAAAAGGACAAGAAAAAATTGATGGTAGAAATTATCGTTATGAGGAATATAAAGGGGTATCAGACTTTTTAATGAATACAGATGAAGAGATTTCAGAAGAAAATACCAATACTAGATTTTATTTTGATGGCGATGATTTAGAATATATTAAAACAATCATGGAGAATAAATCAGAACTAATTCGTGTAGATGTGTCTTATGATGTTAATGATAATATATTTGAAATACCATCAGAGTTTCAAGAAGGATAAGAAAGCATGCATAATGAAATCAAAGATTTCGATGCTTTAAATAAAAATATTTTATTAAGGAGGAATTAGAAAATGTCAGTAAAATTTGTTTTAAATGAAACATCATATTTTGGAAAAGGTGCAAGAGAAGAACTTGCAGGAGAAATCCAAAAAAGGGGATTTAAAAAAGTATTTTTAGTAAGTGACAAATCTTTAGTAGAAGCTGGTGTAACAGCAAAAGTTGAGGAAGTCTTAAATAGAGCAAATGTTCCTTATGATTTGTATGATGAAATAAAACCAAACCCAACAATTAAAAATGTAACAGATGGTGTTGAAGCTTGTAGAAATTCAGGTGCAGATTTAATTGTAGCTGTAGGTGGAGGTTCAAGTATAGATACAGCTAAAGGAATTTCAATTGTTATGACAAATCCAGATAGAGCAGATATTAGATCTTTAAACGGAGCATCTGATACAGCAAATAGAGGAATGCCTATTATTGCTTTACCAACAACAGCAGGAACAGCAGCAGAAGTTACTATCAATTATGTTATTACAGATGAAGATGCAGAAGTAAAAATGGTATGTGTAGACCCTAATGATATTCCAATCTTAGCAATTATCGATTCAGAATTAATGGGTTCAATGCCAAAAAGTTTAGCAGCAGCAACAGGAATGGATGCATTAACACATGCAGTAGAAGGATATATCACAAAAGCACATAATGAAATGTCAGATATGTTTCATATGAAGGCTATTAAAATGATATTCAAATATTTACCAGCAGCAGTTAATGAGAAAAATGAAGAAGCTATTGAAATGATGGGAATGGCACAATATATTGCTGGAATGGGATTCTCAAATGTAGGACTAGGAATTGTTCACTCAATGGCACATCAATTAGGAGCTGTTTATGATACACCACATGGAATTGCAAATGCTATGTTATTACCAACTGTTATGAGATTCAATGGAGAAGATCCAGCAACAGCACAAAGATTTAGAGAAATTTTAATGAATATTGGAAGACCAGATGCAGAACATTTAAATAACCAAGATGTTATTAATACATTTGTATGGATGATTTCAGAATTAAGTAAAACAGTAGGAATTGATACAAAAATTACAGATTATGGAGCAAAAGAAGAAGATTTTGAAATGCTTGCTGAAAAAGCAATGAATGATCCATGTAAACCAGGAAATCCAAGAGAAGTTACAAAAGAAGATTTTATAGAATTATATAGAAGAGCAGCACAATAGGTTTAAAAATTCTTAGAGTTAATTACTCTAAGAATTTTTTACATAGTATTTATACTCCAATATTGGAGAATGAAAATATATAGAATAGTAAGAAAAAAAGAAATTTTTAAGAATGTATCTAAAATTGATTTAATAAAAATTGTAAAAACACTTGTAAAATCTAAGAAAATGTGTAATAATATTAACATAAAAGAAAAAGACAATAAAAAAGAGGAGTACATTTACACATATTTTTAGAGAATAGAAGTCATTGGCTGTAAGCTTCTTAAATAATGATAAATGGAAGGTAGCTTTTTTGTTGATATTCTGAAATAGTAGTAAGAATATCCGTTTAAGCAACGTTATAGGCTAAAGAGATATATAATGATTATAAAATTATTATATAAATAAGGTGGTACCGTGGATATCATTCGCCCTTATGCTTTATGCATAAGGGCATTTTTGATACTTTTAGATGAAAATAAACAAATATTATTAAATAAAATAAAAGAAAGGGAGGAAGATAAATATGCAAGATAAGTATAATCCAAAAGACTTTGAAGAAAAACTATATCAAGAATGGGAGGAAAAAGGCTATTTTAAACCAAGTATGGATAAAACCAAAGAAAGTTATTGTATTATGATGCCACCTCCAAATGTAACTGGAAAATTACACATGGGGCATGCTTTAGATGATACAATACAAGACATTTTAATCCGTTTTAAAAGAATGCAAGGATATAATACTCTATGGCTTCCAGGAACAGACCATGCGGCTATTTCAACAGAAATGAAGGTAGTTGAAAAATTAAGAAATGAAGGAAAAACAAAACAAGAATTAGGTAGAGAAAAATTCCTAGAAGAAGCATGGGAATGGACAAGAATTTATGGTGGAACGATTGAAATGCAACAAAAGAAATTAGGTTGTTCTTGTGATTGGGATAGAAAACGTTTTACCATGGATGAAGGATTATCAGATGCTGTTTTAGAACAATTTATTAAATTATATAACAAAGGGTTAATCTATAAAGGAAAAAGAATGATTAACTATTGTCCAAGTTGTAAAACATCTATATCAGATGCAGAAGTAGAGTACAAAGAAGAAGCTTCTCATTTATGGCATATTCGTTATCAAATAACAGGTGAAAAAGATAGATATATTATTGTTGCTACAACAAGACCTGAAACCATGTTAGGAGATACAGCAGTTGCTGTTCATCCAGAGGATGAAAGATATAAAGATTTGGTTGGAAAAACATGTATTTTACCAATTATGAATAAAGAAATCCCAATTATTGCAGATGATTTTGTGGATAAAGAATTTGGAACAGGATGTGTTAAAATTACACCAGCACATGATATGAATGACTATCAAGCAGGTTTAAGACATAACTTAGAGATTGTAGAAGTATTTGATGAAGATTATAAAATGGGTGATTTGATTTCAGAATATAAAGGAATGGATTTATTAGAAGCAAGAAAAGCAATTGTAAAAAAACTAGAAGAAATCGGTGCATTAGTAAAAACAGAAGACTATACCCATAATGTTGCAAAATGTGAAAGATGTAAAACAACCATAGAACCTAAAATATCTGAGCAATGGTTTGTTTCTATGAAAGGATTGGCAAAAAGAGCAGCAGATTCTGTTAGAAATCATGAAGCTAGATTTATTCCTAAAAAATATGAAAAACAATATTTTAATTGGTTAGATAATATACAAGATTGGTGTATTTCAAGACAATTATGGTGGGGACATCAAATACCAGCATATTATTGTGAAGAATGTGGACATATTAATGTTGCAAAAACAACTCCAGAAAAATGTGAGAAATGTGGAAGCACAAAATTACATCAAGATGAAGATACATTAGATACATGGTTTAGTTCTGCATTATGGCCATTCTCAACTTTAGGTTGGCCAAACATGGAAACAGAGGATTACAAAACATTCTATCCAACAAATGTACTAGTTACAGGATTTGATATTATTACTTTCTGGGTATCTAGAATGATGTCACAAGGATTAGAATTTACTGGCCAGGCACCATTTAAAGATATTTTAATCCATGGAATGGTTCGTGATAGTCAAGGAAGAAAAATGTCTAAGACATTAGGAAATGGTATAGATCCAATTGAAATCATTGATGAGTATGGAGCAGATAGTTTACGTTTTGCAGTCATTTCAGGAACTACAATGGGAAATGATATTCGATATATGCCAGAAAAATTAGAGCAAGCATCAAATTTTGCAAATAAAATATGGAATGCAACAAAATTTATTAGAAACAATGATGTAAAAGATGAAGATATTATTACATTCCACGAAGAAGCATTTGACAAAGAAACAGGTAAATACAAAGAAGAATTATTACATTTAGAAGATAAATGGATTATCAATAAATTAGAAACCTTAATTGCAGAAGTAACCAATAACATGGAAAATTATGATTTAGGTGTTGCTTTGGATAAAGTATATAACTTTATTTGGAACGAATTCTGTGATTGGTATATTGAAATGGTAAAACCAAGACTATATAGTGAGGATTACAAGGAAAAAGTAAAGGTTTGCTATGTATTAGATTATGTATTTGGTATTTCAATGAAACTATTACATCCATTTATGCCATTTGTTACAACAGAAATTTATAGAAATTTAGTACAATATAATGATAAAGAATTAATGGTATCAAAATGGCCTTATGCAAAAAATGAGAATGCATTTAAAGATGAAGAAGAGTTTGTTGAAAGATTAAAATCTATTATCACAGAAATTAGAAATACAAGAGCAAATATGAATGTGCATCCATCTAAAAAAGCAGAGTTAATCTTTGTAACTGAGAAATATGAAAAAGAAATAGAGGAAGCAAAAGAATTCTTATTAAAATTAGGATTTGGAAGTAATATAACAATTCAAAAAGATAAAACAGGAATTAAAGATAATGCTGTTAGCATTGTAGAAGATGGAATTGAACTATATATGCCATTTGAGGGATTAGTTGATATGGAACAAGAAAGAAAAAGATTACAAGAAGAAAAGAAAAGACTAGAAGGTGAAGTGGCAAGATGTGAAAAAATGTTGTCTAATCCAGGATTTATGAATAAAGCACCACAAAGTAAAATTGATGAAGAAAAAGCAAAATTGGAAAAATACAAAGATATGCTAGCAAAAGTAATGGAAACTATTGGAAGTATATAAAATACGATGGTTATCATAATTTAGTGAGGAAATTCGTTACAAAATTTCCTCACATTTATATTTTATAGGAGAAATTGAGGATAAAATTAACAAATATATTGATAAATAAATATATTTCTGATATAATATTTATGTTAACATAAGGAAAGGGGAGTATATGGAAAAGAGTATAGAATATAAATTATTAGGAAAAATCAATTTTAAGGGTAATAAATATAATGTTTATATTGATGCCAAATATAGAAAATTTTATTTAAAAATTATAGATACAGAATATTTAATGAATCTTACATATCCAACTTTAGAAGAATTTATACAATTGAATAGATTATTTGGAATAAACTATATTGAAGATAAGTGTTATTTAACAAATAGAGATCATACCAATCAAAAATTTTCTGATAGAAAAACAGTAAAATTTATTCCCAAGGTCATTACAAAGACAGGACTAATTTCTCTAGCTACTGCATTACTATTATCTGGATGTACTCTTAATAATAATGCTAAAACTAGTGATTCAAATCAAACAGAAACAGTCGAAGTAATGGAAGAAGAATCAAAAACAATAGAGGAAATGACTGATGAAGAACTTTTAAAATATTATGGTGTTTCTTCAGAAAAAATAGAAGATGGAATTTATGCGTTAAATGAAATGACAATAGATGGAAAAACATATACAGTATGTAAAAATGTGGATGAATTTAAAGAACAAGTAGGTATGGAAGGAATACCAACATATGATGATTTAATTAATGCAATAAAAAATAATGGAACAATAACTGGTAGATATGAAGAATGGTTTATTGAAGCTATAAATAATTTGTCACAAAATGAAGAATTTAATGGAGTTGATTTTAGTGTACTTTTATATAATATTCAAAAGATGCAGTTAAGAGAAAAAAACGCTGATGAAATAAGAGAAGAATCAGACACTCCAACTACTCAAGCATATTTTGCACCTTCTACTAAAGATGTTGCTATAAATCCAGAAACAGTTACAAAAGTTATATATTTACATGAAGTATTGGGTCATGCTTGTACTGAAACGATAACAGAAGATAATATATATTTTAGGTCACAAGCAGTAATAACTGTATTAGATAGGAATGAAGATGGAAGTATAAATAATATATATAATTCTATAATAGGAGAAGGACTTGAGGAAGGAAAATCAGACATGCTAGCCGAAGTAGCATTAAATAATGAAGAGATATCTTTGTCAAGTTATGATATTGAAAAAGAGAGTGTTAGAGAATTGAAAGAAACATTAGGGTTGTCATGGGCAGATATCATAAATAATTCAATGTCTTTAAAAATGCTTGCTAAAATGTCTCAAATAGGTATAGAAAATCCTATAAAGTACCTAGATAACACAGATACATTATATCATGCAACTATGTTTGAAGATTTTGATGATAGTATACGATTTAAAAATAATATGGGGGATTTCTTAATAGATTATGCACAATCTCAAATTAAATCAGGAAGAACAGTAGATGAGGTTTCAAGTCAAATTTCACAAATGATTCAAGCATCACCAGCGTATCCTAATTATATTGGAACAAAAACATTTGCAGTTAAAGACCTTACAAATATGCAAGAGTATGAAAAATATGTGATAAATTCAATACAAGAACTAAAGAATGATAAACAGGAATTACAAAGTGATAAAGAAGAAGGAATGGAAATAGAATAAAATAAGTGATTACTTTAACAGAGCTGGTACATATATAGTCAAATTTTGATACTTTATTGAAAAAATAGGAAATTCCTTTCTATATTTCACAGAATATAGAAGGGAATTTCCTATTTTTATCTTAACAAATTAAACCAAGTAGAAAATACTTTTGTACTCATAGTGGCAATATCCATTTTGTTGACAGATACTTGAGAAACTAAATTAACCGTTGTAAGAACTTCACCATCCAAAGAAAAAGAAATTTCACCTACTTTTTGCCCACTAGATATAGGGGCAGAAATATTTTCATCAATCGTCACAGTTTGTTCTATATTTTTTTCACTACCCTTTGCTAACAAGATACCAGCATCATTTTCTAATACAACAGGAATAGTTGCTTGCACACCCTTATCAATACTAACCGTTTGAATTAAATCTCCTGTTTTGCCAACACTTTGATAAGAGAAATTGTTAAAGCCATAATCTAATAACTTTTGAGCTTCTGAAAATCTAACCTTTGTAGAAGGAGCTTTCATAATAACTGCAATTAAAGACAAGTCATCACGTGTGGCACTAGCAGACAAATTATATAAAGCAAGAGAAGTAGAACCAGTCTTTAAACCAGTAGCACCAGAATAGTTTTTTATTAATCGATTGGTATTAGAAAGCCCGAGTTTCACCATCTCGTAAAGTATCCATCCAAATGGTCGTATAATTTGTGATTTCAGGATATTTTGTAAGTAATTCTCTAGACATAATGGCAATATCATAACTAGAAGTTACATGACCATCTTCATCTAAACCATGGCAATTCTTAAAAGTGGTATCACTCATTCCTAATTCATAAGCTTTATCATTCATCATTTGAACAAAAGCTTCTTCTGAACCAGCAATATATTCAGCCATTGCAACTACACAATCATTAGCAGAATTTACACAAATTGCTTTTAACATTTCATCAACAGTTAACGTTTCGGTTGTGTCTAGCCATATTTGAGAACCACCCATGGAAGCAGCATTTTCACTGCAAGGAACAGAATCGGTTAGAGATATCTTTCCAGAATCTAATGCTTCCATAATTAAAAGAATACTCATAACTTTAGTAACAGAAGCAGGTCTTAATTGTTCATGTATATTATGGGCATATAAAATTCTACCAGAAGATTGTTCAATTAAAATAGCAGATGCAGATTCTAGATTCAAAGAATTATTATCTGTTACTTCACTTGTTGCATTTGTAAGTAAAGAACTATCATCTTCTATATTAGAAACATCTGTAGAAGACCAAACATATAAAGAATCATCTGAAGCATATACAAAAGAAGAGTAAGAAATGAAAATACAAAGCATAAGAAGAATACTAAAGAAACGTTTAACATTTGTTTTATTCATATATTTGTAAATCATAAAAACCTCCAAAGTAGCAGATAACTGCTATAATATAGTCTAAATATTTTATTTAAATATATGAGAGAAAAAATAAAAAAGAACTTATTTTTCTTCTTCTCTTTTTTCTTGACAATATTTTGGAATAAAGATAAGATAAAAGAAATAAAGGGGGAATCAAAATGCCAACATGGGCCATCCATTTAGCAACAGCTAAAAAAGTAAGTGAAAAGATAAATATAGATAAAAATATATTTACATTTGGAAATATATTACCAGATATACCAAATGAATATGTAGTAAAAGGAATAAAACATCATGTATCACATGCAAGAACACATTTTGAAACAGATATTTTAGTAGTAGAACATATAGAAAAAAGATATGATTTAAGAAATTTTGCAGAAAAGTATAAAAATAAATTCTCTAATCCATTGATGTTAGGCTATTATGTCCATCTATTAACAGACTATTATTGGAATGATAAAACATATGGTGAACATGGAATCTATGATGAAGAAAAAAATAGAATAGGTTTAATTTTAAATGATGGAGAAAGGATTTTATGTAGTAAAGAAAAAGCAAGGCGAATCAAGACACAGGACTTTAGGATATTTTCAAAGCATATTTATGATTATCATTTAGCAGATAAGCCAGAATATCAAGAAAAAATAAATAAATATTTAAAAGATATTGAATGGATTAAATTAGAAAAATCAGAAATAGAAAAAACAATAGAATATATAAGTGATAGATATACAGGAAAGGTACAAGTGATAGAAGATGGAGAAAGTACAGAATACAAAATATATAGTGAAAAAGAAATGTTAGAATTAGTGGATGCATCTGTTATATTTATCTTAAAAATGATAAAAAAGCATGCAGAATATTTATTAAAAGAATAGGAAAATAGAGTATGTTAAAAATATTATTAATAGAAGATGATAAAAATATATCAAATACCGTTTCTTATTATTTACAATCAGAGGGATTTGTTATTCATACAGCAAAAACTGTAAAAGAAGGTATTGAAAAAATCGAAAACAATGATTATGACTTAATGTTGTTAGATATTAATTTACCAGATGGTACAGGATATGATTTATATCAAAAAATGAAAAACATACAAGAAATTCCGACTATATTTTTAACAGCATTAGATGAAGAAAAAGATATAGTAAAAGGATTTGACTTAGGAGCAGATGATTATATTACCAAACCATTTCATGCAGGAGAATTATTATCTAGGATAAAAAATGTATTAAGACATAATGTAAAGAAAGAAAAAGAAGAAACAATAAAAATTAAAAATGTAGAAATCAATTATACAACACGGAAAAGTATTAAAAGATAACCAAGAATTAGAATTAACAGCATTAGAATACAAGATTTTAGTAATGCTATTTGAAAACAGAGGAAAAATTATAACAAGAGAGCAAATATTATCTTATATCTGGGATAATGAAGAAAACTTCGTAAACGATAATACCTTAACAGTATATATTAAAAGAATTCGAGAAAAAATAGAAAACGATCCTAATAAACCAGAAATTATTAAAACAGTCAGAGGATTAGGTTACAAGATTGAACGATAGGGACGTACTAAATTGTTTAAAAATTGATTCCAAGGGACAGTTATTACCATAGATTTATGAATCATACAGAAAGATTTACATAAAAATGTCCCAAACAGAAACGTCCCCAAAAGGACAGAAACAATTTCAAAAGGACAAAAGGAGAAATATGAATACAAAACAAAAAAGAAATTTATATATCTATATTATCATGCTATTAGTAGCCATCATATTGTTAACCATATTTACTATTTATTATATACAAAAAAACTATAAAGAAAGTTTATATGATTATACAAATCAAGTAATAGCAAAAATTGTAGAAGAATATCCTGAGCAAGAAGAAAAAATGATACAAGATATATTTCTAAATAGCCAGGAAAGCCATGAAAAGGTAGAAGATATTTTAAGTAAATATGGATTTAATGCTGGAAATATTGACATAGAAAATGCTCAGTTTGAAATTATCTATAAATTAATTATTTTATTTTCTATTTTCTTTATCTTAGCAACTTTAGGTGTCATATGTATATATACTATTTATATCCGAAAACAAAATCAGAAGTTAAAAGATTTAGATGCCTATTGTAAAGAAATATTAAAAGGAAACTATATCATAGATTTAAAAGAACAAGATGAAAGTGATTTTAGTAGATTAAAAAATGATATTTATGATATGACCATTATGTTGAAAGAAAAAAATAGTTTACTAGAAAAAAATAATAAAGATATTGAAAAATTAATAGCAGATATTTCTCATCAATTGAAAACACCACTGACTTCTTTAAATCTAATCAATGACATTTTATATACAGATTTACCAGAAGAAAAGAAAAAAGAATTTTTAGATAGTAGTCAAAAAGAATTGGAAAAAATTAATTGGTTAATAAAAACTGTTTTAAATATAGCCAAATTAGACTCGAAAACACTGATTTTAGACAAAAAGAATGAAAACGCATATCATTTATGTTTGGAAGTGAAAAACAATTTTAAAGCTATGTGTGAGATAAATGATGCGGATATAGAAATTGTATCTAATAAAGAAGAAACAATAAACTGTGACAAAAAATGGACAATAGAAGCCATGAATAATATTGTAAAAAATGCAATCGAGCATGGTGCGAAAACGATAACAATAAAAATCGAAGAAAATACCATGTATACGAAAATAAGTATAAAAGATGATGGAGAAGGTATTGACAAAGAAGATTTAGGACATATTTTTGATAGATTTTATAAAGCAAAAAATAGTAAAGAAAGTAGTTTAGGCATTGGACTTGCTTTTTGCAAAAGTATTATTAGAAACCAAGATGGAGATATTCGTGTAAAAAGTTCTAAGAAGGAAAAAGATAGTTGGACGGAATTTGTGATTAAATTGTATAAATTACAAGAAAGGCATGAATAAATGAAATCAAATATTTCAACGTACAAATTTTTTTATAATAAAATCAGAAGAGGAATTTATTAAGAATTTCTTAAAAATTCTCTTCTTTTTTTAAAGTCATTTTAGAGTCACTTTTATGTAGTAATATAATACTAACAATAAAAGTGACATTTTTATTAAATAGCAAAAAGTAATTTTTTATGCCAACAAATCTTTATGTTTCTTTTATAATTAAAAAGCAAGTAGATAAATAAGAAAAGTCATAAAGAAGCGAGATTTGACCTGTTTTACTTAATTAAAGAAAGGAGATTGTTTATGGAAATATTAAAAGTAGAAAATCTAACTAAAAAATATGGTAAAAAAGATACAGAGGTTGTTGCATTAGACAATGTGTCTTTTAGTGTGAAAAAAGGAGAATTTGTAGCGATTGTAGGTGCTTCTGGAAGTGGAAAATCCACCTTATTACATTTAATCGGAGGGGTAGATAAACCAACAAGTGGAAAGGTATACATTAATGGAACAGATATCTATTCTTTAAATAATGATAATTTAGCAATTTTCAGAAGAAGACAAGTGGGACTTATCTATCAATTTTACAACTTAATTCCTATACTAAATGTAAAAGAAAATATTACATTGCCATGTGATTTAGATGGGCAAAAGGTAGATGAAAAGCGATTAAATGAATTGTTATATATCCTTGGACTAGAAAAAAGAATTAATCACTTACCAAATGAGTTATCAGGAGGACAACAACAAAGAGTTTCCATTGGAAGGGCTATGATTAATCATCCAAGTATTGTATTAGCAGATGAACCAACTGGAAATTTGGATAGTAAAGTTTCAAGAGAAATTATTGATTTATTAAAAGTATCGAATCAGAAATATAATCAAACTTTAATTGTGATTACACATGATGAAAATATTGCTCTAGAAGCAGATAGAATTATTACAATACAAGATGGAAAGTTAATTAGTGATGAGAAAATAAAATAAAGGGATGCTTGAAAAGGAAGTGAAATAAAATGAAAATTTTAAATACATTGACACTGAAAAATTTAAAATTGAATAAAAAAAGAACCATTGTTACCATTATTGGAATTTCTCTTTCTGTTGCTTTAATATGTGCAATCACTACATTTACAGTTAGTATTCAAAAAACAATGCTAGAAAGAGAAATTAAAACAAATGGAAATTATCATATTCGTATACAAGATGTATCAAAAGAAAATGAAAAATATTTGGAGAATAATGCAAAAATAGAGGAATTACAAATATCACAAGAGATTGGATATGCACCATTAGAAGAATCTCAAAATGAAAACAAACCTTATGCCTATATTGAAGGATATGATGAAAAACTTTTGCAAAATGGAGGAATTGTTTTATTAGAAGGAAGATTACCAGAAAATGAAAATGAGATTGTGATACCAGAACATGTTATTCAAAATGGAAAAGTAGAGTGGAATGTTGGTGATACCATAGAATTTGATATTGGTAATCGATATAAAGGAGAATATATATTAAATCAAACCAATCCATATTATACAGACCAAGATAGATTAGATAGAAAAGAAAGTGGAATTGAAGATGATTTAGAACAAGAAACATTTGTTGCAAGTACCAAAAAAACATATACAATTGTAGGTATCATGGAACGATTAAATAGTGAGAGTTATTCTGCTCCAGGGTATACCATGATAACAAAATTAGACAAGATTGATGATACCAGAAATGTAAATATGTCTATTATATTAAAAGATCCAACAGAAGTATATGACTTTGAAGATTATTTGAAAAATGATTTACAAATTGACGAGACAAATATTTCTGAAAACCAAGATTTATTATATTACATGGGAATTTTCAAAAGTGATAGAGTAGAAACTTTTGTGATAACTATGTTAGTGATTGTAATTGGTATTATTGTTTTCACTTCTGCCTTTGTTATCAAGAATAGTTTTAGTATATCTCTTACAGAAAAAACAAGAGAATTAGGAATGATAGCAAGTGTAGGAGCAACGGCAAAACAAATTAGAAAAAGTATCCTTTTTGAAGGTGCTGTATTAGGTCTAATTTCTATACCATTAGGAATTGTGATAGGAATTGTAGCAATAGGAATCGTGTTAGCAATTGTTAATGGAATTATCAATTCAGGAAGTACACCATTAATTGATAATTTTGAATTACAGTTAACCATATCATGGGGAGCAATTATCGTTGCAATCATTGTATCCATTGTTATGATTATCATCTCACTAATTAGACCAAGTTATCGAGCAGGAAAAATTTCACCAATTGATGCCATAAGAGAAAGTTCAGATGTAAAAGTAAAAAAGAATAAGCATAAACATAAGGAATATAAACTAACGAAAAAATTATTTGGAATAGAAGGTGTGATTGCCAGAAAGAATTTTAGAAGAAGTAGAAAAAGATATAGAACAACTATATTTTCCATATTTCTAAGTATTGTCTTATTTATCTCTATGAATGCCTTTGCAGAAAGTGTATTTGGAGTATCTTCTTTAGAGTATCAAGAATCTAGGATTAATTTAACAGTATATAGTAATCAATATGAAGAAGATACAGAAGCCTATTTTGATAAGATTAAAAATTTAGATGGAATCAAAGAATATATGATTTTAAAAGATACATATGTACATATGGATAATCCTGATATATATACAGAGGAAGCATTAGAATATTATTCAGAAGAAGTGAATACCATACTTATTATTTATTCACTTGGTGATGAAGCTTATAGAAATTATGTAGCAGAATTAGGATTAAATTATGATGAAGTAAAAGATGAAGCAATTCTTTCTGATACAAGAATTTTATATGAATATGAAGAGGGAAGAGATGGTGTCAAACGAGTAGAAACAAATCTAACGAATTTAAATGCGGGAGATACATTAGAATATTATAAAATGCAAGATGAAGAAGGAAATTTAACAGAAAAAGGAAGTATTAAAATTGCTAAAAGAGCAGATAAATATCCATTAGGCCTATCTTTTCAAGAAGATACACATCCGATTATTATTATCTCAGATGAAATGATGGAAAACTTTGAACATAATGTTGTTGCTATGCATATAAATGCAGAAGATCCATATAAATTACAAGAAGAAATTGTAGAAATTGATAAAACCAATCAAGATAATATTTATAATACAGAAGAGGATGTAAGAGCAGCAAGAAATATGAATCTAATTGTATCGATATTTATATATGGATTTATAGCTGTGATTAGCGTTATTGGTGTAACTAATATATTTAATACGATAACTACTAATATGGCACTTAGAAATAGAGAATTTGCCATATTAAAATCTATAGGTATGACAAACAAAGAATTTAAGAGAATGATTCATTATGAAAGTTTTATATATGGCTTAAAAGCACTTATATTTGGATTGCCAGTAGGTGTTGCATTATCTTATCTAATCTATACAGTTACAGCAGATGTCTATACAACAGATTATGAACTTCCTATAATACCAATTTTGATTTCTATTATATTTGTATTTGCCATTATCTTTATGACGATGCGATATGCTGTTAAGAAAACTAAAAATCAGAATATTATTGAAACCATTAGAAAAGAAAATATTTAAAAGTTGCCAAAGGGGACGTGCCATTTTGGCAACCCTTAATTTTAATCAATTAATAAAAGTCAATCAAAAATTTAAAATTTTATAAATTTCTGATTGACTTAAAACTTATTTAAGAAAAGTTGCCAAAATGGCATGTCCCCTTTGGCAATTTTATGGTTCTTCAATTAAATCTTGCCAATATTTTTTAGGCATAAACTGTATTTGACATCTAGTATTTTTTCTTTCTTGTATGGCAATGGTTTTGAAAAATAGTTTCCAAAGTTCTTGATATTTTTGTTCTTCTTCAGTAATATCAGGAATTGTTAAATTAGTACTATCAATAATTTTGTATTCTTGTGTATTGTATAAAAAACAAATATTTCTATTTTTATCGTGTATGATAAAGTTTTGTGTAGGTAGCCTTCTAATAAAGTGATGTCCTAAAGGTTCTATGATATTATTATCTGGATGAATAGAAGCATAATATAGATTTTCTCCAATTTCCATAAATCGAAGCAATCCTTTTAACTTATGGCATTCTGATAAAGCTCTTTTTCTCATATTAATAACAGAAAAGACATAAGAAATAGTAAGCATGGTGTTAATTTTAGGACCAATGTCAAACCCATCACATAAATATTTTAAAATTTTAATTTCTTTTTCTTTTCCATCTGATAAAAAAGCATAAAAACTATTATATAAAGCTTCATAGCAAATATTTTTGTTGATTCCTTCAAAAACACGTTTTGCCTTTTCATAATTGGTATTTATATATTGTGTTTTATCTAAAAAATTTTGTGTATATTCCTCCTCTGAAACAATTTTTTGTGGTAATGTTTTATGAGAATAGCTCTCAAAAACAATGGTTAATAATCCATCAAATGTACCATCATATAAATAGGTTGTGTTTACAAGCTTCCAGTTAGACATTTTATTTTATCCTCCTTTGTAGGTAACAATGTATCAAACATAGATAATTGTTCAAATTTCTTTTGTGGAATGGTGTTTCTTTCAGTATATAATAAATTGGTTTCAATAAATTTTTTGTTAAATTTATTGACTTCATAAAAATATTTTCCTTTGCAAGTTATAAAATATTGTGCTCTTTTTAAGACAACACCTAATTTTTTTAGACTTTCAAAATCTAACAAGAATTCTCTTCTAGCAGTAATAATTTTCTTGGCACTAATGACACCAATTCCAGGAATTCTAAGTAAAGTGTGATAATTGGCAGTATTGATTTCTATTGGGAATTTATCTAAATTTCTTAAAGCCCAATCACATTTAGGGTCTAATAAAGTGTTGAAATTTGGATGTTCTTCATTTAATAATTCATCTGCTTGAAATCCATAAAATCGAAGTAGCCAATCTGCTTGATAAAGTCTATTTTCCCTCAAAAGGGGAGGCTTTTCTAAAGTAGGTAAGTTTTTATCATTATTAATAGAAACATAAGCAGAATAATAGACTCTTTTTAGTTTTAAAGATTTATACATTCCTTCAGAAAGTTTTAATATTTTTAAATCTGTTTCAGGTGTAGCACCAACCATTAATTGTGTAGTTTGACCTGCTGGAACAAATTTCTTTTTATATTTCGATTTATCCATTTTATTTAATTTTAGGGTATTGGAAATATAGGTCATTGGTTTTAAAATTCCATCTTTTTCTTTTTGTGGCGCTAATAATTTCAAACTATCATTTGAAGGAAGTTCTATATTAATACTCATCCTGTCTACTAAAACCCCTAATTTATCAATTAATTCTTGACTACAACCAGGAATAGTTTTACAGTGAATATATCCATTAAAATGATATTCATTCCTTAGTATAGATGCTGTTTCAACTAATCTTTCCATTGTATAATCAGGAGATTTGATAACTGCTGAACTTAAAAATAGTCCTTCTATGTAATTTCGTTTATAAAAATGAATGGTTAAATCTGCAACTTCACGAGGCGTAAAGGTAGCTCTAGGTACAGAATTGGAAGAGCGATTAATACAATATTTGCAATCATACATACAGGCATTTGTAAATAAAATTTTTAAAAGAGAAATGCATCTACCATCTGCACCCCAGCTATGACAAATACCAGAAACATGGCCATTTCCAATTCCATTGTTTATATTTTTTCGATCACTACCACTAGAACTGCAAGAAGCATCATATTTAGCAGAATCAGCAAGTATTTTTAATTTATCAAAAATATCCATAACATACCTCCAAACATATGTACGATTATATCATTCAAAAAATTAAAATGCAATAGTTTTTAAAAACAAATTTTCGTAAAAATATCTTTAAGTATGGTTTATGTGATAAAATATTGGTATTTATCTATGAAGTTTTCAAAAAAGTACAGATTGGTATTGAAAATTTTAAAAGGAAACTATATAATACTAAACGATACATACAAAAGTAAATTAGAAAAGGAAGGTTGTAAAAATGATACAAATAGAAAATAAATATGGAAACAATTATGGAAATATATATGGAGAAATAAAAACGTCAATCCCAAAAATAAAAGTCATTGGAATTGGTGGAGGTGGCAATAATGCTGTTAGACAAATGGTTGAAGATAAAGTAAAAGATGTTGAATTTTATTTTATCAACACAGAGCTTGCGATGTTAAATAAAACAAAAATGGAAAATGTATTACAAATTGGAAAAGAAACCACTAAAGGATTAGGAGCAGGAGCTAATCCTGATATGGGAGAAAAAGCAGCAATTGAAAGTAAAGAAGATATTAAGAAATTATTAGAAGGTACACAATTATTATTCTTAACAGCAGGAATGGGAGGAGGAACTGGAACAGGAGCAATCCCAGTAGTTGCAGAAATTGCACAAGAAATGGGAATTCAAACAATTGCGATTGTTACAAAACCATTTCTTTTTGAAGGAAGATTGAGATCAAGTAGAGCAGATGCAGGAATTGAAAAATTAAAACAACATGTTAATAGCTTAATTCTAATTTCAAATGATAAATTATTGAAAATTGCTGGAACTCAAAAGATGAGTGTCATTAATGCGTTTAAAATGGCAGATGATGTATTAGAACAAGGAATCAAAAGTATTACAGATTTAATTACATCAGTAGGAGATATTAATGTTGATTTTGCAGATATTACAACTATGTTGACATATAAAGGAATGGCTTATATGGGAATCGGAGAGGCCGAAGGAGAAGGCAGAATGATAGATGCAGTTAATCAAGCCATCGACAATGCTCTTACAGAAAATAAAATTAATAATGCAAAAGGGGTTATCTTTAATGTTCGAGGAAACTCTGAATTGGCATTAAGTGAAATTAATGATGGTATAGGTAAAATTAATGATTTAATTAATGAAGATGCTAATGTTGTATTTGGAACGATTACAGATGAATCTTTAGATGACAAAGTTGTTGTTACAGTTATTGCTACAGGAGTAGAGTAAAATTCATTGCATTAGTTCAAGTAGAGACTTTTTTTAGTCTCTGCTTGAACATATTTTATAAAATGATTTTAAATCAATAAAATTCTTTTATTTTCATATAAACACGTTTTCTATCAAATACAATCATAAAAATCAAATAAAACAAGATGAATAAGGCAATTTGCATAATGGTATTTAATGAAAAATTTGAAAAAGTGATAGGTAATAGTTTAATCAGTAAATAAGACACTAGACAAGCAAAAATAGGTCTTATAATAAATTTTTTAAAATTCACAGAATAATTAATTTTTTTCTTTAGTTGAATACTACTAATCGTAAAATTTAAAAGTTCACTTACAAAAATACTTAAAATATATCCATACATTCCCATAATCGGAACAAGAAAAAAGATAATCGAAATAGTAACTAATAAATCAATAATGTTACAAATCATAACACTTACTTGTTCATTGATGCCTTTTAACATATTATCAATAATATTGTCAATATACATAAAAAAGATAAGAGGTGCTAATATTTTTATCCATTTACCAGCTTCTATAGATTGATACACCATAAGGCTAATTTCATTAGCAAATATAATAAAAACACCTGTCACACAAATAGAAAAAATAAATGTAACTTTAAAAATCGTATCACAAACTGTTTTTAGTCTATTATAATTTCCACCAGCAAGCAATCGTGAAAATTCTGGAACTAATAAACCACTAAAAGAGCCAATTAAAACATTTGCAAACATAATAACAGGCATAACCATTCCACTAATTAATCCATAGTTAGAAACAGCTAAAGAATAGGAAATGCCGGACAATTCTAATCGAATTGGAATTAGAAATTGTTTTAAAGAAGAAAGCCCAGAACGGATGCAAGAAGTGATACTAATTGGAAAAGCAATCGTAAAAATCTTTTTCTTCATCTGTACTGGTAAACTTCTTTTAGATATGTATTTTCTTCTATCAATCAGATAAAAGATGATATTTAAACTAAAGGAGAATATTTCAGAAATGACATCAGCTAAGATAAGGTAAATACAAATGGATTCTACATCTTTTGAAGGATTGAAATACAGTAAACAAACAGTAGCGATGATTTTTACACTGGTTTCTAAAATTTGTGAAATAGCACTTTTGTATGGTTTTTCAACAGAAGAAAAATACCCACCAATCACAGAGGAAACAGAAATCAATGGTAGTCCTAGTGAAATTAGGTAAAGAGGAATTTCAGAAACCATATTTTTTAACCAGATAGTAGAAATGATAGGGGCAAATAGAATCACAAGACCAGAAGAAAGAAACCCTAACAATACAGCAAATATAATAGAGGTTTTTACAGCTTTAATGCCAGTAATATAATTTCCTTTTGCAAATTCCTCTGAAACAATACAAGTACAAGCAATTCCAATCCCAGAAGTAGCAACTGTAATTGCAAAATTATAAACAGACATAATTAAGCTAAAGATACCAATAGCTTCAGAACCTACTTTATTAGCTACATATATATTAAAAATTAATCCAATACCACGCATGCTAAGTGCGGTTATGGTTAAAATAATACCATTAATAAAAAATAGTTTTGTCTTTCTCAAAAAATATCACCTTTTTAAATGATATTAAGAAAAACAAAAATTATGTCCTTTTGGGGACGTTTCTGTTTGGGACATTTTGGGACAATTGGGGACGTTTCCATTTGGACGTTTTTTTCACTTACAACAAAAAAACAAAGTAAATATATTCAATTTTATTTGTTTTACTTAGCATGCGTTGCAGAATAAATAAAATTTAATACATTTACTTTTCTAAAATTAATTTTATATAAAAATGTCCCAAACAGAAACGTCCCCAAAAGGACAAAATGTTCGCAAAAGAAAAAAGGGAAATTTGAGTCCGTCCCCAAAATCCCTTATTGTGTTTTTAAACTCATTAATGTAACATTTACTAAACCTTCTGTAACAGAAGATAAGATTTTTATATCATTTCCTGTATCATTTCGAAACTTAAAATCATAACTACCAGAAGCAACAGCAGCATCTTTACCATCGGCTACATATGGGACATGATTACTATGTGGATGTCTCTCAATAACAGTCAAGCTAGAAACGGCTAATACAGCGTTATATAAAGTACTGCTAACTTGACAATTGCCACCGCCATAACCTTTTTTCTTGTTACCGTCATGATCATAGATATCAGCTTCTAAATAACCTTTACTACTTGTGGCAGGACCAACCGTATTACAAAAAGAAAATGTTTCACCATTTTTTACAATAGTTCCATTTAATGTGGAAGTTGTAATTTCCATATTTTTTGTTCTATTTGTATCATTGGAATAGATTTTTGTGGAAAAAGCAGAGAGTTGTTCTTCGACTGTTTTTGTTGCGCTTTCTGTACTTGAAGTGTTTTCAGAGGTTACATTTGTAGCTTCTGATGTATTATCTGAAGTATTTGAATTGGTAGTAGATTCATTATTAGATGTATTTTCTGTATTATCTGTATTTTCTTCACTAGATGCATTGTTTTCTGCTGAAGTTTTATCAGCTTCATAATTGCTTTGTTCATTATTTTTATTAGTGTTTTGTATATAAACATAAACACCAATTCCAATTAATGCAACTAGTCCAATGATGATAAAGATTTTTAACTTTTTATTCATTTAAATCACCAATTTTATTGTAACCAAAACTTAAAAAAATATTGACAATTCACGAAAAAATATATATAATTATATATGGATATTTATGAAAGGAAGAAAAACATATGCTTGCTAAATATTGGAAAAAAATTGGAATGCTTATTTTAATTATAGCTTGTGTGTTTAATATCATGAATAAATTAGTACACAAACTTTCACTAAACAGTGAAATGTTGTCTTCTGCGCAATATATATATGACCAACAACAAAATGAAACAAATAATAATGAAAATAACACAAATTAGGTCTTGAAAAATATAAAAAAATATGTTATGATGAAAAACAGTCATATTATTTCAATTTAAGAAAGAGGTGAACAATCAATGAAAGAAGGAATACATCCAAATTACAACCAAACTACAATCACATGTGCATGTGGAAATGTTTTAGAAGTTGGTTCAACAAAAAAAGATATCAAAGTAGATATATGCTCTAAATGTCATCCATTCTGGACAGGAAACTTAAGACAAGAGACAGCTGGTGGTAGAGCAGATAGATTTAAGAAAAAATATGGACTTGCATAGGAAAAGTTATAAAAATGGAAGTAGAAAATCTCTACTTTTATTTTTTTTAAAATAAAAAAATATCTGTAAGGAAGGTATTTCTAAAAAAGAAACCACCTCCATTTTCGAGAAGTGGTTTCATATTTATTTATATAATCTTGAAATTTCTTCAGAAGTTAAAATATCTTGAATTTTTAATTTTGTCATTTTACCAGATAAAGGAGACAGAATCGTTCCTTTTGGAGTTAAATAAACCAAATAATTATATGCAGATAGGAACAGTTCTACATTTCCATTATCATTTGTATCATATCCATATCCAAATTCAATAAATTGGTTATCTTGATTTAGTGTTAAAAATGTTACATACGGTCTAAAATAATTATCTTTATCTGCAATTTCGTAAGTTACTAAAAATACTTCATTAAATGAAACCCCCTCTAATTCAAAACCTTTAATATATTTAATATCTAGTAAATTTAAAAGTCTTGATTCATCAGAAAGATATGTATATTCTGGTAAATCTTTTATAGGAAGTAAGTCTTTTGTGTTCAAAAAATATGGATTTATTGTATTACCAAATATAGCATCTATATAGGACTTCATATCAAGCATTCCCCATAAAGCAAGTAAAGTGGAATTTATTTTTCTTCTTATATCATTCTTTTGCAAATATTCAATATTTAAAGTTTGTAATTCTGTAAGTGTAATACTTCTATTTGTTTTTTTTGCTTGTCTATA
Source organism: uncultured Clostridia bacterium (assembly GCA_944392665.1). Classification (GTDB taxonomy): domain Bacteria; phylum Bacillota; class Clostridia; order TANB77; family CAG-508; genus CAG-269. The sequence continues at coordinate 22,399 of CALXXJ010000003.1, read as the reverse complement.
TAGTTCAATTACATTAGAAGTTCCAGCTCTTTTAGACATTTTTGTTTTTTGTAAAGAATCAAAATCTCCCATATTCCTAAAATCCTCCTTCGTACATCTTTTAATATATTATACCATTAAAAACAAGTTAAAAAAAGATTTTACTGACAAATTTCTTGCAAAAATCGCCAAAATATAATAAAATATGCAGATGATGGAGGTATAAGCGTGAATACAATAAAAGAAGTAAAAAAACAAGAAGAATATATAGAAAAAGTGAAAGAATTAAATCAAGGAAAAACGTTAAAATATCATATTTTGACAATGGGATGTCAATTAAATGAAAATGATTCAGAAAAACTTTGTGGTATGTTGGAAAAAATGGGATATATTAGAACTGATGACTTTCAAGATGCTGATTTAAACTTATTTAATACCTGTTGTGTAAGAGAAAATGCAGAAGATAAACTATTTGGAAAATTGGGAGAATTAAAACGCGTAAAAGAGGAAAAAGGGACCATTATCGCGATTGGCGGTTGTATGATGCAAGAAAAACATATAACAGATAAAATTAAAGAAAGCTATCCTTTTGTAGATATCTTATTTGGAACACATACATTATATCGTTTTCCAGAAGACTTATACAAAGCATTAATGGAAAAGAAAAAACAAGAAGATATTTTAGATATTGATGGAGAAATATATGAAGGCTTACCAATTAAAAGAGATAGCAATATAAAAGCATCTGTTACCATTATGAATGGTTGTAACAATTTTTGCACCTATTGTATTGTCCCTTATGTAAGGGGAAGAGAAAGAAGTAGAGAACCTAGAGAGATTATTAAAGAAGTAGAAGAATTAGCAAAACAAGGATACAAAGAAATTACTTTATTAGGGCAAAATGTCAATTCCTATTTACGAGTGGAAAAAGAAAAAGGAAAACCATTTGAAGAATATGATGGTGTTAATTCTTTTGCTACATTATTAAAAGCAATTAACAAAATAGATAGAATTGAGAGAATTCGATTTGTTTCACCACATCCAAAAGATTTTACAGATGATGTAATTGAAGCAATTGCTAATTGTGATAAAGTATGTAAATTAGTACATTTACCATTACAATCTGGAAATACAAATGTATTAAAAGCAATGAATCGTAAATATACGAAAGAACAATATCTAAATCTAGTGGAAAAGATGAAAGCAAAAATACCAAATTTAACATTATCAACAGATATTATTGTTGGATTTCCAGGAGAGACAGAGGAAGAATTTGAAGATACATTAGATGTTGTAAGAAAAGTAAGGTTTGAACAAGTATATATGTTTATCTATTCAAGAAGAGTAGGAACACCAGGAGATAAAATGGAAAATCAAATTCCAGAAGAAATCAAACACAAACGTTTTGATAGATTAAAAGCATTGGTAGAAAGCCAAATCGAAGAGAATAACCAAAAATATGTAGGAACTGTTCAAAAAGTGTTAGTTGAAGGAACAAGTAAGAATAATGAAAACATGTTAACAGGAAGAACAGATAGCAATAAAGTGGTTATCTTTGAAGGAGACAAAAGCTTGATCAACCAAATGATAGATTTAAAGATTGTATCAGAACATATGTGGTATTTAAAAGGAAGTGTATGTAATGGAGGAAAAAAATAAAAAAAATAATAAGCAAGGTAGAATAAAACCAAAGCAATACACACACATAGATTATGAAGCATTATTGATACAAGCTATGAAAGAAAGATGCTCAATTGAAGAATGTTTAGCAAGAAATGAACTAAAAATTGCAAGATCTACAGTAATTAGAAATATTAGAAAAATAAAAGAAAGTGGAGGAGATTTATCTATCATAGATTTGTATGAAAAACAGTATGTACCGAATATACAAAAAGAGGAATTACCTGAGAAATTGCAGCAGAAGATAGAGGATTTACCTAGTAGACCTGTTGTTACAAAACCAGAATTAGAAGACTTGCTAAGAAAGCTAAGTATTATGGAGAAAATTGTAGAACAGGCTAATGGAAGTTATGCTGAAGCAGCTAGAATTATTAGCTCAGGAACGACTTTACTGGGAAATGTAACGATTTCACATACTGGAGTAGAAAAAAATATGAAACATTACCAAGAAATAAAAAGAGAATTAGCCAGAGAAAAAAAGCAAAGAGAAAAAGAAGAAAAAGGAGAAGAAATATAAATGTCAGAAAATAAAAACAAAGAATTTTCACCTATGATGCAGAGATATCTTGAAACCAAAGAACAATACAAAGATTGCATCTTGTTTTATAGATTAGGTGACTTTTACGAAATGTTTTTTGATGATGCCATTACTGCAGCAAGAGAACTAGAAATTACATTAACAGGAAAAGATTGTGGACAAGAAGAAAGAGCACCAATGGCAGGTGTACCACATCATGCAGCTGAAATGTATATTTCCAGATTAATTGCAAAAGGATACAAAGTGGCTATATGTGAACAATTAGAAGACCCTAAAAATGCAAAAGGCATTGTCAAAAGAGGGGTTATTAGAGTAGTTACACCAGGTACCATTGTAGAAAGTAATATGCTTGAAGAAAGAAAAAATAACTATATCATGTCTATTTTTAAATCTGGAATCTATTTTGGTATTAGTGTATGTGATATATCAACGGGAGAATTTTATGCAGCAGAAATTAAAGACAATAATAATTTTCCACAATTATTAGATGAGATTGCAAGATATTCACCATCAGAGTTAGTAATCAACTCTAATTTAGCAGATTGCACAGAAGAAATGAGTAAAATTAGAGAACGTTTTAGTACATATATTACAAGATTTCAAGATAAATTTTTTGATAGTAAACCAGATATTATTAAATTAAGATTTAATTTAGTAGATACCAATCAAAAACCAATTGAAAATATAGAAGAAAGAAGTTTTGCAGTAGCAAGTATCAATGCATTAATTGAATACATAGAACAAACGCAAATGACGAGTTTAGACCATATTAATAAAATTACGGTTTATCAAATATCAAAATATATGTCATTAGATATTAATGCTAGAAGAAATCTAGAAATCACAGAAAAGATGAGAGATAAATCTAAAAAAGGAACTTTATTATGGGTGTTAGATAAAACATCAACTTCTATGGGAGGAAGACACTTAAGAAGATGGTTAAATGATCCATTAATTGATACTTTAGAGATTAATAGAAGATTAGAAGCTGTCAAAGAATTAAAAGAAAATGTCATGCTAAGAGGAGATGTTGTAGATAATCTAAAAAAAGTTTATGATATTGAAAGATTAGCAGGTAAAATGGCTTATGGTAATGCCAATGCAAGAGATATGATTACATTAAAAAATTCTTTAGCAAGATTACCAGAAGTAAAAAGTGTTTTGCAAACCACGGAATCTCCAATGTTAAAAGATATATATGAGAATCTAGATGAATTACAAGATATTTATGAATTGATTGAAAAATCCATTATAGATGATCCACCAATGACTGTAAAAGATGGTGGAATCATTAAAATGGGATATAATGAAGAGGTTGATAAATTAAAAACAGCAACAACAGAAGGAAAAAATTGGATTATTCAATTAGAAGCTGATGAAAAAGAAAAAACAGGAATTAAGAACTTAAAAGTAGGATTTAATAAGGTATTTGGCTATTTTATAGAAGTTACCAAATCAAACTTAGATCAAGTTCCTGAAAGATATATCAGAAAACAAACCTTAACAAATGCAGAAAGATATATTACAGAAGAACTAAAAAACTTAGAAAACCAAATTTTAGGAGCAGAAGAAAAAGTCGTTAGCCTAGAATATGATTTATTTACGAAAATAAGGGAAGAAATTGCTAAAAATGTTATCAGATTACAAAAAACAGCAACAATGATATCTACTTTAGATGTATTAGCATCATTTGCACAGGTAGCAGAAGATATGAATTACTGTATGCCACAAGTAGATAATTCAGGTATTATTGATATCAAGGGAGGAAGGCATCCTGTTATCGAAAAAATGCTAGGTGCAGGAGAATTTGTTGAAAATGATACCTATTTAGATAAAAATGAAAATAGATTATCTATCATAACAGGACCTAACATGGCTGGTAAATCAACATATATGAGACAAGTGGCATTGATTACCTTAATGGCACAAGTCGGAAGTTTTGTACCAGCAGAAGAAGCAAAAATTGGGGTAGTAGATAAAATTTTTACAAGAGTAGGGGCATCTGATGATTTAAGTATGGGACAAAGTACTTTTATGGTAGAAATGATGGAAGTAGCAACGATTTTAAAAGAAGCAACACCAAACAGTTTAGTTATTTTAGATGAAATTGGAAGAGGAACATCTACCTATGATGGATTATCAATTGCTTGGGCAGTAGCAGAATATATTGCCAACAAAGAAAAATGCGGAGCAAAAACTTTATTTGCAACACATTATCATGAATTAACTGAACTAGAAGAAAAAATAGAAGGTGTAAAAAACTATTCTATTGCCGTTAAAGAAAAAGGAGAAGATATTATCTTTTTAAGAAAGATTGTTAGAGGAGGAACAGATGAAAGCTATGGTATTCATGTAGCAAGATTAGCAGGTGTTCCAAAATTAGTAACAGAAGAGGCAAATAAAATCTTAAAATCTTTAGAAAGAAAAAATATCTTAACAGGAAAAAAAGAAGAAAAGAAAGATAAGAAGCAAGTAGAAGGCCAATTTGATATGTATAATTTCAAATTAGCAGAAATTGCTCATGAAATTGATAAAATTAATTTAAATGAATTAACACCAATTGATGCATTAAATACATTGGTAAGAATAAAAGAAAAGATGAAGTAATTTGATAATACCTATCCAAGTGCGGATAGGTATTACTTATATGGCTACAAATTGACATAATGTTCATAAAAGTGATACAATAATATACGGAAAATTTTGATTAGAGGAGAAAATTTTGAAAGATAAGTTAGAAAAATGTAAAAGATTAATAATATACACACTAAAACTGCGCAAAAACGATAGCATATATTATCAAGAATTTCTTGAAATTTATAAAAAATCACAAGAAATATTAGGGCAAGAAGGGATTTTTTTAAATGAGAAAGAATTTGCAGAAAAAATATTAGAGATTACTTTACTATCCTTAAAAGCCATGAAATATGCAAAGGGTTCGGCAAAAATATTGAAAAACTATCAAGTCGATTCTCAAGGAATAAAAAATATAAGAGAAAAACTGATTTGTCAAGAAAGATTACATAAAGACCAACAACTAACTTATAATAAAATAAGACAGTTTTTTGAAAATGAGCAATATTTCTTACCTTTAGAAGAAAAGGAATATTTTGAAAAAATGCTAGATATTACAAATTTTAGACTTAGAAATATAAAAGCCAAACCAGATAAAGCAAAGACATCAATATTGGAAAATGAGGAAGTTAGTGATGAAGAAATTAGAAGTTTTAAAGAAAAACTTTTAAAAGAAGAAAAACTGCATTCAGGTGATACATTAACATATGAACAATGTAGAAATTTATTTGAAAAACATCATATCAGAATATCAGAAATAGATTTTATGAATAAAATATTGGATATAACTAATAAAGTATACACAGAGGCTAGATGCTATCCACAAAAAAGAGTGTGGATTTTAAAGAAAACTACTATAAGTGAAGAATTAATTTTAAAAATTAGAAGATATATTATTTGGAAAGAAAAACTTTATAAAAAACAAGGAATGAATTATGATGAATTTAAAGCAATTTTTGATAAATATTATACTGTTTTATCAGAAAAAGAATTTGCTGAAAAAATGTTAGATATAACTGAAGCAAGTCTCAGAACAATCAAAAGCAATGGGAATAAAGCAGTTATATTAAAAAACTTAGAAATAGACGAGAATACAGTATCTAATTTTAGAAAAAAACTTATCCAAAAAGAAAATTTACATATAGGAGAGATGATAACTTATGAACAATTTAAAAGGATATATGATGAGAATTATTTCCCATTAAATGAAAAAGAATTTGCAGAGAAAATATTAGATATTAAACAAGAAGTATTTTATAGTTTGAAATTTACTAATAACGCAAAAAAGAAAGTGATTATACTACAAAATGAAAAAATTTCTCCAGATGAAATTAAAGCTTTACAACAAGGAATATTAAAGGAATTACAAATAGGTGAATGGATAGATATAGATTGTTTGAGAGAAATATATATAAAATATCCTATTAGATTATTAGAAAGGGATTATGCAGAACAAATATTAGAAATTCCTAAAAGTAAATTGCATGATATGAGAGGAAAAAGAAAAATCAAAGCAAGAATTTTTTTAGGACTGCTAGAAAAATATGGTACAGAGATATCTAAATCTCTTGATAGTAATGGTTATTATTTAGGATATAGGATAGACTTAGAAGAATTTGAAAAAATTCATGAAAAATTTGGTAAACAAGGAACTAGAAGAACTTTTGCTGAAGTAATCGGTGTTGATATACGGAATTTTACGAAAAGGCTTAAAACAACCAATTTTAAACAAAAGAATAAAAAAAGCAAAAGATAATTTTAAAAATAGTATAAAAAATACAAATGTAGAATTTCATTCAAAACAAGAAATAAAAACATTTGCAGAGGAAAATGATATTACATTTGAAGAGTGCTTAAAATATATATTGACAATATTTATTTATGATGTAAAGGAAATTAAAGAAATATTAGAAAAACAAAATGGATGTTGGTATGGCAAGAAAAAAATAGGGTGTTCAACAGAATTTATACAGAAATATGTAAATAGAATTACAAATATTTCTAGAGCTATAGCAGTAAAATTGTGCAACAATTATAAAATTGCTTCAAAGATAGATGATTATGCATCAGATACATTTCTATATATTATAGAAAAATGTGGTGATTTAGAAAAAAATCATGAAGATGATGAAGACACACTTTTTAGAAAAATAACACTGAGAGCCAAATTGGCAATGAAAGGCAAAATAATATTGGATAATTTTGTAATAAGAGAAACTAGAACATGTTACAATACAGATAAGTATGGAAATCTTGAAGTAAAAGATGATAAATCAGATGTAGAAAATGAAGCTTTAAATAGAGTATATGATGAAGATAAAGATATAGCACAAATAAAAACGGAAATTCTTAAGAGAATTGATATGGGAGAAGATGTCGATGATGTGTTAGAAGATTTATCAGATAAACTAGGATGTGATAAAAATGAGCTAATAATGAAAATTAGAGAATATTATATTGAAAATATAAATGAAGATATTTCACATTAAAGAAGCAAAACGGGGTAGCTTAATCTAAGAAATCAAATGATTGATCTACTTCTTTGTTATTTTAAGGAAAATAATTGCTAAAAAAATGAATGACTGATATAATTAAAGAAAAAATAAAGGAAGATAAACAAATAGAAGAAATGATAAAAAAATTATAGGAGGAATTATAAATGAAAAAAATATCTATTTTTGGTTCAACAGGTTCCATTGGAACAACAACATTAAGAATTGTGGAGGAAAATCCTGATTTGTTTCAAGCAATTACATTAGTTGCTGGAAGAAATATTGAAAGATTGATTGAGCAAATTCATAAATTTCAACCAAAACATGTGTATATTACAGCAAAAGAAAATGCTGACAGATTGAAAAAAGAATTTCCTAATTTAGATATTTATTATGGGGAAGACGGATTAAGAGAAATTTCTAAATTAGAAGATGCAGATATTGCTGTATCAGCTTTAGTTGGAGTTTCAGGATTAGAACCAACTTACAACATGATAAAACATACCAAACAAGTTGCACTAGCGAATAAAGAAGTATTGGTAACAGGTGGTTCTTTGATTATGAATTTAGCAAAAGAATGTAAAACAGAGTTACTTACAGTAGATAGTGAGCATAGTGCTATTATGCAATGCTTAAGAGGAGAGGAAACCAATCCAATTGATAAAATATTATTAACTGCATCTGGAGGACCATTTTTTGATAAACCAATTACAGATGATATTACACCAGAACAAGCTCTAAACCATCCAACATGGAAAATGGGACCAAAAGTTACCATTGACTCATCTACAATGATGAATAAAGGTTTTGAAGTCATAGAGGCTAGATGGTTATTTGATGTAGATCCATCAAATATTCAAGTAGTTGTGCATAGACAAAGTTTAGTACATTCTATGGTACAATTTAAAGACGGAACCATTATGGCGAATATTGGACCAAAAGATATGCAAATTCCAATCGCATATGCATTAAATTATCCAACAAGATTAGAAAATAGAATTGAAAAATTAGATTTATTTGAAGTGCAAACACTAAAATTTGAAAAGCCAGATTTAGAAAAATTTAAATGTTTAAAATTAGCTTTTAAGGCAATAGAAATGGGACATAGTGCACAAGTTGTTTTAAATGCGGCAAATGAAGTGGCAGTAAAGAAATTTTTAGATAAAGAAATTACTTATACAGAGATACCAAGAATGATTGAAAAAGCTTTAGATAATCATAAAGTAATACCATTAACATCTGTGGAAGAAATTTTAGCATTAGATAAAAAAGTGAGAGATGAACTTATGGAAGAATATAAATAATAATAGAAAAAATGTATAGAGGTCACAGTTTGTGGCCTCTAAAATATTGGTCTAAAGTTCGCCAAAAATTCCCATAGGAAAAAGCAAAAAGACATGCTAAGATAATATTAGAGGTGAAAAATATATATGAGATTACTAAAGAAATATGGAGACACATTATTATTAAAAGAGTTGAAAGCAAGTTATCATTTCTTCATAAAAGAAGCAAATGTAGACTCAAAAAGTAGAGGATATGGATTAATAAAAGATAAGGACATGTATGCAGATGAAATTGCAAGTATTGCATCTGTTGGATATGGGTTAGCAGCTTTAGTGATTGGAGCTAATAGAAACTGGATTGCTTATCCAGAAGCTTATAAAAGAGCAAGTAAAACTCTAGATACTTTTTTAAACTATGTAGAAGGAAAAAACGGATTTTATTATCATTTTGTAAATATACATACAGGAAAGAGAGAATGGAATTGTGAAATATCAATCATTGACACAGCTATTTTTATATGTGGAGCCATATTAGTCGGCGAATATTTTCAAGGACAAGTAAAACAAAAAGCAGAAGAACTATATAAAAGAGTGGATTGGGAATGGTATCGAAATAAAGAAAGTAATTATTTTTATATGGGATATAAACCAGAAATGGGATTTTGGGGACATTGGGATATGTATGCTGAGCAGCTGATGCTATATGTTTTAGGTGTAGCTTCTCCAACATATCCAATTCAAAAAACAATGTATGATGATATAAAAAAAGAAAAATGCACATATGAAGGAATAAAAGATATTATTTATACATATTGTGGAACATTATTTACTTACCAATTTTCTCATGCATGGATAGATTTTAGAGATAGAAAAGATGAAAATGGAATTGACTGGTTTGAAAACTCAAAAAAAGCAACCATAGCAAATAGGACATATTGCATTAAAAATAAAGATAGATTTAAAACATTTGGTGAAGATTCATGGGGACTGACACCATGTTTAGGACCTAAGGGATATTCTGGAGAATATGGAGCAATGCCAGCTTTAGCAGATGTGGATAAACAAAATGATGGAACAGTTAGTCCTTGTAGTGCAGCAGGTTCAATTGTATTTACACCAGAATTAAGTATAAAGGCATTAGAAAATTATTACAACCATTATCCCAAATTATGGGGAAAATATGGTTTTATCGATGGATATAATTTAGAAAATGGAGAATGGTATTCAAAAGAAGTGATTGGAATAGATAAAGGCATATCTATGATGATGATAGAAAACTATTTATCTCAATTACTATGGAAGCATTTTATGAAAAATGAATATATACAAAAAGGATTAGAAATCTTAAATATTAAAAAGAAATCCTATATAGAGAGTCAAATTGCTTGAATGGAGGTGCCTATGAAACATAAGGAAATACTAGAATTATTAAACAAAATGACAATAGAAGAAAAAATAGGTCAAATGGTACAAATTACAGGAGATGTATTCTTATCAGAAGATACAAACAGTGTATTAACAGGCCCATTAAAGAATTTACATCTATCTAAGGAAAAAATATATCATGTAGGTTCTGTTTTAAATATTATAGGAGCAGAAAAAGTAAAAAAGGTACAAGATGAATATTTATCTAAAAGCAGATTAAAAATACCTCTTCTATTTATGGATGATATTATTAATGGATATAAGATTGCATTTCCCATACCAATTGCACAAGGCTGTTCATGGAATACGAAAGCGATAAAAGAGATGACAGAAATATCTAGCATGGAATCTAGCATAGCAGGTGCTAATGTTAATTTTTCACCAATGGTAGACTTATCAAGAGATGCTAGATGGGGAAGAGTCATGGAATCCATAGGAGGAGAAGATCCTCTTCTAGGAGAAATTTATGCGAGAACAATGGTGAAAGCATATCAAGGAAAAAATCTTTTTGAGGTAGGAAAAATGGCATCTTGTGTAAAACATATAGCAGCATATGGAGCAGTAGAAGCTGGAAGAGACTACAACACAGTAGACATGTCAGAAAGAGAATTTAGACAATATTATTTACCAGCATATAAAGCAGCAATAGAAGCAGGAGCAGAAATGTTAATGACATCATTTAATATATTAAATGGAATTCCTTCTACAGTAAATAAATGGCTAATTCAAGAGGTAATCAGAAAAGAATTAGGATTTAAAGGAATTGTCATTTCAGACTATGGGGCTGTTGAAGAAACTATAACACATGGGTATTCTGCAAATGAAACAGAAGCAGCAAAAAATGCCATCACTGCAGGAATTGATATTGATATGATGTCTGGTATATATGCAAATCATTTAAAAGACTTGTGTTTACAAAATCAAGAAATAGAAAACAAAGTAAATGAAAGTGTTTTAAGAATATTAACCTTAAAAAATAAATTAGGATTATTTGAAAATCCATATGGAAATACAAATGAAGAAAAAGAAAAGACATATATAATGAATCCAATAAATTTAGAAAAAGCAAAAAAATTAACACAAGAAACATTTGTATTATTGAAAAATAAGAACCATGTATTACCATTACAAAAAAGTAAAAAGATTGCTTTAATTGGACCATATATAGATAATATTGGAATCACTGGATCATGGTCTATGTTTTCTGATAGAACCAAAAATGGTACCATCTTGGACATATTTAAAGAAAAAATGGGAAATCAAGTGATATATGCAAAAGGGTGTGAAATTTTACGACAAGAAGAAATTAATAAAATACTATCAGCAGATGGATCACCTATCGTGCATGTAGAAAATGAAAGACAAAAAGAACAAGACATGATTGCTTCAGCCATGCAAACTGCAAAAAAGGCAGATGTCATTCTTTTGGCACTAGGAGAGCATTATAAACAAAGTGGAGAAGCATGTTCACGTTCTAATATTGCTTTACCAGAAAATCAAATACAATTAATTAATGAATTATATACATTATCAAAGCCAATGATATTAATTCTATTTAATGGTAGGCCAATTGAACTTAATACGATAGAACCAAAATTAGATGCCATTTTAGAAGTATGGTTTCCAGGAACAACAGGAGCAAAAGCCATTACAGAAATGATATTAGGAGAAGAAAATCCATCAGGAAAATTAACTATGAGCTTTCCTCAGAATGTAGGACAATGCCCAGTATATTATAATCATTACAATACTGGTAGGCCACACCATGATAATCTTCGATATCTATCCAGATATCAAGATATTCCAACAGAAAGTTTTTACCCATTTGGATATGGTTTGTCATATTGTGATTTTAAATATACAGAGTTATATTTAAACAACCATAAAATGAATAAAAACGAAACGATTACTGTAACTATAAAGATAGAAAATCAAAGTGATTATGCAGGATATGAAGTGATACAGTTATATATACAAGATTTATATGGAAGTGTGGTAAGACCAGTAAAAGAATTAAAAGCATTTAAAAAAGAATATTTTAAGCCACATGAAATAAAATATATACATTTTAATATTGATATGCATATGTTAAAATTCTGGAATGAAAAACTAGAATTGGTAGCAGAAAGTGGAGAGTTTAAAGCTTTTGTGGGAGGAGATTCTGTAAATGTTTTAGAGGATAGATTTGAATTTGTAGATAATTAAGTGAAATCATTTTGCTGAAGTTAGCAAAATAATAGAACCCAGTGATTTTACAATTTATAACTTAATTCTAAGTGCATACATGACTAAAAATTGATCAAAGTATGAACAAATAACAAAGATGTAATTTTGGAAAAAACCACTTGATATTCAAGAACATATGTTCTATAATACATGCAACAAATGAAGGATGTGGTAATTATGAATGAAGAAAATAATATGGTACCAATAGATGAAAATTTAAATACAACAAAATCTGAAACAGAAAACATAAAAAATTTAATTTATACAATTAGAGGAAAACAAGTAATGTTAGATAGTGATGTAGCTATGTTATATCATTATGAAACAAAATATATTAATTTAGCTGTAAGAAGGAATAAAGAAAGATTTCCAGAAAATTTTTGCTTTCAATTAACAGAGAATGAGACAGAAAACTTGAGGTTGCAATTTGCAACCTCAAGTTTGGAAAAAGAAAACTATGGAGGCAGAAGAACATTACCATATGTATTTACAGAACAGGGAATTGCAATGCTTTCAGGATTGCTAAGAAATCAAGTAGCAATACAAGTAAGTATTAGTATTATGAATGCCTTTGTTGAAATGCGAAAATTTATTGCAAGAAATGGACAAGTATTTGAAAGACTAACAAACGTAGAATATAAAATATTGGAACAAAACAAAATGTTAACAGAGCATGAAAAAAAGTTTGAAAAAGTTTTTGATGAACTTCAAAAAAATGAAAAAATAGAATTAAAACAAAGCATATTTTTCGATGAACAAATTTATGACGCATATAGTTTAATTATAGATATTATAAAGAAAGCAAAACAAAAAATCTTAATTATAGATAATTACATAGATGATAGTATTTTGAAAATGTTATCAAAGAAAAATAAAGAAGTAGAAGTAGTAATATTAACAACACAAAATAGCAATATAAGAAAATTAGATATTCAAAAATTTAATAAGCAGTATCCAGTGTTAAAATTAGCATATACCAATAAATTTCATGATAGATTTATCGTAATAGATAATAAAGAATTGTATCATATAGGAGCTTCTTTAAAAGATTTGGGTAAAAAATGTTTTGCAATTTCAAGAATAGAAGATAATGAATATATAAAGAAAATAAGCAATTACAGTTGAAAAGTCCTCAGAAAAACTTGCAATTACAATTTAAAAGTCATAGGAAAAAATTGCTTATAATAATAGGATATATTATATTTAAGGATTGAGGAAGGGATATTTATGGAATTTGAAAAAACAAAGCTATGATATCTTGTGAAAGTGCTGGTATAAGTGTAAGTGATCATTTTGCTAAGGTCAGCAAAATGATAGATTTAGGAAAAGGTGCTAAAAGACAAGTTGAAGACTATATGTTAACAAGATATGCTTGTTATTTAATAGCTCAAAATGGAGACTCTAAAAAAGAAGAAATTGCATTTGCTCAAACATATTTTGCAGTACAAACTAGAAAACAAGAAATAATTGAAGACAGGATAAGACTAATGAACCGATTAGAAGCAAGAGAAAAACTAAAAGAATCTGAACAGCAGTTATCTAAAAATATTTATGAAAGAGGAGTGGATGATTTAGGTTTTGCAAGAATACGTTCAAAAGGTGATTCAGCATTATTTGGTGGATTAAATACAATGCAGATGAAAGCAAAATACGGAGTAAAAGAAAATAGACCTCTTGCAGATTTTTTACCAACATTAACAATTGCAGCAAAAAATCTAGCAACAGAAATGACAAATTACAATGTGACTGAAAAAGATATGTATGGTGAAGAAAGTATAACTGATGAGCATGTAGATAATAACTTAAGTGTAAGAAATATGTTAAATAAAAGAGGAATTAAACCAGAAAATTTAAAACCAGCAGAAGATTTAAAGAAATTAGAGAGAAGAGTTAAGTCAGAAAGTAAGAAAATAGCTGATAGTAATAAATTGCCAAAAGAAGATTATAAAGAATTGTAAAACTTGAGGGTGCAAATTACGACCTCAAGTTAAAAATTATATTTCAATCTTAGGCTGATATCTCTCAAGCCACATATTCACTTGACAAAGATATGCCATAAGCTGAGGTCCAGTCATCAATTGACCAAACCAAGGTCTAGAAAAACTAGAACCATTTGTATCTAAGATTTCTAAAATATATTTTCTATTTAATAAATCATTAATCGATGCATTTGGATTTTGCATAATATTTGTCAACATATCTTTTACTTTAGTTAAATACGTAGGATTATGTGTTTTAGGATATGGTGATTTTTTTCTATCCACAATTTCAGCAGGTAAAAAATCTTTACAAATATAACGAAGTAATCCTTTTTCTCTACCATTTAAAGCCTTCATTTCCCAAGGAATATTCCATACATATTGTGCTAATCTGTAATCACAGAAAGGAACACGAAGTTCAAATCCATTATACATAGCCATTCTATCAGAACGATCTAACAATGTTTGCATAAACCAATTTAAAGTTAAATAAGAAATTTTTCGTTTTTCAGCAGTTTCCTTAGAATCTGTATCTAATATTTCAACCTCTTCTAAACTTTCGTTATAACGATAATCAATATATTCTCTTAAATGTACTTTTTTACTTAAATCAGAATGTAATAAGGTTTGCCTTTCGTTGATGGCAATTGACCAAGGAAATGTACCACTATTTAAAGCATCTTCTCTAAAAAACCATGGGTAACCTCCAAAGATTTCATCAGCACATTCACCTGTTAGAGCAACCGTTTGCTCTGGTTTTACATGTTTGCAGAACAACAATAAAGAAGAATCAATGTCAGCCATACCAGGCATATCTCTTGCAATCATACTATCATATAAATAAGAGGCAAGTTCTGGGGTGTCAATTACAACATTATGATGTTTGGTATGCAAATTTTTACACATTAAATTTATATAATAATTATCTGAATTTGGCTGAAAATCACTTTTAACAAAATTTTTATCATTATCTACATAATCAATGGAATAGGTATCTAAAGGTGGTAATTTTTCTTTTTCGTAAAAATCAGCAGCAAATTTTGTGATGATACTAGAATCTAAACCACCAGATAAGAAAGTACACAAAGGAACATCTGAAACCAATTGTCGTTCGATTGCATCTTTTAACAAATAACGAACATGATGACAAGTTTGTGCTAAATTATCTGTATGTTCTTCCGAATGTAACTTCCAATATCGTTTTATCTTTAATCCATATTCATTAAATACAGCAAAATGAGCAGGCTTTAATTCATAGATATTCTTAAAAATTGTTGTACCAGGTGTATGACTAGGACCAATTCCCAATAATTCGGATATACCTTGGCTATCTAAAATTTTTTCAATTCCAGGATATTGAAATATCGCTTTTATTTCTGAACCAAATACTAGGGTATTATGAAGGACAGAATAAAATAATGGTTTTACACCAAAATGATCTCTTGCCATAAATAATTCCTTATCTTTGGTATTCCAAATGGCAAAAGCAAAGATACCATTTAGATGATGGACAATTTCTTTTCCAAAATGAATATATCCTTTTAAGATGACTTCTGTATCACAATGTCCTTTAAAAGTAAACCCATTTTGGATTAAGATATCTCTAAGTTCTTTTGTGTTATATATCTGCCCATTATAACAAATAATATAATCTCCATATGATGTATGTTCTATCATTGGTTGTTTACCACCATTAGGATCAATCACAATTAATCGTTTATGTGCTAAATAGGCATTATCTGAAACAAAATATCCATCCTCATCAGGACCTCTTTTTGATAATGTACCATTCATATTCTCTAAAATTATTTTAGAATCTTGATCTAATTTTTCTTTTATATTCACAAATCCAGCAAAACCACACATGTATTTTATACCTCCAATCTATATATCATATGCAAAAAAAGAAATAAAATTTATTGATTTTAGAAAAAAAGTATAGTAGACTTAACAAAGAAAAGTTAATTGCTATATTCAGAAAGAAAAATAGAAGGATTTTACTACTAAGAAAGGACTGAGTATAAAAATGAAACGAAAAATAAAATTCAAAAATGTAATAAAACATTTTATATTAATTACTAAACATAGATGGTTGGTTTTTAAACTATGTTGTAGACTCGGATTATATTGGAGAGGTTTCGTACATGATTTATCCAAATATTCGCCAACAGAATTTTTAGAAAGTGTCCGATATTATGAAGGAAATCGTTCACCAATTGTCAGTACAAAACAAGATAAAGGATATTCTGAAGCATGGTTACACCATAAAGGAAGAAATAAGCATCATAGTGAATATTGGGTAGATAGGAATGCACCAGAACAGACACCAATTATGCCATATGTATATACAGCAGAAATGATATGTGATAAATTGGCAGCAGGAATCACTTATCAAGGAAAAAATTGGAATAAAGAGTATCCTCTAACATATTGGAAAAAGGAAAGAGAAAAATTATTTATCAATGAAAAATTAAAAGATATGTTAACAGAATTTTTTACACAAGTCAGTATAGAAGGGATAGACAAGGTATTAACAAGGAAAAATGTTCAAGAATTATATAAAAAATATTGTGGCAACAGTTGACAAAAAATGAAAATACTTGTATAATCTTATAGTGACTAAAATATCGATAAAAATAACAATAGATATATACATATATCTTAAGCAAGGAGGGATTTAGATGGCACAACCAAAAAGAAGATGGTCTAAAGCAAGAACACATGCTAAAAGATCAACATGGAAAAAAGAACAACCAGCATATACAACTTGTCCACATTGTCATGAACCAGTAATGCCACACAGAGTATGCAAAAACTGCGGATATTATGATGGAAAAGAAGTAATTGCTAAAAAAGAAAATAAAGATGCATAATGAAGGGGAAAGTAGTGCTTTATAGAAGTACTATTTTTTGTTATCTAATAGTGTATATGGAGGTGTATGATGCCAAAATCTACGTTTTATAATCTAAATGAAGAAAAAAGAGAAAAAATAAAAAGAGCTTTAAAAAATGAATTTACAAAACATACATTTGAAAAAGCATCAATTAGTAATATTATAGAAGAAGCTAACATACCAAGAGGGAGTTTTTATCAATATTTTGAAGATAAAGAAGATGCCTTAAAATATATTATAGAAGATTTTTTAAATGATGAAAAAGAAGAAATCAAAAAATTATTAATACAAAATGAAGGAGACATATTTTTAACAACATTAGATTTATATTCTTATTTTGTAGATAAAAGTTATCATGAAGCAGAAGTAAAATTATTTCAAAATATTATTAATAAATTACGCAATGAAAATGTGAATATCTATAAAAATATAAAGTTAAAAAAAATTACAGATTTAAAAGATATGGATAAAAATAATTGCTATATTAATACAAGTCTATTAGCGATTGAAAATAATGAAGATATAGAATATATGTTAAGAATACTAACTTGTATTTTACGAGCAGAAATTATTGATGTCATGCATAAGAAGGTATCAAAGGAAGAACGGAAAAGAAGAATTATCTAAGCAAATAGAAATTTTAAAAAAAGGAATGGCAAAATAAAAACATGAAAATCTGTTTTTATGATATAATTTTAAGGTAAATACAAAAGAAAGAGGGGAGATATAAATGTTTGAAAATTTTTTAAAAAGAACAAGCTGGACAGATATTATAATATCTATCTTATTTGTGATATTAGGAGTATTGCTAATTATAAAACCTTCTGAAATGATGTCTGTTATATATATACTTTTAGGAATGGTTTTATTTATCATGGGATTTTTAAAATTGGTAGATTATTTCACATCTAAAGATAAAGAAGATTACTTATTAACATTTGCATTAATAGCAACTGTATTGGGTGTGATTGTTCTATGCTGTTCAGATGTAATTACAGGAATTTTTAGAGTAGCATTAGGAATCTGGATAATTGCTTCAGGAATTAGAAATTTCCAAACTTCTTTAGTATGGAAAGAAGTGAAATCTGGACTTTGGACAATAACTGTACTTTGTGCTTTATTCATGATTATGGCAGGAATTGTCATATTGGTAAGTTCAACTTTAGCAATTAGAATTGTTGGTATTGCGATTGTTATTTATGCAGTATTAGATATTATTGCAAGATTAATATTTATGAAAAAAATTCAAAATTATTTAGATGAATAAGATAAAGAACACTTCTTATAGGAAGTGTTTTTTTGTTGAATAGGAAAAGTGATTTTTTTCTATTCAACAAAAAACGTTACATAGAAAAATTGATAATGCATATTTAATTGGATAAAATATTTTTATAGACTTGACACATACCCCTATGGGGTATATAATCTTTTTGAGAGGTGAGAAAAATGAAAGAGAATTGTTGTACTTCTAAGAAGAAAACATATAGAGATGAAGAAGAAAAGAAACAATTAACTAAAAGATTAAATATTATTGAAGGACAGATTAGAGGTATTAAACAAATGATAGAAGATAATCGATACTGTGATGATGTTTTAACACAAATGTTGGCTGTAAACAAAGCTCTAGAAAGTTTGGAAAATGTTATTTTAGAAAAACATTTAGAAAGATGTATAGCCAAACAAATAAAAGAAGGTCATACAGAAGTAACAGAAGAGATTATGAATTTGTTTAAAAAAATGAGATAGAAAAGTAAGTAAGTAGAATGTTAGTTTTTACAATTTTTGCTAAGATGTAATATGTAATTTTGATAAAAGTACATAATTAAAAAAGAAAGGAAAGGGATAAAAAATGAAAAAAGTAGAAATTAAAATTGAAGGAATGCATTGTGAAGGTTGTTCAAAAAGATTAACAAAAGTATTAAGTAATGTAGAAGGGGTAAATATGGCAGAAGTTAGTTTAGAAAATAAATTAGCAGATATAGAATATGATGAAACTATTGCTAAAATAGAGGATTTCTATGAGGCAATTGAAGATGCTGGATTTGAAGTCGTAAAATAAGCCTAACTTTGTTGTATACGGAAAAATACAATCAGAAATATATACAAAATAATAAAGAAGGAGGAACATAGTTTGAAAAAAGTTCTCTTAAAAATAGATGGAATGACATGTAGTGCTTGTTCTAATGGATTAGAAAAATATTTAAACAAACAAGAAGGAATCAAACAAGCATCTGTCAACCTAGTTATGAATAATGCGAGTATTGAATATGATGAGAAATTATTAGATATCCCACAAATAGAAAAATTTGTCGAAAAAGCAGGATTTGAAAGTTTAGGAATTGACAAATTAGAAAAAGAAAAGAAGAAAGCATCAAACGAAAAATACAAATTAATAGGCTTAACCATCCTAGCCATTTTAATTTTATATATTTCTATGGGACAAATGATAGGATTACCTATTTTTGAAATCTTGAATATGCATCATAATCCGATTTATTTTTCCATTGTGCAATTTATCTTATCCATCATTTCTATATATTTAGGAAAAGATATTATACGAAATGGATATAAAAATTTAGTGCATAAAACACCCAATATGGACACATTAGTTGGATTAGGCGTTATTAGTAGTTTATTATATAGTATGTATAATACCTATCAAATCTTTATAGGAAATGAGGAAGCAGTTCATCATTTATATTATGAATCAATTGTTATTATCCTCTTCTTTATCAAAATCGGAAAATATGTAGAAGGAAGAAATAAAGATAAAACCAAAGAAGCCATACAAAATTTAATGATGATAACACCAAATTTAGCGACTATTGAAAAAGACGGAAAACAAAAGCAAGTAACCTTAGACGAAATTCAAAAAGGAGATATAGTGATTTGTAAACCAGGAGAAAAAATAGCGGTAGATGGTGAAATTATAGAAGGTATAACACATATTGATGAATCTTTTATCACAGGAGAAAGTGTTCCTGTAAAGAAAGCAATAGGAGATAAAGTCATTGCTGGAAGTATGAATTATGATGGTATGATAAAATACAAAGCAGAAAAAATTGGAAAAGAATCTACTGTATCAGAAATTGTCAGAATGGTTGTAGAAGCAACCAATACCAAAGCACCGATTGCAAAAATTGCAGATACCATTAGTGGGTATTTTGTTCCTGCTATTATCTTAATTGCTATTATAGCAAGTATTGTGTGGGCAATCCTAGGAAAAGATATTGGGTTTATTATAAACATCTTTATTACTGTATTAGTAGTAGCTTGTCCTTGTAGTTTAGGTTTAGCAACACCACTTGCGATTGTGATGGCCTCAGGATTAGCAAGTAGAAAAGGAATATTAGTAAAATCAAGTGAAGCTTTAGAAAATGCTCATAAAATAAAAACAATAGTATTTGACAAAACAGGAACATTGACCAAAGGACATTTAAGTATATCTCAAATATTTAATTATTCTGACTTAAAAGAAGATGAAATCATAGAAGCAGTAGCCAATATAGAAAACCATTCAGAACATCCAATTGCAAGGGGAATTGTAAAATATGCAGAAGAAAGAAATATATCCATGGACTCAAAAAAAGTTACAGATTTTAAAAACATTTCTGGATATGGAATACAAGCAAAATATAACGGAGTAAATTATCTTATAGGAAATAAAAAACTAATGTTAGAGAACAATGTTAATATTGATAAAACAATAAAAGAAAATGAAATCAATGATGATGAAATATTAGAAAATGATGGAAATAGTATCTTATTTGTAGCAAAAGAGCAGACTTTAATGGCTTTAATTGGTGTGAAAGATATTATAAAAGAAAATGCAAAAGAAGTGATTGATAAATTAAAACAACAAAACATATCTCCTGTTATGCTAACAGGAGATAATGAAAAAACAGCAAAAGCAATCGGAGAGACAATTGGAATTGAAAAGGTCATTGCAGGTGTTGTACCAAAACAAAAGGCAGAAGAAATAACAAAACTAAAGGAAAATGGATTCGTCATGATGTGTGGAGATGGCATTAATGACAGTATTAGCTTAGTAAAAGCAGATATTGGTGTTTCTGTTGGAAGTGGTACAGATATTGCTATGGATAGTAGTGATGTTGTTTTAATGAAGGATAATTTAGACAGAATTAATGACTTAATACAAATTAGTAAAAAAACAATGCGCATTATTAAACAAAACCTATTTTGGGCGTTTTTCTATAATATTTGTATGATACCAATTGCAGCAGGTGTACTAATTCCATTAGGTATCACCATGAATCCTATGTTTGCAGCTTTTAGTATGACGATTAGTAGTGTGACAGTTACATTAAATAGTTTACGATTAAAGAAAATATAAAAAATTTAACCTTGTTGTGTACGAAAAAATCTATATAGTATTCAAGATAAAAATAGATTTTCTTACAATAATAGATAAGACCTCTTCTAAAAGAGGTCTTAAAACGTCTTAAAACGAAATAATTACATTTAATATATAAAATTAAATGTTAATGATAGTATATGCAAAAAATAGATATTTATACATAAAATTTATACAAAACTAGATACATATTATAAAAAACATGATATACTGATGTCAGATATAATAAAGGAGAAATGCCATGAAAAAGATATATATTATTTTAACACACACAGGAACACTACTTTCAAAGATTATTAGAAAATGGACGAAAGATGAATTTACACATGTTTCAATTGCATTAGATGAGGATTTGAATCAAATGTATAGTTTTGGAAGATTACATCCATATAATCCTTTTTGGGGTGGATTTGTAAAAGAAGGAATTCATACAGGAACTTTTAAGAGGTTTAAGAAAACAGAGGCATTTATTTATTCTTTAGATATAACACAAGAACAATATATCATGATAAAAAATGAAATCAAAAGAATAGAAGAACATAAAGCAGAATATTATTTTAATATACTAGGATTATTGGCTGTAGGATTTCATAAGAAAATTCAACCAAAACATTCTTTTTATTGTGCTGAATTTGTAAAATATATTTTAGAATCAGGAGATATATCAACTGATTTGCCAATAATTGTAAGACCACAAAATTTTAAAGATATAAAAAATTATACAGTTGTTTATAAGGGAAAATTAAGAAAATATAATAGAGAGAAAAAAAGAGAATATATTATGAAATGTATAGAAATGTGTACGAAAAAGAAGAAAGAGGCAATTTAGATAGATTGCAGTTTATTCATGTTATTGATAAACTAATATCATATTGAAAAGGTAGTGTAAAGTAGTCTATGAAAAAATAGAATATGAAAACATTATCCAAAAAATGTAAAATAGTACATTGAAAA